>NZ_JAJNOE010000014.1:0-136991 GCF_027854445.1 Aeromonas sp. PI_26
TGAAAAAACAAAAAGCCCTGCCAGATTGGCAGGGCTTTTTAGATCAACCGATCAGCTGGGGAGAGAGGCTCCCGAGCCGCTTACTGGTTGTGGGTAGAGCGACGGGGGCGACGGGCCTGAGCCGGTTTGCCAGCGCCATCAGCCGGACGCTGACCACCTTGCGGCTTGGGCTTGCCACCGTTACCGGTACGTGTACCACCCGCATTGCCATTGGAGGCTGAACGACCGGCGCCTTGACGCTGGCCTTGACCTTGCTGACGCGGCGCACGGCGCTGCTCACTCGGATCGCGCGGCTCTTTGCGCAGCGGCGCGCCGATACCACGGGCGATGTTGTCGAGGGTCTCACGGGAGGCTTCAAAACCAGCCACCTGCTCGCAGGGGATGTTCTGCTTGGTCAGACGCTCGATGGCTTTGATCAGTTTGCCTTCATCGGCCGCAACCAGGGAGATGGCGTGACCGGCCGCGCCGGCACGACCGGTACGACCGATACGGTGCACGTAATCTTCCGCCACGTTCGGCAGCTCGAAGTTCACTACCTGCGGCAGCTTGTCGATATCGAGGCCACGGGCCGCAATGTCGGTCGCCACCATCACGCGCACACTGCCATCCTTGAAACCGGCCAGCGCGCGGGTACGGGCGCCCTGGCTCTTGTTGCCGTGAATGGCGGCAGCACTGATGCCGTCTTTTTCAAGCTTCTCGGCAACGCGGTTGGCGATGTGCTTGGTACGGGTAAAGACCAGCACCTGCTGCCAGTTGTTGCTGGAGATCAGGTGGCTCAGCAGGGCAATCTTGTTGGCCTTGTCGCACGGGTGCACCAGCTGCTCGATACGCTCGGCGGTACTGTTGCGCGGGGCAACTTCAATGACAGCCGGGTTGTCCAGCAGGCCAGTGGCCAGCTCGCGAATTTCATCGGCGAAGGTGGCGGAGAAGAGCAGGTTCTGGCGCTTCTTCGGCAGCAGGGTCAGGATGCGGCGGATGTCGCGGATAAAGCCCATGTCGAGCATGCGATCCGCTTCGTCCAGTACCAGGATCTCCACCTCGTCAAACTTGACGGCGTTCTGGTTGTAGAGATCGATCAGACGGCCCGGACAGGCCACCAGCACGTCCAGACCACGGCGAGTCGCCATCATCTGCGGGTTGATGCTCACGCCACCGAATACCACGTGGCTGCGCAGGGGCAGATGCTTGCCATAGTTGCGCACGCTCTCGCCCACCTGGGCGGCCAGCTCGCGCGTCGGGGTCAGTACCAGCGCACGGACGCGGTTCGGAGAGACCTTGCGCTTGCTCTCCATCAGACGTTGCAGCATCGGCAGGGTAAAGCCTGCGGTCTTGCCGGTCCCTGTTTGGGCCGCCGCCATCAGATCGCGGCCAGCCAGAACGGCGGGGATCGCTTGTTGCTGAATGGGAGACGGGGTGTCGTAGCCTTGTTCGGCAACGGCACGCAACAAGGGTTCGGCCAGACCGAGGGAAGTAAAACTCATAGTTACCTGCTAGGGATAGGGGCGCCGACAATCCGGGATGGGGCTCCTCTGCTGAGCCGATGCCATCTCGCCAGACTCGGGCCTGTTGAGAACACAACGATTTCCCCGGGGAGCAGAGCAAAGGGGAAAGAATAGGGGCGCAGTCTAACGGAGTTGTGCCGGATAAACGAGAAAAATGTGATGCTCATCCCAGCACGCACAGAAAAGCCCTCTGCTCTCCACCGAATAATCCCGTTGACCAGTGAAGCACGCACCACACTATTAACTGATAACTTATTACCTGTCCCGCCATCGTGATGCGCGGGTCGCAGGCGCACGGGATAGCAGAGAACAAAAAGCAGAATAACGAGGTTAAGCTATGAGCACGCAATATCGTCCCCACGGCAACTGGCAGGCCAAGCTCTGCCTGCTGCTGCTTTTGCTGACCCCTTCCCTGCAGGCCAGTCAGACCCTGACCGTGGCCTGGAGCCACTGGCCCCCCTTCAGTCAAATCAACAACCGGGGTGAGCTGGACGGGCTGGATGTCAGCCTGACTCGCCAGATCCTCACCCAGGCGGGCTTTGCCCCCAAATTTCGTGAGATCCCCTGGGCGCGGGCACTCCATCTGGTGGAGCACGATCAGCTGGATGTGGCGATGGCCGCACTACCACTACCGGAGCGGCAGAAGTATGCCCGCTTCTCTGCACCCTATCGCCAGAGCGCCTATGTGCTGTTGAGTAATAACCCGATTCCAGGCCATCAGGATCGCTGGGGAAAGCTCGATACCTTGTCCAAACTGTGCCACAACAAGGATCTCAAAATTGGCAAACTGCGCGGTACTCGCCCCATTCATCAAATGGACGAGTGTCCTGCCCTCAAGGGGGCGACCGAGTACAATGCCGATGATCGACTAATCGAACTGCTGCTGGCCCGCCGTCTCGATGGCATCATTATGGAGTGGCAATATGCACGCTATCGGCTCTCCCAATTGGGCGCCGAGGGGTTTATCAGTTGTCAGCTGTTGCTGCACCATCAGCCGGTCAGCCTGATGTTTGCCAAAAACAGCATGAGCGAAGAGCAGATCCTCAAAGTCAACGAGGCCATTCATGCCTTGCCCAAACCCCACAACAAGTTCTCGCCTCCCAGGTGTCGCCTCAATGCCGATCCGGGCGCCGCGGATCTGCTGACCCGCACCCTCCGCAAGCAGTGACGGGATAAGCCGCCACCTGAAATAGCAAAGGCGACCCGAAGGTCGCCTTTTTGGTATTGTCGAACTTGTTCCCCGAACAGGGAGCGATCAGTCGATGAGCAGCAATAGCGATCAGCGCAGCTGCGGGGTATGGGTCAACACCCCCTGATTCTGGGCGCGATGGCGCAGCAGGTGATCCATCAACACCAGCGCCAGCATGGCTTCGGCGATGGGTACGGCGCGAATGCCGACACAAGGATCGTGACGACCCTTGGTGATCATCTCGATGGCCTCGCCTTCGGTATTGATGGTCTTGCCCGGCACAGTGATGCTGGAAGTCGGTTTGAGCGCCATGCTCACCACGATATCCTGACCCGACGAGATCCCACCCAGAATGCCGCCCGCATGGTTGCTGGCAAAGCCTGACGGGGTCATCTCGTCACGATGCTCGGAGCCTTTTTGCTCCACTACCGCAAAGCCGTCACCGATCTCCACCCCTTTCACCGCATTGATGCCCATCATGGCGTGGGCAATGTCGGCATCGAGACGATCAAACACCGGCTCACCGAGACCCACCGGCACATTGCGCGCAATGACCTGCACCTTGGCACCGATACTGTTGCCCTCTTTTTTCAGGTCACGCATGTATTGATCGAGCTCTTCCAGCTTGCCCGCATCGGGGAAGAAGAAGGGATTCTGCTCGATCTGCACCGCGTCAAACGCCTCAGCCTTGATGGGGCCGAGCTGGGAGAGAAAACCGGTGATCTCAATGCCATGCACCTGTTTGAGGTACTTCTTGGCAATGGCACCCGCAGCCACCCGCATCGCGGTCTCGCGTGCCGAGGAGCGACCACCGCCGCGATAGTCCCGCTGACCATACTTCTGGTGGTAGGTGTAGTCAGCGTGACCCGGCCGGAACAGATCCTTGATGTCGGAGTAATCCTTGGAGCGCTGATCGGTGTTCTCGATGAGCAGCCCGATGGAGGTGCCGGTGGTCTTGCCCTCAAACACTCCTGAGAGGATCTTCACCTCATCCGGCTCACGGCGAGGCGTGGTGTAGCGGGAAGTGCCCGGCTTGCGCCGATCCAGATCCCCCTGCAGATCCGCTTCGCTTATCTCCAGCCCCGGCGGGCAGCCATCGACCACGGCGCCCAGCGCCAGGCCGTGGCTCTCGCCAAAGGTAGTGACCCGAAAGAGTTGACCAAAACTGTTCCCTGCCATGCGCGCTCCTGCTTAGTTCTTGTAGATGGCGAAATGATCCTGATACTGCACCAGCTCGTCACGGGTCATCACAAAGACGCCGTGACCGCCGTTTTCGAATTCAACCCAGGTAAAGGGGATCTCGGGGAACTGGGCTTCCAGATGGATCATGCTGTTGCCCACTTCGACCACCAGCACACCGTTATCCTTGAGGAAATCTGCCGCATGGGCCAGCAGACGCTTGGTCAGCTTGAGACCATCGGAGCCGGACGCCAGCGCCAGCTCGGGCTCGTGACGGAACTCGTCCGGCAGATCCGACATATCTTCGGAGTCCACATAAGGCGGGTTGGAGACGATGAGATCGTACTTGTCGCCCGCCGGCAGATCGCGGAACAGATCGGAGCGGATCGGAATGACCTGCTGCTCCAGCCCGTGATCGTTGATATTGCGCTCGGCCACGTTCAGCGCATCAACGCTGATATCAATGGCATCCACTTCCGCTTCCGGGAACTCGTGGGCCATGATGATGGCGATGCAACCGGAGCCAGTGCACAAGTCCATGATCCGGGTCGGTTCATGTTTGAGGAAGGGTGCGAAACGGTTGGCCACCATCTCGGCAATGGGGGAACGGGGAATGAGCACCCGCTCGTCCACGTAGAACTCCCAACCGGCATACCAGGCCTTGTTGGTCAGGTAGGCGGCCGGTACCCGCTCCTGTACGCGGCGGATAATCAGCTCGGCGATGCGGTGACGCTCGCTGCTGGTCAGACGGGAGTGGCGCATCGCCGGGTCTACATCCGGTGGCAGATGTAACGCGGGCAGTACCAGCTGCACAGCTTCATCCCAGGCGTTGTCGGTTCCATGACCGTAAAAAATCCCGGCGTCGTTGAAACGACTCATGGCCCAACGCAACATGTCCTGGATGGTGTGCATCTCGGCAACCACCTCATCGATAAATATCTTGTCCAAATCCACCTCCAAGTCGAGTAATATCCGGCCCGAGCCCCGTTTACGTTGCGGGCAAGACGCATACCTAATACATGAGCATCTGATGAAAAAAACGCCCTCACCGACAGACGAGGAAACCCTGCTGTTCCGCGATGCGATAAAAGGTACCCGGAAAATCAAGCAAGATACCATAAGGGCCGAGTTACGCCCGGTCAAGCAGAAACGCGAATTGCGCGAAACCCGCGAAAAGCTTGGGGTTGACCACTATTTCAGCGATGAGTATCAGCCCCATCTCGACGATGATGGGCCGACCCGTTACGTGCGGGAAGATGTGTCAAAATTTGAGCTGAAAAAGCTCAAGCGGGGCATTTATCCGCCGGAGATCTATCTCGATCTGCACGGCATGAACCAGCAGCAGGCAAAACAGGAGCTGGCGGCCCTGCTCACCCTCTGCCAGAAAGAGAACATTCACGTCGCCTCGGTGATGCACGGTATCGGCAAACATATTCTCAAGCAGCGCATTCCCAGCTGGCTGGCCCAGCACCCCAATGTTCGCGCCTTCCATCAGGCTCCCCGCGAATGGGGCGGCGACAGCGCCATTCTGGTGTTGCTGGATATCGAAGAGTAGTTAGCCAAACGACCACACTATACTGAATATCAATATGTTATTCGCCGTGGAGGTCGCATGTTTACACAGGGTTCCCATGCCGACATAAAGTCATCTCTCGACGCCATCGGCGCCGCCGTGGCGGTGTTCAGCCTCGACAAGGATGATCACTTTGTGCTGGTCTCTGCCAACGATACCTTTGCCAAGGCGTTCGAGCTGGATGTCCTTGGCAGCATTGGCAAACAGCTGAGCGAGATGTTTCCCCGCTACATCACCAATACCATCGAGCCGCCAATGCACGAGTGTGTGCGCATGCAGACAGGGCTCGAGAGCGAGCTGCCAATCGACAGCCTCTCGCGCACCAGTTGGTGGCGCTTTATTCTCTCCCCAATCATCCCCGAGCAAGCCCGGATCAACCGGATCATCGTCACCGCCATCGACATCACCGCCAGGATGCAGCTGGAAGAGGCGCTCACCACCAGTCGCCGTCGCTTCGAAGCGGTGGTCAACTCCGCCTATGACGGCATCATCAGTGTCAGCAGCGAATCACGCATCGAGCTTATCAATACCGCCGCCTGCGAGATGTTCGGGATCGACGAGAGTTATCTCGGCAAGCGGCTGGAAACCCTGCTGCCACAGCGTTTTCGCGCCAATCACGAGACCTATTTCAAAGCCTTCAGCAGCTCCCCCATCAATTCGCGCCCGATGCACGCCCGCGCCTCGGTGATGGGTCTGCGCCGAGACGGCAGCGAATTTCCGCTGGAGGTGACCATCGCCAAGATCAATCTGGGCCCGACCACCGAGATGACCGCCATCTTGCGGGATATCTCGGAGCGAGCCCGACTGGTGGAGGAGTTGAAGGTCGCCGCCACCACGGATCCCCTCACCGGCATTGCCAACCGGCGCCGCTTCAACGAGCTGGTCAACGCCGAGATGCAGCGCTGTCAGCGTTTTGGCCATACCATGAGCCTGCTGCTGATCGATATCGACCACTTCAAGGAAGTCAACGACACCTTTGGCCATCAGCAGGGAGATCTGGCGATCCTGAGTCTGGTGAAACGGATCAGCAAACAGCTGCGGGAGGTGGACATGCTGGGTCGCTGGGGTGGCGAGGAGTTTATCGTACTGCTACCGGAAACCTCCCTCGAGCTCGCCTGGGCCAGCGCCGAGCGGATCAGGCTAGCCATCGAATCCCAGCACCATGCACTGGACGGGGCTCTTGAGATCTCCCTCACCATCAGTATCGGGATCAGCGCCAGCAAGGGCAGCCATGACACTGTAGAGAAGATGGTTAGACGAGCCGACACCGCCCTCTATTTGGCCAAGAAACAGGGGCGCAACTGCTGCCGCAAAGAGGAACCGGAGCCGACCTGATGGCGCACGCCCCTGCCCTCTGGTGACACTGCTAACCTTTGCCTGCAGAGATAACCAACCGCAACGTACACAAAAAGCAGCGCTACTCTCTTCGGTAGCGCTTTTTTTCGTCCTGCTTTTGGTGGACTCAAGCATCAAGGGGACGGCTAAAGCGCAGTGGGTCACCATCAGCCAGAGAGAGCCTCACCGACAGCATGCCGCCGTTGGGCAATTGCCACTCGAAGAAGTCATCAAATCCGGCAATCGTTACGGCGCGGATCACCTTGGCGACTACACCATGTGCCACTAGCAGTATCCGCTCCCCTTGCATGGTCGAAGCAAGTTCCGTGAGTCCCTGCGAGACCCGGGCAATCACCTCATCAATGGTTTCACCACCGGGAGGAGCGTCAGCCCAGCGCCGGGTGATATTGCGCGCCCACAGTTCGGGATAGCGATCCCTCGCTTCTGCCTGCGTCAGCCCTTCAAACAGGCCGACATCCCGTTCACGAAAGGCCGGCACAAGCTCCACAGGCAATCCCAACTGACGAGACAAGATGGTAGCGCTCTCCCTTGTTCGAAGCAGAGGGGATGCCAGCAACCGATCAAACGGCTGCTGTGCCACAGCCACCTTCTCAGCCAGACAAGAGATCTGGCGCACGCCATCGTCATTGAGCCCGATATCCAGCGCGCCCTGATACCGTCCTTCCGCATTGGCTTGCGTCTCGCCATGGCGGATAACTACCAGCTCCATGCCAACCTCCTTTGTTGGGGCTACCTTGGTTTTACTTCCCTTTACGATAACGGGGATGCTCGTCCTGGATCGACAACCAGGGCAGCTGGCTGTCAGTATGGATGTGATAGGTTGGCGCAATAGCCTCTGGATTATCGAGAGAGGCGATAGCCAACGTGAGATAGTCAGGGTACTGGGTGCTGCGATACGTGAGGGTGGAGCCACACTCGGCGCAAAATCCCCGTCGGATAAAATCTGAAGACGCATACTCGGTCGGTTTGCCGCATAACCACTGCACCTGTTCGGCGTGAAAGTCCATCCAGGCCCCGACCGGTGCCCCCGTGGTGCGCTGGCAATCCCGACAGTGACAAAAATCGGCCGCAAAAGGTGCAGTCAGCATCTCATAACGGATCGCCCCGCAATGACAACCCCCCTTCATCTCTCCCCCTCGTTGCAATTTTGCACAAGCCAAAGAGATTACCAATATAAACCTGCCGTTTACATCTATTTTCTCAAGGGAATAAGCGACAATGTACCGAGATAAAGCTGAGTGATATAGCAAGACCTCACCATTTCAGGTGATAAATGACAGTTTACCAATAGAGAAGATACTCCTCATATTCTCAATGAGATGTTTCATTTTATGGTGGAAAATGAATTCGCAAGTAACGCACTACGCTCATCATAAGACGCTAGTTTATGGTGGCTAACGAACCTGAATATAAACTTTATTCTTAACTTTGATTCAACACTATTTCATTTCAATTTTCAGATAGAAACTCACCTTATCAGTTAGAACATAAGCACCATTAAAAACACAAGATAATATTCAGTAATGCACTGTTGATAATTAACGAGGAGAAGGAGTTATCCGCCCTCTCCTCTTTGGGAGTGAAATTACGCCATCTTATTTGGCAGGAACTACAACCCAGGGGCCGCCTTTGGCGGGATCATCCCCCTGTGTCCACCATTTGGCCTGATAGACGGCTCCCTTGTAGCTCACCTTGCTGCCCGCGGTGTAGACCTTGGTCGCTTCCCATGCCGGGTTGCCACCGATGGGGGGTTCGCTCGGATCGACCGGCGGTGGAGTCAGTTTGTCCACGATCCGCACTTTCGGCCAGTTGGCGTGGGAGCCGTAGAAGTTGGTCACGCACTTCTCGTAGTCACCCGGCACCAGCGCAGAATAAGCGGTCTGAAAGCCCACCAGCTCGCACTCGAAGGAGTAACCGCCCGGGCGATCCGGATAGTACTTCCAGTTGCCATCCCAGTTGGTGTAGAGCACGTCGGTAGCGCCGTTGAGATTGAGACTGCCATAGGGAGTCTGCTGCCAGCAGGTGTTCTTCTCATCCGCCTTGATCGGGATCTGGTAGTGGTTGGCCAGCCCTTCCCAGTAGCGGATACGATTGACCGGCTGCCCCTTGTCCTTGTTCTGCTCGCCACACTCGATGCCGCCGTTGATGACGTTGATGGTGGTGCCAAAACCATAGCCGATACCGGCGTCAGCTTCCCGTTTGGAGGGTACCCAGGTGCGATCAATCACGTGCAACATGGCCGGTTTCGGGGCCTGCGGGGTGAGGAAGAACCAGATGGCAGAAGCGAGGTTGAGCCAGGAGTCCGCCACCAGCCCCGGGTTGTTGAGCAGCACAGAGGCATCGCCATCGAACATCGCCTCGGAGAAGGCGCCGTAGTTGAAGTGGTAAGAAAGCTGCTTGGCGCCGCGGCCGAAATACCCCTGACCCGTGCTGCAAGGCCACTTCTTGTTCTGCCAGTCGTTCTGGCCACAGCCGGTGGTATAGCCGGTCTGTCCCTCTGACCAGCCCATCTCCCGCACATGCACCAGCGCCTGTTGCCACTCCTCCAGCCCCAGCGGGTTATCGGAGACGTTCTCCTTGGCAATATGGCCACCGGTCTCCTGAGAGAAGTGGGCAAAGGCCGTCACAATAGATTTTTTACAGATCGCATCAGAATCACGCCCGTCAGTATATTCACCACAGAACGCAGGGAATTTACCAATGGCTCGCAAGAAGCGGACATAAGTATATTCCGGCGCTGCCATCTGGGTTAAATATTCCCATTCAGATTGGGGAAATACCCGTTCAACCCGTTTTACGTTGTCAGGATTGCTTGCCAAACCCGGTTCAATGGCATCAACGATTTTATTGGACCGAGTGGCCAATGCCTTGGCCCATATTGCATACATGGGATTGGCCGTCTTGGCTTTTTCCATGGCTGCCAGATCCGGGGCCGCAATGACATATCCTCCCGCATTTTGCGGATCGGGTTGAATATTCATGGCTGCACTCATTGCGGCATAGCTTGGCAATGCGCAGGCGGCAGCGATCAGCCAGGCACAACGCTTGGGTTTGAACATGTTTATCGTCCTTGTTTGAATTAATGCGTTCCAAGAGTAGGTGTTTCAACAACTAAATTCACGATGAGAATTAAGAAATAAGCAGAATTTGTGAGCCATTTCACCTTGTGATATTCAGTGCAGCTGAAACAAAGGAAAAGAACCCAAACGAAAACGTCAGAGCATGATCTGTCGCCCATTTTTAGAACAGTTGAGACGGCCAGGTGGCCTGCCATACGATCATTGTTCGTGATGAAAAAAAATGGCTGACAGGCTCAACCTGTCAGCCATCATCAATGTTCAAGAAAAATGCTCAAAATAGCCGGATGTCAGGCACGCACGGCACGGATCAGGATATTGCGCGGGGTCAGGGGTTTGGCACAAAACTCCCCCACTTCGACCCGATAGCCCTGCTCTTGCAAAAAGAGCGCGCGATCCAGCGCCAGCCAGATCTCGAGGGGACGGCGAAACAGGTGGCGCACCAGCTCCATGCGGGCGACATCACCAAAGCGGCGCTCCCCGTGTTCCAACCAGGCGGGATAGTCGAGCCCTGTTGGCAGCACAATCCCTTTGCGCTCGGCAGCCCAGCCGCAGAATGCCTCAAACGTGCCGGTCAGCAGGCTCTTTTGCATATTGGGCACCGGCAGATACTCATCCACCCCGCGCACCTGACGCTGCAGGCAGTCAAACCCGAGCCGCCACACCACTTCCTGCTCTCGCAGGCGGGCGATCCGCGCACCGCCAGTCACCGTCTCCTGTAGCGGCAACTTGAGATCCGCCTTGCTCAACACCAGCTCGCTGGCGCTGGCCGCGGCTGACAGCGGGCGATAGTGGCTGGTACGGATCAGGTGGTAACAACAGGGAGAGATGGTCACTCCGCGGGCACCGCGCTCGGCCACCCGCTCCAGCAGATGGGTGTGCAGCTCGCCGCAGGCATGGAGTGCCATGGCGTGATGTTCGGGGGCGATCAGCACCGCCGATTCGGGTGCAAAGACATCGGCGCAGGTAAAGGTCATATTGGCACCATCCCGCTCGGCCAGCAGCCGACCATCGTCACAAAGCTGATCTTGCAACTCCAGACTGAGGATCGGAGCCTGTCGATGAAGTGATACCAGCCGCCCAAGGTGGCCCTTACCGGCACACCACTCCAGATAGGGGCCCTGATGGGCAGGCAGACAGGCGGTGAACGACTCGATCTGGGCCTGCTTGCGCCCCGGCATATGCAGTGCCATCTCCTTGCTGCAAGTGATGGGCTGCGGGGTAAACGGGGCAAGCTGGCTGAGTTGCTGCAGCTCGGCTCCCTCGGCAATCCAGGGGGCAAGCAGCGTGCTGAGTGCATCCATATCCGCATCGAGCTCTGCCAACTGGCCGAGCGTCAGCCCATTGAGCAGCGCAGCCAGTTCGGGCGCCTCATCGGCAAAGGCCATGGTCAAATGATGATATGGCTGATATTGCCACCAGCGTCGGTTGCGGGTGAGCAGTCGATCCAGTTGTTGAAAACGTTGAGCCAGCACGAATGCCCCTGCCTTGCAGTCAAAAAGGAGGCTCATTCTAGCGATCCCGCTTCAAATTGCACTCTCAATACCTGACGATCAGCGCCACGCAACAGCACAGCCAACCTTGTGAGCCAGGGCAGACCTGACAAAGTGCGGGGTTTTATGCTATATTCCGCCCCCTCTTTCACGCGCCCCGCCCAACGCGGGTCGCTTTACCACTAGCTATGGGACCAACAACATGACCATCAACGCCATTCTGCAAGCGCGCGCGGGCGCCAAGTGTGAACTGTGCAGCGCCGAGCAGGCGCTGACCGCCTTCGTGGTGCCTCACTCCCCCGCCAGCGACGATGATCACAGCGTTGCTATCTGTGACACCTGCCGTGGTCAGCTGGAACAACCGGATACCCTGGTGGTCAACCACTGGCGTTGCCTGAGTGACAGCATGTGGAGCCAGGTGCCTGCGGTGCAGGTGATGGCATGGCGCCAGCTGAAAGCACTCTCCGGCAAGGGTGAAGTGTGGGCTCAGGATCTGCTGGACATGATGTACATGGAAGACGAAGCCAAGGCCTGGGCTGAAGCTGGTATTGCTGACGAAGATGACGACAGCGTACCGACCGTTGACTCCAACGGCGCCGTGCTGCAAGAGGGCGACTCCGTTACCCTGATCAAGGATCTGGACGTGAAAGGCGCCGGTTTCACCGCCAAGCGCGGCACCCTGGTCAAGGGCATCCGTCTGACCAACAACCCGCTCCATATCGAAGGCAAGGTCAACGGCGTGCAGATCGTACTGGTTGCTACCTACCTGAAAAAGGCCTAAGCCAAGGGCGATTGCTCTGCTGTCTGCTGCCAGAGCACAAGCACAACGGAAAAAGGATGGCGTCACGCCATCCTTTTTTATACCCGCTTGCCGCAAACGGCCAACTTGAGCCCATAACAGGCCAGCCAAAGCAAAAAGGCGCATCCGGATGGACGCGCCTTCTTTACAGGGCCGATACCGTTAACCGGCAGCGGAAACGGTCACTCAGGAGGAGAGTTTGCCATCCAGCTCGGCAATCTTGGCCGACCAGTAGGCCGGGCCGGTTTCGTGGATATTGTTACCCTCGGAGTCGACCGCTACGGTCACCGGCATATCTTCCACTTCAAACTCGTAGATCGCTTCCATGCCGAGATCGGCAAAGGCCACCACGCGCGCCTTCTTGATGGCCTTGGCCACCAGATAAGCGGCGCCACCAACGGCCATCAGATAGACGGCCTTGTGCTGCTTGATGCTCTCAACGGTTTTCGGGCCCCGCTCGGATTTGCCGATCATGCCGATAAGGCCGGTTTCACCCAGCATCATGTCGGTGAACTTGTCCATCCGGGTAGAGGTGGTGGGACCTGCCGGGCCGACCACTTCGTCGCGCACCGCATCGACCGGGCCAACGTAATAGATGAAGCGGTTGGTGAAATCAACCCCTTCCGGCAGCCCTTCGCCATTTTTCAGCATGTCGGCGATACGCTTGTGGGCGGCGTCGCGACCGGTGAGGATCTTGCCGGAGAGCAGCACGGTATCACCGCTCTTCCAACTTGCCAGTTCGGCCTTGGTGATGCCATCGACGTTGACGCGGCGCACGTTGCCACCCGCTTCACGGGTGATCTCCGGCCAGTCGCTCAGTCTCGGCGGTGTCAGTTCGGCGGGGCCTGAACCATCCAGCTCGAAGTGAACGTGGCGGGTCGCGGCGCAGTTGGGGATCATCACCACCGGCTTGGAGGCGGCATGAGTCGGCGCAGATTTCACCTTCACATCCAGCACGGTCGTGAGGCCGCCCAGCCCCTGGGCACCGATCCCCAACTTGTTGACCTTGTCGTAGAGCTCGACCCGCAGCTTCTCTTCGGTGGTTTGCGGGCCACGGGCGATCAGCTCCTGAATGTCGATGTGCTCCATCAGGGCCTCTTTGGCCAGCACCGCCGCTTTCTCGGCGGTACCGCCGATGCCGATGCCCAGCATGCCGGGTGGGCACCAGCCTGCGCCCATGGTCGGCACGGTTTTCAGTACCCACTCGACGATATCGTCAGAGGGGTTGAGCATCACCATCTTGGATTTGTTCTCGGAGCCGCCGCCTTTGGCCGCGATGCTCACTTCTACCTTGTTGCCGGGGATCATGTCGATATGCACCACGGCAGGGGCGTTGTCTTTGGTGTTTTTGCGACTGCCGGCCGGATCGGCCAGCACGGAGGCGCGCAGCGGGTTGTCAGGATTGGTGTAGGCACGACGGGTCCCTTCGTCTACCATCTCCTGCACCGTCATGTCGCTGTCCCACTGGACTTGCATGCCAATTTTGACGAAACAGGTCACGATGCCGGTGTCCTGGCAGAGCGGACGATGACCTTCGGCGGACATGCGGGAGTTGATCAGGATCTGGGCAAGCGCATCTTTGGCGGCCGGGTTGGCCTCACGGTCATACGCCGCTTTGGCAGCCTGAACAAAATCCAACGGGTGGTAATAGGAGATGTACTGGAGGGCATCTGCGATAGAATCGATGAAATCCTGTTTTTTTATAATGCTCATATCATCCTCACTGGTCCTTGTCTCTGCCACAGAGCAGGGCAAGGGCTTCCATATGATGGGCCGTGCTGACGTGCTGGCTAAAAACTATCAACCAGCAAAAAACGAACGACACGGCAGTTTTTTCTTAAGTCACCGACACCTATGATACGCTTGCCCACCAGCACCGACTAGGGTTCGGGAACCAAACTGTTGCCTGTGTAACATAAAATGACGCCAACACTTCATATCCATCATCTAGACCATAGTGCTGAACTCCATCAGCTTTTTGCACGCCTGCAACATCAGCCGTGGGCCATGTTGCTGGAATCGGCGGGGCCACTCGGCGCCGATAACGGCTTTGATATCATCACTGCCGATCCGCTGGCGACCCTCGAAACCCGTGGCCAGGTTACCACTCTGCGTGTCGGGGTGAATATCAGCAAACACAGCGAAGATCCCCTCACCCTGCTGGCCCATACCCAGCAACAGCTGCTGGGGGAGCTGGAACTGTGTGCCACTCAGCTGCCCTTTATTGGTGGCGCCCTCGGCCTGTTTGGCTATGATCTCGGCCGCCGCTTCGAGCGACTGCCAGTGCAGGCTGCCGCCGATATCGCGGTGCCGGACATGGCGGTGGGCATCTACGACTGGGCGCTGCTGCGCAATGTGGCGACCGGCGACTGGCAACTGGTGCACTGGGGGGATGAAGCGGGACTTGCCAAGCGGCTGGCCTGGCTTGAACAGCAGCAGACCAAACCGGCCCCCGCTTTTGCCTTGCAGGGGTCGTGGCAGAGCAATATGAGCCGCGCCGAGTATGGCGAGAAATTTGCCCGCATTCAGGCATATCTCGCCGCGGGGGATTGCTACCAGATCAACCTGACCCAGCGTTTCAGCGCCCCCTATCAGGGGGATGAGTGGCAGGCCTATTGCCTGCTGGCAACCGCCAACAAGGCCCCCTTCTCAGCCTTTATCCGTTTGCCTGAGAGCGCGCTGCTGAGCCTCTCCCCCGAGCGCTTCCTGCTGCTCGATGGCCGCCATATCGAAACCAAACCCATCAAAGGCACTCGCCCTCGCCACCCTGATCCGGCCACCGATCGGCAAGTCGCGCGGGAGCTGGCGCAGGCCGACAAGGACAGATCAGAGAATCTGATGATCGTTGATCTGCTGCGCAACGATATCGGTCGGGTCAGCCGGCCTGGCTCGGTCAGCGTGCCTCATCTCTTTGCGGTGGAGTCGTTTCCGGCGGTACATCATCTGGTCTCCACCATCCACGGTGAGCTGGATGCACGCTGGCAAGGGGTCGATCTGCTGCGGGCCTGTTTCCCGGGTGGCTCCATCACCGGCGCACCCAAGATCCGGGCTATGGAGATCATCGAAGAGCTGGAACCCCAGCGTCGCAACGCCTATTGCGGCAGCATCGGCTACCTCAGCCAGCATGGCCGGATGGATACCAGCATCTGCATTCGCACTTTGATTGCCGAAGCGGGTCGCCTGCACTGCTGGGCCGGTGGCGGCATCATCGCCGACTCCGATGCCGACAGCGAATATCAGGAGACCTATGACAAGGTCGCCCGCATCCTACCGCCGCTGTCGGCGCTTTAACCCTCCCCACTGTCAGGTCAACGCACAGGAGAGCTCCCCGCCATGGATCGCCACGAACTGCTGACCCGCTTCCAGTTGCAGCGACCCGCCCCGGCCCATCGCCTCGCCATTGGCGGGCTCAGTCCAGCGGCGGTGTTGATCCCGGTGGTGATGCGCGACGAGGGGCTCAGCGTGTTATTGACCCGGCGCAGCCCCCGGCTGCGTCATCATGGGGGGCAGATCAGCTTCCCCGGCGGGCGACAGGATCCCGGCGACGAGAACCTGATTGCCACGGCGCTGCGGGAGACCGAAGAGGAGCTCGGCATTCCGGCCCGACTTATTGAAGTGATCGGCACCCTCAACCCGCTCAATACGGTGTCACGATTCGAGGTGCTGCCGGTGCTGGGGCTGCTCGATGGCAACTATCCCCTCATTCTGAGTCCGAATGAGGTGGATCACGCCTTTGAAGTGCCGCTGACCCATCTGCTGGATCGGCGTAACCACATCCCCCTGACCCTTTACAGAGGGGGGAAAGCACACACCATCTACTGGATCCCCTGGCAACAGCACTTTATCTGGGGGGCTACCGCCAGCATGATCAACCAGCTAGCCCAGCATCTCGCAAAATAACAATTTCCCCACATTTGACTGAGCGAGATTTAATCATTAACACTAAAATAACGTGCTAATTGATAAACAATAATTGAATTTTTCTTGTTTTGATCACATTTCCATAAGAAAGTGCGGTTTTTCGTGCCGTAAAGATGAATTTGATCAACATTTTTGATTAGAAAAACCGTATCCTTGCGCCGACTTAATAAGAACCACACATTCGGGGTGAGATAGATGTCAAACACAGTCACTGGCACGCAGGGAGTTGCGGCGTCAACAGAGCAAGGGATCCGCTCTACTCAAACCACTCGTTGGGAAAAACGCGACTCTACCTGGGTCATCAGTCTGTTCGGGACCGCGGTTGGTGCGGGTATCCTGTTCCTGCCGATCAACGCGGGTATGGGCGGTTTCTGGCCGCTGGTCGTCATGGCGCTGCTGGTAGGTCCCATGACCTATCTGGCCCACCGTGGTCTGGCCCGCTTCGTGCTCTCCTCCAAAAAGCCAAACGCAGACATCACCGAAGTGGTGGAAGAGCACTTTGGCGTGGGTGCCGGTAAATTAATCACCCTGCTCTACTTCTTCGCCATCTACCCCATCGTGCTGATCTACGGCGTGGGCATCACCAACACCGTGGAAAGCTTCATGGTCAACCAGCTGCAGATGAGTGCCCCGCCGCGCTGGATCCTTTCCATCGTGCTGATCATGGGCATGATGTCGGTGATGCTGGCCGGTGAAAAGCTGATGCTGAAAGTGACCGAGCTGCTGGTTTATCCGTTGATCGCCATTCTGGCCGGTATCTCTTTGTACCTGATCCCGGACTGGACCGGTGCCGCGCTGGAGCAAGTGCCCTCTGCCAAGGATTTCGCCACTACCCTGTGGCTGACCATCCCGGTACTGGTTTTCTCCTTCAACCACAGCCCAGCTATCTCCAGCTTCTCCCTGGCTCAGCGCCGCGACCACGGTGATCAGGCTGTCGAGAAAGCCGATGCCATCCTCAAGCGTACCGCCATGGTGCTGCTGGGCTTCGTGATGTTCTTCGTCTTCTCCTGCGTTATGAGCCTGACACCGGCTCAGCTGGCAGAAGCCAAGGCTCAGAACATCGCCGTGCTCTCCTATCTGGCTAACCAGCATGCCAGCCCCATCATCTCCTACTTCGGTCCGTTGGTTGCGTTCGTAGCCATCGTATCCTCCTTCTTCGGCCACTATCTGGGTGCCCGTGAAGGCCTGAAGGGGATGATCGTTCAGAACATGCGCAAGTCTGGCAAAGAGCCGAACGCCAAGAAAGTCGAGATGTTCATCATCGCCTTCTTCATCCTGACCCTGTGGGGCACTGCCATTGCCAACCCCTCCATCCTGGGCATGATTGAATCCTTGGGCGGCCCGATCATCGCCACCATCCTGTTCATCATGCCGATGTACGCCATCAAGCGCGTACCGGCCATGGCGAAATATCAGGGCCATATCAGCAACGTATTTGTCGCTGTGATGGGGATGATCGCCATCTCCGCCATCCTCTATCAGCTGGTCGGTTAATCCCCCACCTGCCACTGATAGCAAAAAGCCAGCCGAACACTCGGCTGGCTTTTTTTTCTCTGCAATCTGTGCCTCCGCGATTGCCCTGCTCTCCTTATTACTCCCCCCACCTTGTTGGATATCTGCATGCTCACAAGCACCATGACTGAGCACGTCGGGTATCAACATGATTAACCCCCCATGCCCGCAGCTCAATATCGCCAACACGTTTACTCCCCCTCACCAAACCATGATGGCGTATCTGATAGGACGGGTTCATCTGCCGCAGCCAGCCACCTCCATTCTTCTGTGATGCTGTGATTGTCTTGAAGATCTGGGGTAAGCCATAGCAACCGGCTGTTAGCAGAACAGACAAAGATGTGTAACGCACAACAGAAGGAGGAAGCACGACTCAAAGGGATAAAGATAAGGCAGCGCCCTGGACAAGGGCGACAGAATGTCCGGCACATCAGCCAATGAGATTGATCAAGGAGGAAAAGAGAGCAAAGCCAACAATAAAAAGCGCCCTCCGAAGAGGGCGCAAGTGTGTTGCGAAACTGAGCGTTACGAGATCAGGCTTCGCGGCTCGGTATCGGAGCCACATCCAGCAAGGTTTCATCTTCGGCCATGCAAGCTGCGGCAGTGAACAGCACGTCGGTGGAGCTGTTAAGGGCTGTCTCGGCAGAATCCTGAAGTACGCCGATGATAAAGCCGACAGCCACCACCTGCATGGCGATGTCGTTGCTGATACCAAACAGGCTGCACGCCAGCGGGATCAGCAGCAAGGAGCCACCGGCGACACCGGACGCGCCACAGGCACTGACGGTGGCAACCACGGAAAGCAGCACGGCCGTTGCCATGTCCACTTCCATCCCCAGGGTATGTACCGCCGCCATGGCGAGCACAGTGATGGTGATGGCCGCACCGGCCATATTGATGGTGGCACCCAGCGGGATGGAGACCGCGTAGGTATCTTTGGGCAAGCGCAGTTTTTCACACAGCGCCATGTTGACCGGGATGTTGGCGGCAGAGCTGCGAGTAAAGAAGGCTGTCACGCCGCTCTCTTTGAGGCAGGTAAGCACCAGCGGATAAGGGTTGCGCTTGATCTTCCAGAAGACGATCAACGGGTTGACCACAAAGGCGATAAACAGCATGCAGCCGATCAGCACCACCAGCAGTTGAGCATAGCCAAACAGGGCGTCAAAGCCGGTCTCTGCCAGCGTGGAGGCAACCAGACCCAGGATCCCGAGCGGAGCACAGCGGATCACCGCTTTCACGATGGCGGAGACACCGTGAGACAGGTCAGTGATGAGCGCCTTGGTGCTCTCGTTGGCATGGCGCATAGCGATACCCAGACCGATGGCCCACGCCAGGATCCCGATATAGTTGGCATCCATCAGCGCCTTGACCGGGTTGGTCACCACGTTGAACAGCAGGGTCTGCAGCACCTCGGTGATCCCGCCTGGCGGGGTGATCTCGGCAGTATTGGCCACCAGATGGAGGTTGGAGGGAAACAGGAAGCTGGCAATCACCGCGACCACGGCCGCAGAGAAGGTACCAAACAGATAGAGCAGCAGGATCGGTCGCATATTGGTCTTCTGACCCTGCTTGTGACCAATGATGGCCGCCATCACCAGTACGAATACCAGCAGCGGGGCTACTGCTTTCAGTGCGCCAACGAACAGACTGCCGAGCAGACCAGCCGTTTTCGCCCACTCGGGGGCAAACATCGCCAGCAAGATACCGAATACCAGACCAACCAGGATCTGGCTGACCAGACTGGTGCTATTGACCAGCCGAAGGAGGGGGTGTTGTTGTGTCATCAAAAAAGTCCCTAAGCACCGTAGTGCATGAATCATGAGTCCTGTCTGCAACCACTCATCGGGAGACCCCTGTCGCCCGAATGTGGTGTCTGTGGCCAGCCTTCTGTCGGGCCGATCCGCCAGTCACCGGATTGCATGACGGAATATCCCATTCGCCATCTTTTTTTTCCAGAGACTCACCAAAAAATATCCCGTTTCCATCACAAAAAACCGCAACAAAACCTTAACCACAGCGCAACCACCCATTTTTGTACGTTTTATCGACACTCTCTGCCCTTACCCTCACGACCATTCCTGTGTCACCCGTGACCGGCGTCGCTGTGCTATCATCCCCGATTTGCCGCGGAGCCTTGCCATGATCCCATCCCTGCTCAACCAATATTTTGGTTTCTCCGCACTCAGGCCAGGTCAGGAGGCGGTGATCAGCCGGGTGCTGGCAGGTCAGAGTGCCGCAGCCATCTTTCCCACCGGCTCCGGCAAGTCCCTCTGTTATCAACTGCCTGCCCTCGCCCTGCCTCACCTGACCCTGGTTATCTCGCCGCTGCTGGCGCTGATGCACGATCAACTCGCCTTCCTCAAAAGCAAGGGAATAAGCGCCGCTACCCTCGACTCGAGCCAGAGCCCGGAGGAGAGCCGACGAGTGATACAACAGGCGCTGGATGGCCAGCTCAAGATCCTGATGATTTCGGTGGAACGGCTCAAAAACGAGCGTTTTCGCCGCTTTATCCAGCAAGTGCCGCTCTCGTTGCTGGTCGTCGATGAGGCGCACTGTATCTCGGAGTGGGGCCACAACTTTCGCCCCGACTACCTCAAGCTGCCGAGCTATCGCCATGACCTGAAGATCCCGCAGGTATTGCTGCTGACCGCTACCGCCACGCCGGCGGTGATTCAGGATATGCAGACCAAATTCGGCATCGCGCCAGAGGGGGTCGTGGTCACCGGTTTCTACCGCCCCAATCTTGATCTGGCGGTCATTCCCCTGGCGCCCGACGCGCGGGATGGCTGGCTCGCGCAGGAGTTGGCCAACGATCCGGCGGCCCCCACCATCGTCTACGTCACCTTGCAACACACCGCCGAAGCCTGTGCCGAGCAACTCGTTAGAGAAGGGATCAACGCCCGTGCCTATCATGCCGGACTCGACTCGGCGCTGCGCAGCCAGATCCAGCACGACTTCATGGCGGGCAAGGTGGCTTGCATCGTCGCTACCATCGCCTTTGGCATGGGGATCGACAAAGCGGATATCCGGCGAGTCATTCACTACGATCTGCCCAAATCCATCGAGAACTACAGCCAGGAGATTGGCCGCGCCGGACGGGATGGCCAGCCATCGCACTGTATTGTGCTGGCCAACCAGAGCCAGCTGCCGGTGCTGGAGAACTTCGTCTACGGCGATACGCCGGATTTGAGTGCCATCCTCCAGCTCCTTGCCATCATCAAGCAGAGCGGGAACGAGTGGGAATTCACCCTGCTGCGCCTATCCAACGACACCAATATACGCCAGTTGCCCCTTAAAACCCTGCTGGTCTATCTGGAGATGGCGGGCATCATCACCCCGGCCTACAGCTACTACGCAGATTACCGCTTCAAGTTTGTGCTGGATAAAGGCGAGATAGTGAGCCGCTTCAATCCGGAACGCCGCCAGTTTCTGGAGCAGCTGTTCGCCTGTGCCCCGCAAGCCCGCAGTTGGTGCACCATGGACTTTGACGCCCTCTGGCAGGGCTATCAGGGGGAGCGACAGCGGGCGGTTGCGGCGCTCGACTACCTGCAGCAGCAAGGCTGGATCGAGCTTGAAAGCAAGCAGATGACCGAGGTCTACCGGATCACCCGTCAGGAATGGGACAACGAGCAGGAAGCAAATGCCCTGCATGCCCTGTTCCTGCAAAAAGAGCAGAGCGAGCTGGCCAGACTGCAAGCCATGCTCGACTTTTTCACCTCGGATGAGTGCCTGAGTCACCGCCTCGCACGCTATTTTGCCGATGAGGTGGCGCCGGTTCATTGTGGCCACTGTTCGGTTTGTCGCGGCGAGGTGGCACATCTTCCTCCCCTGCCCCAACTGACCATGCCAAACGAGGCGGGGATCCGCGCCTGGTGCGATCCGCTCATTGCCAAGACAGGTTCGGTGGATGCTCGTGTTCTGGCCCGTTTTTTGTGTGGTATCGCCACACCGCTGACCAGCCGGGTCAAGGCCAAATCGCTGGCAGGCGCAGGCCAGTTGGCCGCCCACCCGTTTGCCCGCGTCCTGGCGGCAGTGCAACAAGCCTACCCTTGCTAGATGAGTTCTGGCGGCGTCAATAGCCACCAGCAGAAACAAGCGTTTACAGACACAGAAAAAGAAGACCCTCGCGGTTGCGAGGGTCAAGCCAACGGAAACGTGCTTAAACAGAGCTTGGTGAGGCAACAGTCAACTCTCTTGCTAAAGCGTCTTGCTGCTCACACATCGCCAATCTATGGCACTCAAAATGTAGCGTCAATGTAAAAATTAGAGTCCAAACTCCAAACAAAGCAATTTACGTTGACGCTCATGTAATGGTATTTCTATTCATAACCCCGCCAACCCGCAGCCCCATTGCCTTTCGTCAAACCCCTTAATCTTTTCGCAATAAGTTCCCTCTTTCCCATAAACATTTATTTTTTATGTCTTTGACATTTACCTCACTATCGTGGCAAAAATAATTTAACAGTCAGTAACATAGCGGTGTTGTTGACTGACCCTCCCCGCACAAGGATCGGGCAGGTTTCTTCAGAATTTAACCTATCAACCGTGATGGATTACTGGAGTCTGTTGACTAGGCTTTAAAAGCGCACAACACAAAAGCAGTCATCCACTTTTTTCAGGGTAAGCGACTATAACGAGGGCAAAGTTATGGGCATATTCGAGCATTACCAACAGCGATATGAAAAAGCGAGAGAAGAGGAATATACCATTCAGGAGTTCCTGGATATGTGTAAGCAGGACAAAGCCTGCTACGCCTCTGCCGCCGAACGTCTGCTGACCGCCATCGGTGAGCCAGAAATGGTAGACACCTCAGCCAACCCCAGACTGAGCCGACTCTTCTCCAACCGTGTCGTGGCACGCTATCCCGCCTTCAAAGATTTCTACGGGATGGAAGAGGCCATCGAACAGATCGTCTCCTACCTCAAACACTCCGCCCAGGGGCTGGAGGAGAAGAAACAGATCCTCTATCTGCTGGGCCCCGTTGGCGGCGGTAAATCATCGCTGGCAGAGAAACTCAAATCCCTGATGCAGAAGGTGCCCATCTATCGCATCAAGGGCTCACCGGTCAACGATCACCCCTTCTGCCTGTTCGATATCGAAGAGGATGGTGAGATCCTGGAAAAAGAGTACGGCATCCCACGCCGCTACCTGCGTCCCATCATGTCCCCCTGGGTGGCCAAACGCCTGCACGAGTTTGGCGGCGACATCACCAAGTTCAAGGTGGAGAAGGTCAACCCCTCCATCCTCGACCAGATCGCCATCGCCAAAACGGAACCCGGTGATGACAACAACCAGGACATCTCCTCACTGGTCGGCAAGGTCGACATCCGCATGCTGGAGCACTTCGCCCAGGATGACGCCGATGCCTACTCCTACTCAGGTGCGCTGTGTAAAGCGAACCAGGGGGTGATGGAGTTTGTGGAGATGTTCAAGGCCCCCATCAAGGTGCTGCACCCGCTGCTGACAGCAACTCAGGAGGGGAACTACAACGGTACCGAAGGGCTCTCCGCCCTCCCCTTTGACGGCATTCTGCTGGCCCACTCCAACGAATCCGAGTGGCAGCAGTTCCGCAACAACAAGAACAACGAAGCTTTCCTCGACCGGGTCTACATCGTCAAGGTGCCTTACTGCCTGCGCGTCTCGGAAGAGGTGAAGATCTACGAGAAGCTGCTGGTCAATAGCGAACTGACCGAGGCCAAATGCGCCCCGGGTACCCTCGAACTGCTGGGCCAGTTCTCGGTGTTGTCACGGCTGAAAGAGCCGGAAAACTCCAGCATCTATTCCAAGATGCGGGTCTATGATGGCGAAAGCCTGAAAGACACCGATCCCAAGGCGAAGAGCTATCAGGAGTATCGCGACTACGCCGGTGTGGACGAGGGGATGAATGGTCTCTCAACCCGCTTCGCGTTCAAGATCCTCTCCCGCGTCTTCAACTTCGACCATGCGGAAGTGGCCGCCAACCCGGTGCATCTCTTCTATGTGCTGGAGCAGCAGATCGAGCGCGAGCAGTTCCCGCAAGAGCTGCACGATCGCTACCTTGAGTTCATCAAGGGCTATCTGACCCCGCGCTATGTGGAGTTCATCGGCAAGGAGATCCAGACCGCCTATCTCGAGTCCTACTCCGAGTACGGTCAGAACATCTTTGATCGCTACGTCACCTACGCCGACTTCTGGATCCAGGATCAGGAGTACCGTGACCCCGAAACCGGCCAGCTGTTTGACAGAGCGTCCCTCAACAGCGAGCTGGAGAAAATTGAAAAACCCGCCGGGATCAGCAACCCGAAAGATTTCCGTAACGAAATCGTCAACTTCGTGCTGCGTGCCCGGGCCAACAATGCAGGCCGTAACCCCAACTGGACCAGTTACGAGAAGCTGCGCACCGTGATCGAGAAAAAGATGTTCTCCAACACGGAAGAGCTGCTGCCGGTTATCTCCTTCAACAGCAAAACCTCGGCCGAGGAGCAGAAGAAGCACGATAACTTTGTCGAACGGATGATGGAGAAAGGCTACACCCGTAAACAGGTGCGACTGCTCTCCGAATGGTATCTCAGGGTACGCAAGTCATCCTGACCCTGACTGTTCAAGGGGGAGTTATGGCGCATTTTATCGACCGCAGGCTCAACGGCAAAAACAAAAGCGCTGTCAATCGGCAGCGCTTCATCCGCCGCTACAAGAAGCAGATAAAACAAGCGGTCTCGGATGCTGTCTCCAAGCGCAGCATTCAGGACGTAGACAAGGGCGAGAGCATCAGCATCCCGACCAAGGATATCGGCGAGCCCCATTTTCATCAGGGGCACGGTGGTAAACGGGAGATGGTGCATCCCGGCAATGACCAGTTCGTCTCCGGCGACAAGATTGACCGTCCCAAAGGAGGGGGCGGCGGACAGGGTTCCGGCGAGGGACAGGCATCCAATCAGGGTGAAGGGGCCGATGATTTCGTGTTCCAGATCTCCAAGGATGAGTATCTCGATCTGCTGTTTGAAGATCTGGAGTTGCCCAGGCTACAGAAAACCCAGCTCAATCAGCTAATGGAGGTGAAAACCTATCGGGCGGGCTACACCTCCAACGGGGTGCCCGCCAACATCAACGTGGTGCGTTCCCTGCAAAATTCGCTGGCGCGTCGCATGGCGTTGCAAGCTGGCAAGAAACGCCAGTTGCATGAACTGGAAGATAGGCTGGCCCTGCTGGCCGCCGATCCCAACGAGCACTTTGCAGAAATCGCCCTGCTCGAGAAGGAGATCCGCGAGCTGAAGCGGCGGATCGATGCGGTTCCGTTTATCGACACCTTCGATCTCAAGTTCAACAACTTCGTCAAACGGCCCGTTCCCTCCAGCCAGGCGGTGATGTTCTGCCTGATGGACGTCTCGGGCTCCATGGATCAGGCCACCAAGGAGATGGCCAAGCGTTTCTATATCCTGCTCTATCTGTTCCTGAGCCGGACCTACAAAAACGTCGAGGTGGTCTATATCCGCCACCACACCCAGGCCAAGGAGGTGGACGAGCACGAGTTCTTCTACTCCCAGGAGACTGGCGGCACCATCGTCTCCAGCGCCCTCAAGATGATGAACGACATCATCAACGAGCGTTACCCCGCCAACCAGTGGAACATCTATGCGGCGCAGGCGTCGGATGGAGACAACTGGGCTGATGACTCACCGCAGTGCAGGGAGATCCTGGCGCGGGACATCATGCCAAGGGTGAGGTACTACTCCTACATCGAGATCACTACCCGTGCCCACCAGACCCTGTGGCACGAATATGAGTCGGTAGCCAGCCAGTTCCCCCACTTTGCGATGGAGCACATTCGCAAGGTCGAGGATATCTATCCGGTGTTCCGCGAGCTGTTCAAGAAACAAGCGGCGTGAGGAGGTCACATGATCGAAACTGAAAAACGTGTAGCGCCACTGGATGACGGACCAGACTGGAACTTCGATCTGCTGGAGACCTATCACCAGGAGATCGCCCGGGTCGCCCGTTTCTACAAGCTGGATACCTACCCCAACCAGATCGAGGTGATCACCGCCGAGCAGATGATGGATGCTTACTCCAGCGTTGGCATGCCCATCGGCTACCAGCACTGGTCGTTCGGCAAGCGCTTTATCCATACCGAGCGCAACTACAAGCGCGGCCAGATGGGGCTGGCCTACGAGATCGTCATCAACTCCGATCCCTGTATAGCCTACCTGATGGAGGAGAACACCATGCCGATGCAGGCACTGGTGATGGCCCACGCCTGCTACGGTCACAACTCCTTCTTCAAGAATAACTACCTGTTCAAGGCCTGGACCGATGCCTCCTCCATCATCGACTACCTGTTGTTCGCCAAGAACTACATCACCCAGTGTGAAGAGAAGCATGGCATCGAGGCGGTGGAACAGCTGCTCGACTCCTGCCATGCCCTGATGAACTTCGGGGTCGATCGCTACAAGCGGCCCCAGAAGATCTCGATGGCCGAGGAGAAGCGGCGCCAGAAGGCGCGGGAAGATTATCTGCAGACTCAGGTCAATGAGCTGTGGCGTACCCTGCCCAAGCAGCATAAAGCGGCTGGCGTGGAGGACAGGCGCTACCCCGCAGAGCCCCAGGAGAACATTCTCTACTTCATCGAGAAGAATGCCCCCTTGCTGGAGCCCTGGCAGCGGGAAGTGGTGCGCATAGTGCGCAAGATAAGTCAGTATTTCTATCCACAAAAGCAGACCCAGGTGATGAACGAGGGATGGGCCACCTTCTGGCACTACACCATCCTCAATCACCTCTATGACGAGGGCAAGCTGAGCGATCGCTTCATGATGGAGGTGCTGCACAGCCACACCAACGTGGTCTATCAACCGGCTTACAACAGTCGCTACTACTCGGGGATCAACCCTTATGCGCTGGGGTTTGCCATGTTTACCGACCTGCGCCGCATCTGCGAGAACCCGACCGAGGAAGATAGATACTGGTTCCCCGACTATGCCGGCAGCAACTGGGTCGATACCCTCCACTTTGCCATGCAGAACTTCAAGGACGAGAGCTTCATCAGCCAGTTCTTAAGCCCCAAAGTGATGCGCGACATGAAGCTGTTCGCCATTGATGACGACGATCTGAAGAACTACCTGAAGGTCTCCGCTATCCACAATGACGAGGGGTACCGTCAGGTGCGCAACACCCTGTCAGCTCAATACAATCTCAGCAATCTGGAGCCCAATATTCAGGTCTACAACGTCGCCGTGAAGGGGGATCGATCCCTCACCCTGCGCTATGTGCCCCACAACCGCATCCCCCTTGGCGACTCACGCCATGAGGTGCTCAAACACCTCCATCAGCTGTGGGGGTTTGATGTAGTGCTGGAGCAGGATAACGGCGAGCTGCCGCCCGATATCATAGGTCGTTGCCCGGAGCGCAAACCGGGGATCTGACCCGTGACCCGATATCTCGACGGCCCACTTCGGTGGGCCGTTTTTTAATCGGTTGCTTCTGCCAGCATGAGCGCTGCCCAAGCCGTACAACCCGAACAAACCACAACATAGAAGGAGGCCCGCATGGTGTGCGGGCCTCTTTGCCTTGCGGTCACTCTGCAGCGATTATCAGTAGAAGGTCTGCTGCTCCGCGGCCATCGCCTTGAGGCGGGCACAGGGGGCAAACCGGTCGCCGTGGCGCTTCTGGTAATACTCCAGACGACCAACCAGATGATCGATCCCGAGTGTATCCATATAGCGGAACGGACCGCCGAGGAACGGCGGGAAGCCGATGCCGAAGATGGCCCCGATATCGCCATCACGGGCCGAGGCCACCACACCGCTATCCAGCGCCATCGCCGCTTCGTTGAGCATCAGTAGCACGCAGCGCTCGGCGATTTCCTGACGAGCCAGCTTGGCAGACGGCTTGATGCCGAGCACGCCATAGACGCTCTCGTCCACCATCTTCTTGCCCTCTTTGCCAGTCAGCTTGTTGCGCGGTGCCGCCTTGCCATAGAGGTAGAAGCCCTTTCCGTTCTTGCGCCCCTTGCGATCGTTTTGCAGCAGCTTGTCGAAAGCCTTGGGTGCCTGGAACTGTTCGCCACCCAGCTCTTTCTCGAGGATGGGGGAGATCTTGGCCCCCACATCGATCCCCACCTCGTCGAGCAAAGTGATGGGGCCAACCGGGAAGCCAAAGTCCAGCAGTGCGCTATCCAGCACTTCTACCGGCTCCCCTTCCAACACTAGACGAGCAGCTTCGTTCATGTAGGGAGCGAGGATGCGGTTGACGTAGAAACCGGCTTCATCCTTCACTACGATGGGGGTTTTGCCCTGGGCGCGGGCAAAGGCCAGAGTGGTGGCGACCGTCTCGGCACTGGTACCAGCGTGGGGGATGATCTCCGCCAGCGGCATCTTGTCCACCGGACTGAAGTAGTGCAGCCCCACGACTCGCTCCGGGTGCGCCGCCTCTGCCGCAATCTGGTTGATGGGCAGGGAAGAGGTGTTGGAGGCAAACACTGTGTGCTCACCGCACTCACGTTCCACGTCCTTCACCATCTGGTGTTTGAGGTTGAGATCTTCAAACACCGCCTCCACCACCATGTCCACCCGGTGGAACCCAGAGTAGTCGAGGGTGCCGGTCAGCAGGCTCATCTGCTTTTCCAATTCGCTGCGCAAGATGTGACGACGCTTGAGCTTCTTGGCCAGAATGTCATAGCTGTAGCGCATGGCATTGCCAATCCCGGCGCTTGCCACATCCTTGATCCGCACCGGCACGCCCGCCTTGGTGGCAGTGACGAATGCTATGCCGCCCCCCATCAGACCACCGCCCAGCACGGCCGCGTGGCCCACCTTGCGCGGCTCGGCCCCCTGATAGGTGACCTCTTTCTTCATCTCGGTGGTGGCAAAGAAGATGGAACGCAGGGCGGCAGACTCGGCAGTCATCACCAGCTCGCCAAAGTGGCGGGATTCAGCGGCCAGGCCGGCCTTCATCCCCTCCTCCACGCCAATGCGCACCACCTCGAGGATCCGCTCCGGTGCCGGATAGTTGCCGCGGGTCTTGGCTTTCACCCCCTTGCTGGCCTGATCGAACAGCACCTTGCGACCCAGCTTGTTGGTCTCCAGCACCTTGCCCTGCAGATCCCGTTTCAACTGATGGCGCGGTTTGCCCTTCTTGGCCAGCTTGATGGCAGCATCCAGCAAGATTGACGGCGGCACCACATCGTCCACCAGCCCCAGTTTTTTGGCTTGTTTGGCCCGGACCTGCTTGCCTGTCAGCATCAGATCCAGCGCCTTGGCCACCCCGATGAGGCGCGGCAGACGCTGGGTACCGCCAGAGCCCGGCAGCAAACCGAGCTGAACTTCCGGCAATCCCAGCACAGATTTGCCATGATCGGTCACCACCCGACCATGACAGGCCAGCGCCAGCTCCAACCCGCCACCGAGGCAGGGGCCATGAATGGCGGCGATCACCGGAATGGTCAGCCCCTCGATCTCGGCGAAAATCTCCTGCCCTTCCCGAGACAGGGTCTCGGCATCCTTGGCACTGGTGCAGGCGGCCAGCATGGTGATGTCAGCTCCGGCGATGAAGGAGTCCTTCTTGCCGGAGGTGATCACCAGCCCGATCAAATCCTTGTTGCGTTTCACCTCGGCCAGCACGGTGCGGATCTCCTCCACAAAGGCGGCTTTCAGGGTATTCATGCTCTCGCCCGGCACATCCATGGTGAGAATGCCGATGCCATCATGGCGAACATCCAGGGAAAAAGTCTTAGCGCTCATTATTCAACCTCCAACACCATAGCCACGCCCAATCCACCCGCCGCACAGGCGGTGTTGAGCCCCAGTCCCCCACCGCGACGACGCAGCTCATGCAAGGTCTGGGTGATCATCCGCGCACCGGTCGCGGCAAAGGGGTGGCCATAGGCCAGCGAACCGCCGAGGACGTTGAACTTCTCCATGTCCACCTCGCCGATGGCCTGATCGCGGCCCAGCTTGTCACGGGCAAACTCGTGGCTGGCAAACATCTTGAGGTTGGCCAGCGTCTGGGCGGCAAAGGCTTCGTGCATGTCGATCAGGGTCAGATCGCTGAGCGTGATGCCGGCTCTGTCCAGCGCCAGCGGCGTGGCATAGGAGGGGCCCATCAGCATGTCTTGCCAGACATCGATGGCCGAGAAGGCGAAGCTGCGGATATAGCCAAGCGGTTCGAGGCCAAGCTCTTTCGCCCGACCTTCCCGCATCAACAGCACGGCAGCAGCGCCATCGGTCAGCGGGGTGGCATTGGCAGCAGTGACTGTGCCATGAACCCGGTCAAACACCGGCTTGAGCTTGGCGTAACTCGCCAGATCCGAGCTCTCACGGATATTGTTGTCCCGCTCCAGCGGTGATTTGTAGGGCGGCACATGGGCGGTAAACACCTCGCCGCTGAGCTTGCCATCAGCCCAAGCCTGTGCGGCCAGAGTGTGGGAGCGATGAGCCAGCGCATCTTGCGCCTCGCGGCTGATCTGGTGGCTCTTGGCCATCTGCTCGGCGGTCTGTCCCATGGAGAGACCGGTCGAATATTCCGCCACCGCAGGCGGCACCGGCAGCAGATCCTTGACCCGCAACTGGCGCAAAATGTTGAAGCGCTGCTGCAGATTGCGCGCCTTGTTGAGATCCACCAGGGCGCGGGCCAGCTTCTTGCTCACCCCGATAGGCAGCACGGAGGAGGAGTCCGCACCACCAGCGATGGCGATGTCTACCGTACCGGCCATGATGGATTCGGTGACGTTTGCCACCGCCTGAAAACTGGTGGCGCAGGCGCGGGAGACGCTATAGGCATCGGTATTGACGCTCATGCCGGTACCGAGCACGATCTCGCGAGCAATGTTGGGGGCTTCCGGCATCTGAACCACCTGACCAAACACCAGCTGGTCGATAAGCTTGGGATCGAGATCGGTACGGGCAAGCATCTCGCTCACCACCAGTTTGCCGAGATCGACTGCTGGCACGCCATGAAAGGCGGTGGCCTGCTTGGCAAAGGGGGTACGCAGCCCCGCCACGACGGCAATCCGTTCGCCCTGGCGAGTCGTCAGTTTCAATGGCTGTTTCATCCTGGCTCCTTGGTTTAAAAGGCAGAGGTCTGACCTCATTGCGCCACATCTTAACAATCCAATCACAAGTTTCATACAGCTGATTGAAACTAAATTAAGCACGGCAAGGCCCCTTTGCTCGCCCTTGGGGAGCAACTGGAGTATAAAAAGATCAACTTCCATAAAAACAACGGGTTTATCGCATGGCAGCGGCGGAGTTCAGAGCGCTTAGGGACTATCTTGGCAGTCAGATCCTGGGGCAGGAGGAGCTAATTGAAGGGCTCCTGATTGCCCTGTTATGTGAAGGACATGTGTTAATCGAAGGGGCTCCCGGGCTGGCCAAAACCCGCGCCGTCAAGGCGCTCGCTGGCGTCGTCGAAGGGCGCTTTGCCCGTATCCAGTTTACCCCCGACCTGCTTCCTGCCGATCTCACCGGCAGCGAGGTGTTTCACCCGCAGGATGCCAGTTTTGTTTTCCAGCCAGGCCCCCTCTTCAACCATCTGGTGCTGGCAGACGAGATCAACCGGGCACCGGCCAAAGTGCAATCAGCACTACTTGAAGCCATGGCTGAACACCAGATAACCGTGGGCAAAAAGAGCTGGCGGCTGCCGCCTCTCTTTATGGTGGCCGCCACCCAGAATCCCATCGAGCAGGAGGGAACCTATCCCCTGCCGGAGGCCCAGCTCGACCGCTTTCTGCTCAAGCTGATGGTGGATTACCCGAGCCCCACTATGGAGCTCGCCATCTTGCAGCTCAACGCCAGCGGCGAACAGCTCGGTGCGGCGCCGGTGACCCTGAGCCAGACCACCTTGCAACGTGCCCGCAGCGAAGTGCTGGCGGTGACAATGCAAAGCAGACTGGAGCACTATCTGGTGGAGCTGGTCTGCGCCACCCGCCCGGGCAGCGGTCTTTGCCCTGCCCTTGAGCCATTGATTGCCGTAGGGGCCAGTCCCCGCGCCACACTTGGGCTGGCTCGCTCCGCCCTCGCCCGCGCCTGGCTTGCCGGACGAGATTATGTGCTGCCGGAAGATATCCAGCTGCAAGCCTATCCGGTGCTGCGCCACCGCCTTATACCCAGCTATCAGGCACTGGCCGACAATCTTGATAATGACATCCTGATCGCCCAACTGCTGGATCAGGTGCCATGTCCCTAACGCCGGACCTCCATCCCGATATCGCCCTGTCGCTGCCACGGCTGCTCAATATCCGGCTCTGGGCCAAGGCCAGGAAGCCACTTCACGCAGGCAGAAGCAGCAGCGAACGCGGCAAACTGGGCCGCTCTCCCGGACTCACGTTTCGGGAGCTGCGCGCCTATCAGGCTGGTGACGAGGTACGCCATATCGACTGGCGAGTGACCGCACGCCTCGGTCGTCCCTATACCCGCCTCTATAGCGAGGAGCTCGATCAGGCGCACTGGCTGCTGCTCGATCTCTCTCCTGCCATGTATTTCGGCTCCACGCTGCAGCTCAAGGCGCGTCTGGGGTGCGAGCTGGCAGCAGCCCTGATTTGGCAAGGTGAGAAGCAGCACAACACCCTGATCTGCCACGAGCTTATCCCCCATCACCAGAGCCAGCGCGGCAGCGTGCTGCCCCTGCTCGAATCCCTCTGCCATCACTATCAGCAAGGGCTGGCCCGCCGGGCGCTTTCTCACTCTCTGGCCGACACCTTGTCCGGCGTGAAGCTGCCTCACGGTGCCAAGCTGACGATCATCACCGATCACAGACCCTGCGAGTCGGCGCTCTGTCAGCAATTGCAACTGCTCTCCCACCGCCACGATATTCACTATTGGCAGATCCGTGACCCCCTCGAGGCAGCCCTTCCCCCTGATGGCCAGCTGCCAGTGGCCATCGATCGGCCTGGGCAGCACTATCAGGGCTGGCTGGATGGAGGCCATGCCGGTTTCTCCCAGCGCTACCGGCATGCCGCCGAGCAGCAGCTGGCCCACGGCAAGCAGTTGCTGTTGCCATTGGTGCAGCGCCTCTATCTGCTCGATAACAGCCAGACGCTGCAACAGCAGTGGCAGGAGGGGTTATGTCATCAGGGATGAGCTCGCCCGCCGAACTCGACAGCGCCAGTCCCGCCTCCGAGGCCATCACTCCGCCGCTGGCCGCCCTGATGCGAGACATCCACCCGGGGCCGGATCTAATTGAACAGAGTCTTGACCCCAGAGTGCAGGCGCTATTGTGGCTATTGATCACAGGGTTATTACTGCTGCTGATCGTCCTGATTGCCAAGAGGGTGATACGTTACCGCCGCTGGTGTCGCCAGCTGGAAGGAGATCCGGCGCTGCTGGCGGCACGCATACAGGAGGCCCTGCGTCATGAAGCACTGCAACGCTGGCCCGAGGCGCGCCAGCTACAGGGAGAGGCGTGGCTCGCCTTCGTCGATCGTCACGGTGGCAGCGATTTTAGCCAGTTCTCGTCTCACTGGAGCAGTTGGCTCTATGGCAGCCAGAACCCGACTAGCGAGCAGTGCGAACAGCTTCAGCAACATTATCGCCGTTGGGGTCAAACCCTCCTCTTCCAGCTCTCCCCCCGCTCGAGGCGTAAAACCGCGCGGAGGCATTCATGATCCTGGCCTGGCCCTGGTTTGCGCTGGCGCTGGTGCTGCCCTTGCTGGTGCGCTTCGGCTTGCCACCCCTGCGCCGCGGCTATCTGGCTCACCCCGGGTTTGCGCTATTGCGTCCTCAGGCCGGATTGCCGCTCTGGCGCGCCATACTGCTCTGGTGCGCTCTTATTCTTGCCCTCTGCCGCCCCCAGTGGTGGGGAGAACCGGTTATCCAATATGAAGGGAGTCGGGATCTGCTGCTGGCGGTGGATCTGTCAGACAGCATGCGCACCCCTGATATGCTCGATAACGGTGAGCAACAAGCACGCTTGACGGCGGTGCGCCTGCAGATCAAGGCGCTGATTGCCAAACGGGCCGGAGACAGGGTGGGCCTCATCGTATTTGCCGATCACGCCTACCTGCTCTCTCCCCTCACTCAGGAGATCCCGGCGCTGTTGACCTTGAGCGACGAGCTCGATTTTGATCTGGTCGGCCGAACCACCGCCCTTGGCGAAGCCATCCAGCTGGCACGTCAGCATGGGGATCCTGGTCGCCCCACCGCCCTGCTGCTGGTCACTGATGGCCGCAATACCGCAGGCAATGCCGACCCGCTGCAGGAGGCCAAACTCGCCGCGGCACAGGGAATACGGATCTACACGCTGGGGGTCGGAGCCGATCCCGATACCTTTATCCAACCCTATGATGAGGCGGGCAGCGGTCAGGCCGATCCCAGCAGCGAACTAGACGAGCCGCTCCTGAAAGAGCTGGCCGAGACAGGCCAGGGGCGTTACTTTCGGGCACGCACCCAAAGCGATCTCGATGCCATCAACGCGACTCTCAATGCCCTTGAACCTGCCCCCATGCCCGTTGCCCACTACCAGCCGGTGATCGAGCTCTACCCCTGGCCGTTGGCACTGCTTTGTGGCCTGCTGCTTCTGCCGTCAGGGCGCGGCAGGCTGGAGTTTCGCATGGTGCGTAGCTGGCTGACACGAGGTGCACGCAGATGGATCTGATCTTGCTCCGCCCCCTGTGGCTGATCGCACTCATCCCCTGGCTCTGGCAAGGGTGGCGCCGTCGCCGCCAGCCCCCGCTGCTCGCACCTGCTATGCAGGCTTATCTGCTGCCAGCATCTCGTCCTCAGCGCCCCTGGCTCTGGCTGGCAACCCTGCCCGTCATTTTGGCCCTGAGTGGTCCCGCACTGCACGGCGAGCTGCAACAGCAGCCTGCGGCGCCGCTCGATATCTGGCTGCTCGACTTGTCACGCTCGATGACCGCCACCGACCTCAAACCGGATCGGGCGACCCGGGTCAGATGGCAGTTGCAGCAGCTGCTGAGCCGCGCCAAGGGCGAGCGTATTGCGCTGATCCTCTACGCAGGCGACGCCTACCTCGCCATGCCGCCAACCCGTGATCATCAGGCCCTTTCGCTGCTACTGCCCGACTTGCGCCCCGATATCATGCCGCTGCAGGGCAGCAACCCGGCACTGGCGGTGGAACTTGCCATGAAGCAGCTCGCCTCTGGAGAACAAGCGCGTCTACTGCTGATCACCGACGACCTCACCCAGAATCAGATGGCCCAAATCGCTGCTCTGTGGCCCTGCCAACAACGCCTTCTCTGCCGCGACACCCAGTCAGCACGCCTCGATATTCTGCTCGCCAGCAGCGGCCAACCGGCCCCCATGCCCGCCATTCCGGCCAATGAGTTGGGGTTTGCCGCCCGCATGCCCGCGCAGTTGCCCGCCCCCGATAGTCAGGCCATAGCCGCACTGGCCAATCGCCTCGGCGGTGAGCTGCAGTGGCTTGGCAGCGACATCCCTCGCTTTGCGCCGCTGCCCACGACCACCTCGGCCCTAACCCCGGCACCACTGGATCTTGGCCCCTGGCTGCTGATCCCCTTGTTACCACTGGCCTTGCTGGCCAGAGTCGGCGCCCGGTTGATGATGGCGCTGATGGTGGGAGCTCAGCTGCTTGCGCCACAAGATCTGCAAGCAACAGAGAGGGGGGATCTGCAAGCGATGCAGGATTATCAACAGGGAAATTTTCAACAGGCCGCCCGCACTTTCGACGATCCGATCTGGCGCGGCAACGCCTGGTATCGGGCCGGAGCCTACCGACAAGCCATCGCAGCCTATCAGGAAGCGACGAGCGTCACCGCCCACTACAACCGCGGCAATGCCCTGCTGCAACTGGGGGAGTTTGCGGCCGCCAAGGAGGCCTATCTGGCGGCCCTGGCACTGGATCCCGGCCATGAAGATGCGCTCTATAACCTCTCTCTGTTACAGGGTGGAGCGACCGCCGCTCCCGATACCAGCAATAGCAAACAGCCCGAACCATCGGCAGCTCAGCAGGCAGCAACAATGCCCTTGCCACCCTCTCCCCCAGTGTTGCTGCTGGAGCAGCGACTGCGCAAAGAGGCGCTGCGCAGAGACCTTATCAAGGTGGAGGAGCCCTGGTGACGCAGGCTGGATGGGGGCTGTTGCTCGCACTCGCGAGTCAACTTTGCTGGGCTTTGCCCCCTAGGGCAGAGCTGCTGCCGGGGGCTGACCCCAGCGATTGGCTGCTGATCATCGAAGCGGATGGCGAGCGCCAGATCAACGAACTGGAGATCACCCCATTACTGCGCCAGTTTGCAGTAGGCAGAGTGACCATGAGCCGGGTCACGACCCCGGTACAACAACTGACTCGCTGGCAGATCCCGCTGCACCAGAGCAACTCCCCCGCAAATACAGAGGTGGTGATTGCCCCGCTCAAGCTGGGAAATGAGTTCACCCCCTCGCTCACCCTACCATTGAGAGAGGTGAAAACAGCGGCGCTGCCACAGCCCGAGGCACCCTCGCCCCTTGAGATGCAGGCCAGCCTTGATCATCAGGGCCCGCTCTATCCCGGCCAGCCGGTGATCTACCGGCTGACACTGTGGCTGCCTACCAGCATGCAAAACCCGGCCCTGAGCGAGCTCAGCTCTGCCCACTTCACTATCCGTCGCCTCGGTAGCGACGAGTGGATCGCCCCCGCTCAGGCTGGTCTGCCCGGCAGGCTCACCCGCAGCTGGCTTATTCAGGCAAAAGCGCCGGGACTCTGGTACCTCGACTCACCCCGCTTGCAGGGGCAGCTCACGCAGCAAGGGAACAAGCCGCAAAAACTCTCGGCCCGCGCGGCACCACTCGAGGTTCGGGTCGACAAAGCCCCCGCCACGCCGGTGGCCACCCGGCTGACCCTGAGCCAGCGGCTTGAACCGGCCACCATGGGGGAAGTGGGTGAACCGCTGATCCGGATCCTCACCCTGACCATGGAGAATGGTGACAGCGGCCAGATACAGCTTGCCCCCCTGATGGCCCATCAACAGCCAAGCGGCATACAGGCACATCCCGATGGCGAGCAACAGCAGGAGCGTTACCGAGATGGCAAGCTGCTGTTTGAGCGACAGTGGCGCCAGACTCTGGTTGCGGAGCAGAGCGGTGACTACCAGCTGCCCCCCATTGATCTACCCTGGTTTAATACCCAAAGCGGCCGGATTGAGCAGGCCAGCCTGCCCGCCATCACGCTAACGTTTCAGACAACGACAAATCGGCAACCTGATCAGCAGACATCGCAGGTGGCACTGCGAGAGAGCCTTTGGTGGGTCGTGCTGGCCATAACGCTGCGTGCGCTATGGCGCCACTGGCCCCGCTGGCGCGCCTTCTATCAACTGCAACGTGCCCTTGCCCGACACCAGCCGGACGCTAGTCGCAAGGCACTGATCCGATGGGCGACCTTGCGCTGGCAGGTCTCCTATTATCAATTAGGCCAGTTGCCCGACGCTGGGCATAATCGGCTCGGCAACGCACTCGCCGCACTCGAGCGAGCCTGTTTTGCACGACGCTCTTCTGGCCCGCCCATCGAGTGGTGCGCTCTGGCGCGTACCCTCAGGGCTGATGAAACGGACGGTATTGCGCATCTGATTTACCTGCTGGCGCACGGGAGTTCCCGCTCCCGCCGCTACGCGCCCTGACAAGGATTGCCCTATGGCACTGCTGTTTTTTAGAAAAAAACGTGCTCAGCAGCATATTGGTGGAAATGATCCGGCCACTTCGCCGGTCTCTGATCCCATGGCTGACAAACAAACCAAATTTGAAGCACTGGTTCATGCTCTGCATGGCGATCTCTACCGGTATGCCTACTGGCTGACCCGCGATCCCAACGTAGCGGAAGATCTGGTGCAAGAGACCTTCCTGCGTGCCTGGAAGGCTATCGACACCCTGCAGGATGACAAGGCAGCCAAAGGGTGGCTGATCACCATCCTCAGACGGGAGAACGCCCGCCGCTTTGAACGCAAACAGCTGGAGCTGGTGGATCTCGACGATCACCCTCAACCCCAGCACGATGCGCTGCACAGCGAGCAGGAGATGGAGAACGAGTGGTTGCACCGTCACATCGCCCGGTTGCCCGAGGAGTATCAGGAGCCACTGCTGCTGCAAGTCGTGGGAGGATTCAGTGGTGAGGAGATTGCCGAGATGCTCGGCCTCAACAAGAACACCGTCATGACCCGACTGTTTCGCGCCCGCAACCAGATCAAGGAGGCGATGGAGCAGAAGAACCAAGCAAGAGGACACGGACATGGATGAACTCGAATTTCGCCGCAACGCCATGATCCAGCCCAACGATAAACTGCCGGATTTTCTCAAAGCCGCTGACGCCAGCCAGGCCAATCGGAACTATCTCGACGAGATGAAGCAGTTCGACAGAAGCCTCAAGCGCACCATGCAGGTAGAGGTTCCCGCCGGACTGGCCGAACGGATCCTGCTCAGGCAAGCCATGCTGCAAGACAGCGACGCGCAAGATGAGATGCCGCCATCCCGACCCCTTGGCACGGCGCCAGTCAAGCTCCGGACATCAACATCCTGGCGCCAGATCGCCCTGGCTGCATCGGTCGCCTTCCTGCTGGGAATGAGCACCCGCTGGATCACGCTGCCAGAAACGGCTCCTGCGGCCCTCTCCCTCGCACAGGTGGCGATGGCTCATGTCTATGGCGAAGAACCCTTTATTGAAGGTGTCGATGAGCAGGTCAATCTGCATAACATCAATGCCAAGATGGAGAAGTATGGCGCCACCTTAAGCGGGATGGATGGGCTCAAGGTGACCTATGTCAATCACTGCTCGTTTTATCAGGGACCGGCCTTGCACATGGTGATCCAGGGAAAGATGGGGCCAGTCACTCTCTTTTTAGTGCCCAAACATGTGCCATTAACCCTGCAACAGGCCACCTTTGAAGATGGCACCCTCAAAGGGGAGATCGTCCAGCTCAAAGGCGCCAATATGGTACTGATTGGCGAGATGAGAGAGCCACTTGCCCCCGTTGCCAACGCCCTGCAGTCACGTCTGCAGTGGGACATTTAACATCGCTGGTTAACAACCTCAGATCCATCCTCAATAGCAGGCGGCGGTCACGAGCCGCTGCCTGTTCCCTCCCTGTTTACTCCCCTTTGTCACTCATTTGCCTCAAGATTTCGAAAAATTGACAAAATTATTTTTGTGACGGAGATCGGCAATCCAGGTCAATATTCCGCCTTTAGACCCTGAAAATGATGAATTAAACAGCAAGTTAAAACAAATGATTAACACATCGATCACTTTTATGTATTCTGCTGTCACTGGTCTGATTTCTTACCTCCTACCAGATCCATAGAATCACGCCAGAATTGATTGGGAAGAAGCTGAAATAAAAACGGATTTTGTCGAGGTTTGCATTGAACGTGCAGCCAATATCGGCAAAAAAATCTGCCTACAAGAGAGAACACCATGACGACAACTATTTTCAAGAAGAGCCTGATTGCCGCCACCATCGCGCTGGCCACCGGTCAAGTCCATGCCGCGGCATTCCAGTTGAACGAGCACTCGGCCTCCGGTCTGGGTCGCGCCTATGCCGGTGAAGCAGCTATTGCCGACAACGCCTCCGTGCTGGCCCGTAACCCGGCCGCCATGACCACCTTCGACAAGATGGCAGTTTCTGTCTCCGGCACCTACATCAAACCGGATGTGGATGTGGATGGTGCTGTTTACGCTGGCGCTAACAAAATGGCTCCAGCCAGCGAAAGTGGCATTGCTCCGGCAGCCTTCGTTCCCGCCTCCTACTTTATTCAGCCGCTGAATGACCAGTGGGCTTGGGGTATTGGCATCTTCTCCAACTACGGTCTCTCCACCGAATACTCCAAAACCTTCCCGGCTGGTGCCGGTGCTGGTGATACCGAGTTGATGACCTTCAATATCAACCCGAACATTGCCTATCGTGTCAACGAACACTTCAGTGTCGGTGCTGGTATCAACGCCGTTTACGGTGCCGCCGAACTCAACCGCTATGCCGGTCTGCTGGGCCCGCTGAACCCACCTAGCCAAGGTGGCCCGCTGCCGACAGATACTCGTCTGGCTCACCTGAAAGGCGACACCTGGGGCTTTGGCTGGAACGTTGGTACCCTGTATGAAGTCAATGAAAACCATCGTTTCGCACTGACCTACCGTTCACAAGTCGATATGAGCTTTGACGGTGACTTCCAAGGCGCGAGCTCTCGGAATCGCACCGTGGATGGCAACCTGAAGCTGGATCTGCCTGCACAAGCCGAGTTTGCCGGTTACCATCGCCTCAGCCCGCAGTTTGCTGTTCATTACTCTGTAAACTGGACTGACTGGAGCGCCTTCCAGGAGCTGAAAGCAACCAGCAGCCAATGTGCTGGCGGCGTATGTCTGCAAAAAGATGAGAAGTTCAAAGATTCTACTCGCTACTCCATCGGTGGTACCTGGTATATCAACCCGGCATGGGAAGCTCGCATGGGCTTTGCCTATGACAACACCCCGATCGAAGCTGACTACCGCAGCCTGAGCATCCCCGACTCAGACCGTATCTGGTACAGCGCCGGTGCCACCTACCATATCAACACCGATATGAGCGTTGACTTTGGTATGGCTTATCTGGACGGTAAAGAAGTTGACGTCAACGAAGGTCTGCGTAGCCACTCCGACAGCCTGCGTTGGAAAGGTACTTCCCACGGCAACGCCTTCCTGGCCTCTGCCCAGTTCAACATGAAGTTCTGATTATTGATAGAATTGAAAGAGCGCCGTCAGGCGCTCTTTTTTTATCCGAAATAGCCATTTCAGCGCACACATGTAGCACACACGTGTTTATTTTTCTTTTCTAATCAATCTATTAGAGTGCATCATCCCAGCATTTAATCTTGTTTTATCCTGATACTGGCCATTACCGTTGTCTTACTGGTCATACCATATAAAATCCTGCCTCCATTCATATGACCGATTGAACCTTCGGGTAACAGCAAGGATTTTGCCATGCATCCCATCATCAAACCGTCCGCCATCGCCCTGCTGGTGATCGCGGGCCAGACTCATGCCGCCGGGTTCCAGCTGGCTGAACAGTCCACTACAGGACTGGGACGCGCCTTTGCCGGTGAGGCCGCCATCGCGGATAACGCCAGTGTGCTCTCCCGCAATGCAGCAGCCATGACCCGCTTCGATCAGATGGCGCTCTCTGGCGGAGTCATCTATGTCAGTCCTGACGTCAATATTGAAGGCAACACCCGCTTGCCGACCAAAGCCGGTATCGTCACCTCCGATGCCAGTGCACACGATATCGCCGCCGCAGCCTGGGTACCCAACGCCTATCTCATCATTCCACTCAATGAGCAGTGGCGACTAGGCTTCTCGGCAACCTCTTACTACGGCCTTGGCGTCAAGATGCCGGATAACTACAGCGCGGGACACTTTGGCAATGTCTCCGATATCAAGACCATGGATCTGGGTACCTCACTCGCCTATCGCATCAATGAGATGTGGTCAATTGGTGCCGGGATCTCTGCTATTCAGGGCGAAGGCGAAGTCGGTGGCACCTTCCCTTCTCGCAACCTGATCGCAAAACATTTGCAAGGGGATGGCTGGGCATGGGGCTGGAATGTCGGCACCTTGCTGGAGTTGTCCGAACAAACCCGAATTGGCCTCTCCTACCGTCACGATGTCACTTTGACCCTCTCGGGAGATGCTATCGTGGGCCGACCCAATGCAGATGGCTCCGTTACCGAGATCAGAGATACCGGTAGTCTGGATCTGCCGTTGCCAGCGACGGCAGAGTTGGCGGCGTTCCATCAGCTGACTGACAAGCTGGCTCTCCACGGCAGCCTGAACTGGACCAACTGGAGCAAATTCGTTCAGTTGGAAGCTGATCTCAACAATTTGCAGAACATGCACATCAAGGACGAGCACTGGGAAGATAGCTGGCGCTACGCCATCGGTATGACCTATCAGGTCACTCCCAAGTGGCAACTGCGCTCAGGTGTGGCCTATGACGCCAGCCCGGTGCCAGCCGATCGTCGTACCATTTCCATCCCGGATGCCGATCGGCTCTGGTACAGCCTGGGAATGGGGTATCAGTTCACGCCCAACCTGACCGTGGATCTGGGGCTGACCCTGATCGATGGCAAAAAGGTGGATGTCACTGAAAAAATGGAGCTGCAACCGGGTAATCCGATGACGACCTCCACCTTCCAGGGCACTTCTGAAGGGGATGCCTGGCTGGCTGGTGCACAATTGAGCTATCTCTTCTAAATTCCTTCCCTGCAAAAAACGCTATGCCAATTATTGCCTTACTCAATAAGGTGAACACTGGCATAGTGTTCTGCAACACCATAAAATCAACCCAGTACCTTTACTGGAGCAAGGCATGTATTCCTACGTAGCAAGACAGCCGATCCTCGACAGAGACCTCAAAACTCATGCCTATGAGCTGCTCTTTCGCGATAGTCTGAATAATGTCTTCCCGAGCATCTCCTCCCAACAGGCGACGTCACGCCTGGTGGTCGAACAGTTCCTGCAACAAAATATCGATCAGCTCTTGGGCGGCCGCCCCTGCTTTATCAACTTCCCCCACTCACTGCTGCTGGAGGGATTGGCAGAGTGCCTGCCGCCCGAAAAAGTGGTGATTGAGATCCTGGAAGATTCCCCACCAGATGATGCCCTGCTGGAAAAGGTGAAACAGTTGCACAAGCTGGGATATCAACTGGCACTCGATGACTTCACCATGTCGCCGGATTGGGAGCGCTTCCTCCCCTTTATCCACATCATCAAGTTTGATCTTCGTGCCACCCCCCTGATGCAGATCAAAGTGTTTATCCAGCGGCATCAGACGCTGGGGCTCACCTATCTGGCGGAAAAAGTAGAGGACAAGGCGGAGTTCGAGCGGGTCAAACAGCTGGGGATCCAGCTGTTCCAGGGCTTTTTCTTCAGCAGACCCGAGATGGTCAAGCAAGCCACCATGGAGCCAGCACAAGTCGTGGTGATGCAGTTGCTCAACGTGGTCAACGAGGCAGAGCCTGATATTAACAAGATTGAGCAGCTACTCGGTCAGGATATCTCCCTCTCTCTCAAGCTGTTGCGCTATGTCAACCATCTCAAAGGTCACACCAACCCTATTTCGTCATTTCGCCAGGCTGCCATCTATCTGGGCAACACCCAGCTAAAGCGCTTTGTCTCGCTGGTAGCCGCGACTAGCGCCGGCAAGGGCAAGAGCGCCGAGCTCTACCAGATGTCGATGATCCGAGCCCGATTCTGTGAACTGCTGGCCCACGCCCACGCCCCGAGCCAGCAGGCACAACAGGCCTTTATCACCGGTCTCTTCTCCCTGCTGGATGTACTGATGGAGCAGCCGATGGACAAACTGCTCGGCACTATCCCTCTTATCGACGATATTCGGCTGGCGCTGCTGGAGCGAAAAGGCAATCTCGGTTTCTACCTCGCGTTTTGTGAAGATTACGAGAGCGCCAACTGGTCACGGGTAACGGCCAGAACAGCCCGCCTGGGGCTGAGCGAGGATAAGGTGAGTCACCTCTATCTGGCCGCCACCACCTGGGTCACGGAACAACTGCTGGCGATGGAAGCCACCAATTAATTCGTCTCGTCATTCACCTCGACCGCGATAGCGGTCGCCTCCCCGCCCCCGATACAGAGCGCGGCTACGCCTCGCCGCAGACCCCGTTGCCGCAGCGCGGCGATCAGCGTCACCAGAATACGCGCGCCACTCGCCCCCAACGGATGACCGAGTGCACAGGCCCCACCATGCACATTGACCTTGTGATGAGGGATGCCGACCCCGCTCATGGCCAGCATGGTGACCATGGCGAAGGCCTCGTTGATCTCAAAGAGATCCACCTCTTCCACCGACCATGCCAGACTCGCCAGCAAGCGTGAAATGGCGCCAATGGGCGCAGAGGTAAATTCGGCGGGCAATGCCGCGTGACTCTGATAACCGACGATCCGTGCCAGCACTGGTACCTGCCAAGCTTGCGCCGTGGCGCCATCCATCAATATCAGCGCCGCCGCACCGTCCGAGATGGAGCTCGAATTGGCCGCCGTAATAGTGCCCTCCTTGCCAAAGGCAGGCTTCAGGGTAGGGATCTTCTCCGGTCTGCCCTTGCCGGGCTGTTCGTCTTCGGCCAGCAACAAGCGCTCACCGCGATAGACGCTTGTCAGCTCGGACACAAACGCACCGGCGTGCTGCGCATCGCGGGCACGCTGCAGCGACGCAAGGGCAAACTCATCCATGGCACTGCGGGTCAAACCGGCAAGATCGGCACTGCGCTGAGCATGTACCCCCATCAGCTGGCCATCATAGGCATCTTGCAAACCGTCGAGGAATAGGTGGTCCAGCACCTTTTGATGCCCCATCCGAAAGCCGCTGCGGGCATTATCCAGCAGATAGGGGGCACGGCTCATACTCTCCATCCCCCCCGCGACCACTACCCTGTTGTCACCAAGGCGGATGGTATCCGCCGCCAGCATCACTGCTTTCATGCCGGAGCCGCACACCTTGTTGACCGTGGTAGCAGGCACACTATCTGGCAACCCTGCTTTCAACAACGCCTGCCGGGCTGGCGCTTGCCCCACGCCCGCCGCCAGCACATTGCCCATAAACACTTCATCGACCTGCTCCGGACTCAACCCACTTTGCTGCAGTGCCGCCTCGATGGCACAGGCTCCCAACTCAGGCGCAGTGACCTCTGCCAATGCCCCCTGAAACGCCCCCATCGGAGTCCGTTTTGCCGCCACAATTGCAATATCCATTTGCCTGCCTCTGTTTGTTACATGGCCATAACATAGGGGTTCTGACGCGATGGAACAAGAGTTGCAGTGCAGTTTACGTTTAGGTAAGGTGCAAACAGGATTTAGTTCGCCAAGAAGTCTGTATGAACAACAAGGATGAAGGACGGCGCTTCAGCATCAGTGAGCTGGCCCGGGAATTTGATATTACGACACGCAGTATCCGTTTCTACGAGGATCAGGGGTTGCTCAATCCCGCCCGAGAGGGACAAACCCGCATTTACAGCAAGCAGGATCGGGTTCGCCTCAAGCTCACCCTGCGCGGCAAGCGGCTCGGATTCAGCCTCGCCGAGATCCGCGAGCTGTTTGATCTCTATGATGCCGACAAGAGCAGCCGCACCCAGTTACAGACCATGCTGGGACTGGTTGAGGAGAAACGGGAGACACTGCAACAGCAGATGGAAGATATCAGGATGGTACTGCTGGAGCTGGATGCTGCCGAGCAGCGCTGCCAACAGGCCCTTAGCCAGCTGGGATAACCGCCTCGTTGGCTTATCAGGTAAGTCCTTTCCGCCCGCTCACAAGATGCCAGATAGCAAAAAGCCACTCCTGAGAGTGGCTTTTCTTCAACCTGACGGTTCGCAATTAAACGCGAACGAAGTCCAGGTGGATCAGCTTGTAACGTACCGGGTGACGCTGGATAGCTTTCACTTTTACGTTAACTTCTTCACCGTTGATAACCAGAGTCAGTACAGACTCATAGAATTCCGGCTTCTCTTGAGCCAGGATCATTTTCTTGTGGTCAACAGTGATGGACAGGGCTTCTTTGCCTGCACCGTAAACGATGGCAGGAACTTGGTCAGCTTGACGCAGGCGGCGGCTCGCACCTTTCCCCAGGTCAGAACGGACTTCAGCTTGGAATACGAAAGACATAGTATGTATCTCTTTTGGATGAATTTATGGTGCTAACTGCGACCGGTCAACACCTCGCAAAACGAGCGCGAATACTACCACGGGCCAAATTCGGATACAAGGTACCGACTCTGCATTTAGCGCCCCTGCTCCAACTGGGCGAATTGCTGCTGACGCTGGGCCGGGCTCAGGGCGTCAAACCGCGCCAGGGTCTCGGCGCGCGGGCAGTAGAGTCCCTCCCCCGTTCTGACCCGAATGCTCTTGCCAAGCCGCGGCTTATTCTCTGCCACCAGCGCCAGCAAATAGCTGTAGGTATCGGCTCCCCGGGCGCTGGATAACTGATTCGCTATACGCCACAGGGTCTCCCCTGCTGCGACCTGATGACACACAGTTTGTGGACCGCCTGCCGCAGGAGCCGAGAGGGTAAGCATGGCGTCACTGCCTGCGGATAAGCTAGCCGTGTGGCTGACGAGCGCCATATCGGCGCTCGCTACTCCCTCATATCCTTGGGTACCACTCATCCCCGCCGTGCGAAAGGTCACCCCCAGCTGAGCCAGTAGAGGTTCGCTCTCGTCGGGGTCGCTGGGCATATCAACACCACCGAACGCGTCTTGGGGTGTGCGGAACTCGGCAATAAAGGGCGCGACAGGTTGCGCGTGATAAGCAGGGAATCCACTCCCCTGCTGCACGATTGCACCAGCCGCAACAGCCTGCCTGGGGACAACCCCGTAAGCCATCTCGTCGATGCGCCGCAGCCTTGCCAGATAGGTTTTGGAGAGCTGCGCCTCCCCCTCGAACAGATCGAAAGGGGGGACCAGCCGGGCTGGAAAGAGGATCTGCCAGCGACCGTGCTTTTGCTTTTGGGCCAGCGGCGGAAACTGATTGCCACGCCAGGCCACAAACATCGCTGGCGGCGTGCGCGCCAGCGGGTAATATTCCGGGTTCAACTGCACCCAGGTTTGTTCCGCGATGGGTTGATAACCGCTGATCACCACCTGCGCCACACTCAACCAGATCCCCAGCATCCTTGCCTCCCTGACTTGCGGTTTGAAGGGGCTACCTGTCCGGCAACCCCTTCTCAGCACCCGCGATCATGCTGTTAAAACAGTTAGATAGCAGCTTAGCACTGAGCGATGGCGTTAAGCACACGTTTATCTGAGACCGGATAAGGGGTCCCCAGATTCTGGGCAAAGAACGACACCCGCAGCTCCTCGATCATCCAGCGGATATTGGCCACCTCGGTGGGAACAAGCTGGGATTTGGGGATCTTGGCCAGCAGCGCCTTGTACTCCGACTCCACACTGTGCACCTTGAGCATGTAGACCCGATCCCGGTTGGGATCGATGGCAAGCTTCTCCAGGCGACGCTCGATGGCCCGCAGATAGCGCAGCAAATCAGGCAACCGCTGCCAGCCGGTCTCGGTGACAAAACCTTTGTGAATAAGGTTGCCGAGCTGCTGCTGGATATCCGACATGGCAAAAGCGGTGTCGAGCTGCATCTTCCCCTTGAGCCGCTTCTTGATCTCATGGGAGAGGGTCAGCACGGCTTCCACCTGCTTGGCCACCTCCACTACCGCATCGTTGAGCTCGGCGCGGACAAACTCCTTGAGCGCCTCGAAACCGGCCTCGTCCCAAGCCAGCCCGCCATGCTGCTCGATCAGCTTGTCGCAGCCACAGGCGATACAGTCGTCAATCAGCTCCGCCACCTTGCCAAACGGGTTGAAATAGAGCCCGAGCTTGGCCTTGTTGGGCAGCTTCTCCTGCAGATACTTGATGGGAGATGGCACGTTGAGCAGCACCAGCCGGCGCTGACCGGCCCACATCAGCTGCTGCTGCACCACCGGGCTCTCCACCAGCTGAATAGCAACCGAGTCCTTCTCGTCCACCAACGCCGGATAGGCTTTCACCTCGAAGCCGCCACGCTTCTGGCTGTACTCCTGCGGCAACTCGCCAAAGCTCCACAGGGTGAGGCCAGACTGCTCGATATCATCATCCGCCACTTGCGACAGGGTCTCCTGTACCTTGCCACGCAGGGACTCTTTCAAGGCTTCCAGATCTTTCCCTTCCGCCACCTTCTTGTGCTTGTCGTCCACCACCCGGAAGGTGAGTTTCAGGTGATCGGGCACAGCAGTCCAGTCCCAGGATTCACGAGGTACGGTGACGCCGGTCATGCGGCGCAGCTGACGCTCCATCTCGTCCAGCAGCGGTCCCTGCTCGGGGTTGATGCTGGCAAGCAGCGCATCGGCGTAGTTCGGCGCCGGCACGAAATTCTTGCGCATCGGCTTGGGCATCGACTTGATAAGGGCCACCAACAGCTCGTGGCGCAGCCCGGGGATCAGCCACTCAAACCCCTTCACCTCCACCTGATTCAGGAGCGGCAGCGGGATATGCAGGGTCACGCCATCGGCGGCCTCCCCCGGCTCGAACTGATAGGTCAGCTTGAGCTTGAGGCGCCCCTGCTGCCAGAAGTTGGGGTAGTCGAGATCGCTAATGTGGGCAGCATCCCCCTTCATCAACATCTCTTTCTCGAAGTTGAGCAGTTCGGGATCCCGCTTTTGCGCCTCTTTCCACCACTTGTCGAAGTGACGGGAGGAGATCACCTCCTCCGGCAAACGAGCATCGTAGAAGCGGAACAGGTCCTCGTCATCCACCAGGATGTCGCGCCGACGGGACTTGTGCTCCAGCGCCTCCACCTCGGCCAGGAGCTTGCGGTTATCGCTGAAGAAGCGGTGACGGGTCTCGAAATCCCCCTCCACCAAGGCGCGGCGGATAAAGAGCTCGCGGCACAGCGCCGGATCGATACGGCTGAAGTTGATGGTGCGCTCGTTGACCAGAGTCAGACCATAGAGGGTCACCTTCTCCTTGGCCATTACAGCGCCGTTTTTCTTCGACCAATGTGGGTCGCTGTGGTGCAGCTTGATGAGGTGGCCTGCCAGCGGCTCCACCCACTCGGGCTCAATCTTGGCATTGATGCGAGCGTAGAGGCGCGAGGTCTCCACCAATTCTGCGGCCATCACCCACTTGGGCGGCTTCTTGAACAGACCCGAGGCCGGGAAGAGGTGGAAGCGGCCGTTGCGGGCGCCAAGGAACTCGGGCTTTTCCAGATCCTTGTTGCCGATGTGGCTCAAGAGGCCGGTCAGCAGGGCACAGTGCACCGTCTTGAAATCCGCCGGTTCATGGTTGGCTTTAAAACCCAGCTCCTTGACCGTCTGACGCAGCTGGAAGTGAATGTCCTGCCATTCACGCACCCGCAGGTAGGAGAGAAACTCCTTCTGGCACATGCGGCGGAACGGGTTGCTGCCAAGGGCATCCTGCTGCTCTTTCAGGTAATTCCACAGATTGACGAAGGCAAGGAAATCGGAATCCTTGTCCTCAAAGCGTCTGTGCTGCTCGTCGGCGGCCTGCTTCTTCTCCATGGGCCGCTCGCGGGGATCCTGAATGCTGAGGGCCGCGGTGATCACCATCACCTCGCTCAGACAGCCAGTCTGCGCCGCGCTGATCACCATCTTCGCCAGACGCGGATCAAGTGGGATGCGCGAGAGCTGGCGACCGATCTCGGTCAGTTGCAGTTTGGCCTCGCGATCGCCGGTGGCGGGCAGCTCGCGCACCGCCTCCAGCTCTTTCAAGAGAGTCAGGCCGTCCTTGATATGGCGCGACTCTGGTGGCTCGACGAAGGGGAACGCCTCCATATTGCCAAGGCCGAGCGCCAGCATCTGCAGGATGACGGAGGCCAGGTTGGTGCGCAGGATCTCGGGGTCGGTAAAGGCGGGACGGCTGTTAAAATCCTCCTCCGAGTAGAGGCGGATACAGATGCCGTCCGCCACCCGACCGCAACGCCCTTTACGCTGGTTGGCGCTGGCCTGGGAGACCGGCTCGATGGGCAGGCGCTGCACCTTGGTACGCCAGGAGTAGCGGCTGATGCGGGCCGTACCCGGGTCGATGACGTAGCGAATGCCCGGCACCGTCAGCGAGGTCTCTGCCACGTTGGTAGCAAGCACGATGCGCCGACCGGCGTGTTGCTGGAACACCTTGTTCTGCTCGGCGTTGGAAAGGCGGGCGTAGAGCGGCAACACCTCGGTATCGCGCAGATTGAGCTTGCGCAAGGCATCGGCGGTATCGCGTATCTCCCGCTCGCCGTTCATGAAGATAAGGATGTCCCCGAGCCCCTCGCGGGCCAGCTCTTCCACCGCGTCGAAGATCCCCTGCAGTTCGTCGCGCTCTTCCAGCCCTTCGCTCTTGTCACTGGTAAGTGGACGGTAGCGCACCTCCACCGGATAAGTGCGGCCGGAAACCTCGATCACCGGCGCCTTGTTGAAATGGCGGGAGAAACGTTGCGGGTCGATGGTGGCCGAGGTCATGATCACCTTGAGATCCGGGCGCTTGGGTAGCAGTTGCTTGAGATAGCCCAGGATGAAGTCGATATTGAGGCTGCGCTCGTGGGCCTCATCGATGATGATGGTGTCGTACTGGGTGAGCATCCGGTCGTTCTGGATCTCCGCCAGCAGAATACCGTCAGTCATCAGCTTGATGTGGGTCTGCTCGCTCACCTGATCGGTAAAGCGCACCTTGTAACCCACGTAGTGGCCGAGTTCGGACTCCATCTCCTCGGCAATACGGGCCGCAACGGTGCGGGCTGCCAAACGGCGTGGCTGGGTGTGGCCGATAAAGCCCTTCACCCCGCGCCCGAGCGCCAGACAAATCTTGGGGATCTGGGTGGTTTTGCCCGAGCCTGTTTCCCCTGCAATGATCACCACTTGATGTTCTTGAATGGCCTTGGCGATCTCAGCCTGCTTCTGGCTGACCGGCAGGTTGTCCGGATAAGTGACCTTGGGCACTCCGGCCAGACGGGTTTGATAACGCGCTTGCGCGGCATCCAGATCGGCGGCAATGGTCTCCAGCACGGCGGCCTGTTTGCCTTCAGGCAGCTTCTTGACCCCGTGCAGGCGGCTGGAAAGGCGGCGGGCGTCGAGATTCATGCAGGCAGAGAGACGGCGGCGCAGCGCCTCGATAGAGAGAGACAAGGTACGAATTCCTTAAATAGGTGCCCAGAGGGGCCATATCGATTAGCTGCGAGCGATCCTAAAGAGCGAGCGGGAACGGTGCAAGCCTTAACGTAGCGTCATCTATGGGAAGACAGAGAGACTGGCCGATCCTCATATATGGCAAAACAATTATTGTAAGATGGCATAACACGAATAAATGGCAGCATATGAAATAGCCAAGGCAAGCCGAAGCTTGCCTTGGGAGAGAGAAAAACAGGGTTAACCATGGGTGTGATGGACAAAACAGGTGGTGAGCTGAGCGTGAATGGCCTGCATGACATTGTGACGATTGATGACACCGAGCAGACGCCCCTCCTCCACTACCGGATAGATCTTCGGCTTTTGCCCCATCATCATCTCCGCCAGGCTCAAAATGCTGGTATCGGGTCCCACCGACAGCACCTCCTTGCGCATCACATCCTTGACCTGCGCCACCTGTTCGCAGTGATAGGCCTCCTTAAGCAGCACTGCGATGCAATCCTGCTCGGAGATCCAGCCAATCAGATGGCCCTGCCCATCCACCACCGGGCCACCGAGCTGATGACTGTTCAGAAATTTCTCGACCGCAGCTTGCACCATCATGTCGGCAGTGAAGGTGATGGGTCTGCTCTGCATATAATCCTTGGCTTTTAGCGATTCCATATCTGCTCCCCTACGGTAGTCCATCAAGCTGGCGTCTTGTGCGCCGGTACCGGCACCATGCTCGGCTTGTTCCAAGCATAGCTGGCTCGCGGCGGTATGAGTCAGCGGCCAGCCTCTCCCTCAATTGATGGCATGATCCGGCTCGCGATCCGGAATAGCTGCCATCATCATCTGCGGCAGGTGATCGGCCAGCACCGCCACCACTGCGGGATCAACCCGCCCCTGATCCGCCAGTTGCTGCATAAAGGTCAATGCGTCACGGGCAGGCAGGCCGCGCCGATAAGGTCTGTCCTGCACCATGGCCTGAAAAATATCGGCGACCCGCAGTATCCGCGCTTCGAGCGCCATGGCGGATGCCGGCAGGTGGAACGGATAGCCCTCCCCGTCAGGCTCCTCATGGTGATAGGCCGCCCAACAGGCAATCTCTTCAAACCCTTCGATATGGCGCAGGATCTGGTAAGTCTCGAAGCTGTGGGTATTGATGATTGCCCGCTCCTCTTTCGTCAGACTGGCAGGCTTGTCGAGGATCTCGTCCGGCACCCTGAGCTTGCCCAGATCATGCAGCAAACCGGCGATCTCCAGCATGTCACAATGGATGGCACTGACTCCCATCTGCTCGGCCAATGCCCGAGACAACCTGCTCACACCGAGTGAATGCGTCATCGTGAATGGGCTTTTGGCGTCGACAATGCCGGAGAAGATCTGCGCCAGCGCTTTTAGCTCCCCGTTGAAGGTCAGACAAGGCTCCCGCACCTGCAGCATCTCCAGCATGTAATCATTGATGGAGCGGGCTTCCAGCTGCAGCCAGAATGCCTCAGAGCGAGACGCCTTGAGGAAGGCATCCACCAGCTCGGGGGCAAAGAACTCGTCACGGAAATCCTGCAGGCGTGCGCGGATCTCGTTGGTATGCATCAACAATGAACCATCGCCATAGTAGGGCGCCGCCAACGCATCGCAGCGATCCACCAGAAAGATAAGATTGGCCAGACGGGCCACATTGGGGTCCACATCGGCCATCTCGCGCAACAGGTGCCAGTGGGTATGGTGATAACGGATAGGCAGGGCCAGTGGGGCCAGCAAACGGAAATCCTTGAGCAGCTGATATCCCACCTCGCAGTGGCGCTGGGAGGACTCCCAATCGAACTCGCTGACCAGATGATGATGGGTGATGGTCGAGGAGACACCGATATCATGCAGCACTCCGAGCTCGAACAGCAGACAGCGTTCGGCCTCACTCATCCCCAGCTCCCGGCTGCACTCGGCAGCCATAATCCCGACCCGTTTACCGTGGGCCACATCGCCAATGCCCACCAGATCCAGCGAGGCTGACAGGGCATACACCACCTGCCTTAGATCCACTTGCAACGAAAAGGGGGCTGCGCCCTGCGCTCTGTCCATGATCCGGGTCCCATGCGATGTTGTCGTATCAAACTGGCGCTGTTTTATGCTTCGCCTTCTATCAACTTAGTCAATAGCCGAGCCTTTTACCTTGTTTTTATAGGTATTTATGAACCTGCGCACCTTGAAAAGACAAAGATCACAGCTGGATTTATTTGGCCACTCCCATTCAAGTCATATTTATCCGTTCAAAAATATGCGAGCAGACTTTTTAAATCTCGCGTAGAGATTGTGAGCAATTTTAAAAATTCATATCTGAGCGAAACAATCAACACCCCAACTTTACTTAATTATGACTTAATCAGAATTAAAGAATGCTCGGTTTGCCAGTAAGAATTTTGAATAAAGGCACACCACAACGCTCATAACAGCTCTCATCCCCTAAATTGATTAGCCGAACTGTGAACTCCATCACCCATTTATTCGCCTTATCGCCATCGATAGCGGTAGACACCTCCGCCTTCTGGACACAGCTTCCCATGCTCGCTCGCAGCCCGCCCGATAGCCTGCGACCGAAGGGTTGGAGAAAAAATAACGGATAACCAGCGGTTATATTCGCTATAAGGCGACAAGGATAAACGGGATTTATAGAGTGAAACTGTTGAAAGCTGATTTTCAAGCTGCGGTTAACTCGGGCTATTCAGGTCATATCACTCTTTGCAGGTCATAACGACAGCGATAAAGGGGAATGTGCCCATCCGGGTATTCCATCCCCTCCAACAGCCTGCACGGGATGATATTTCCACCGCGTTAAACGCACGCTGCTTTCATCGCCCATTTTGTGTACCAATTCACATCAGATTAGGAGTGGAGCCAATAATGGCCATTCAAATAAACAAAATAGCCATGAGCCTTGCCTTAATGGCCACCGCTGGTAGTGCCACAGCAGCCGCCAAGCCCAATATTCTTGCCATCATGGGCGATGACATCGGCTACTGGAACATCAGTGCCTACAACCAGGGGATGATGGGCTACCAGACCCCGAATCTGGACAGGATCGCCAATGAAGGGGCCCTCTTTACCGATCACTACGGTCAGCAATCCTGCACCGCCGGCCGCGCCGCCTTCATTACCGGTGAAGAGCCATTCCGTACCGGTCTGCTGACCATCGGCATGCCCGGATCCACCCACGGCATTCCGGATTGGGCCCCCACCATCGGTGATCTGCTCAAAGAGCAGGGTTACATGACGGCTCAGTTCGGCAAAAACCATTTGGGCGATCAGAACCAGCACCTGCCGACCAAGCACGGCTTCGACGAGTTCTTCGGAAACCTCTATCACCTGAACGCGGAAGAGGAACCGGAAACCTACTACTACCCGAAAGATCCGGAGTTCAAGAAGAAGTTCGGCCCACGCGGCGTCATCAAATCTTCTGCCGACGGCAAGATTGAAGATACCGGCCCCATGACTCGCAAGCGCATGGAGCATGCTGACGAAGAGTTCCTCGAGTCCTCGCTGGCGTTCATGGAGAAAGCAGTCAAGGCCAAGAAGCCCTTCTTCATCTGGCACAACGCCACCCGCATGCATGTCTGGACCCGTCTGCAAGAGAAGTATCAGGGTAAATCCGGCGTCAGCATCTATGCCGATGGCATGCTGGAGCACGATGATCAGGTGGGGATCCTGCTCGACAAACTGGACGAGCTGGGGGTCGCCGACAACACCATCGTGATTTACACCACTGACAACGGCGCCGAGACCGTCAGCTGGCCGGATGGCGGCACCACCCCCTTCTATGGCGAAAAAGGCACCACATGGGAGGGCGGGATGCGGGTTCCGCAACTGGTTCGCTGGCCGGGCGTGATCAAGCCAGGCACCAAGGTCAACGCCATGATGGCCCATCAGGACTGGATGCCGACCCTGTTGGCCGCTGCCGGTGTACCGGATGTGAAAGAGAAGCTGGCCAAGGGCTACAAGGCCAACGGCAAACAGTGGCGGGTGAAACTGGACGGTTACAACTTCATGCCATACCTCGCCGGAAAAGCCGACACCTCCCCACGGAACTCCATGCTCTACTTCTCCTCAAACGGCGAACTCAACGCCGTGCGCTGGAATGACTTCAAACTGAACTTTGCCACCATGGAGGGCAACATCACCGACGCGGCGCGTGTGACTCCGAACTGGCCGCAGATCATCAACCTGCGCGCTGATCCGTTCGAGAAGGCACCGCATGAGTCAGGTATGTATCTGCGCTGGATGGCAGACAACATGTGGCTGTTCGTACCTGCACAGGGGATCCTGAAAGAGTTCTTCGACACTCTGCCCAACTACCCGATGCAGCAGAGCTTCCAGATGAACCCTGCCAGCATTAGCTCCCAGAGCCTGATGCTCAAGGGCAAACTGGCAGAGCTGGATGCACTCAAGCAAAAAGTCGCCACCATCAAGTAAGGCGGTGACTCCAACGCCCATCACTCTCTGGTGGGCGTTTTCAATTTCCAGCCGGCTCGCCCCGTGCCGGCTGGAAATTGAAAACCCGTTGGCCCCCTCCTAGCCCTATCTCTGTCTCGTTAAATGTACCCTATGGAAAACCCTATGAACCCCTTGCAACAACAGATCTCGCAACTCATCGAACAGGTTGGTCACAGTGTGGTCGGCCAGTCCCATGTGATCCGCGCCCTGGTCATCGGCCTGCTGACCAATAGCCACGTGCTCCTTGAAGGTTTGCCCGGCACCGCCAAGACCCGCTCGATCAAGGCGCTGGCAGAAGCCCTCAATACCTGCTTCGGCCGCATTCAGTTCACCCCCGATCTGCTCCCCTCCGATGTGACCGGCACCGAGATGTATCAGGAGCATGACGGAGCCCACCAGTTGCGTTTCCAGCCAGGCCCCATCTTCAACAGCATCGTACTGGCCGATGAAGTGAACCGCGCCCCCGCCAAGGTACAAGCGGCGCTGCTGGAGGCGATGGCAGAAGGCACCGTTACCGTCGGTGACAAGAGCCATCGCCTGCCCGAGCTCTTTATGGTGCTGGCCACCCAGAACCCCATCGAGCAGGAGGGGACCTACCCGCTGCCAGAAGCCCAGATGGACCGTTTTGCCCTCAAGGTCTCGGTCGCCTACCCCGATGATGAGACAGAGCTTGCCATCATTAGGCTGATGCGAACCGAAGAGCGCGGTACCCGCCAGCAGAACGAGGGGTTCGCCCCCCTCTCCCCTGAACTCATCTTGCAGGCCAGATCAGAGCTCTCGGCCATGACGGTCTCACCGCTGGTGGAGCATTACATCATTGCGCTGGTCATGGCGACCCGACACCCCGATCGCTACCCGGCTACCGGGCTGCCACAGTGGATTGCGGTCGGCGCCAGCCCCCGCGCATCCATTGCTCTGGACAAGTGCGCCCGCGCCTATGCCTGGCTGCAAGGGCGCAACCATGTGCTGCCCGACGATGTGCGCGCCATGGTGCCCAGCGTGCTTGGCCACCGCTTTACCCTCAGCTATGACGCGCTGGCAGATGGGGTGGATCACCAGCAGGTGGTGATGACTCTGCTCGATCACGTCGTCATCGGGTAAGCGATACCATGACACCTCGCTCCTTATCCCATGACAGGCTGACACAGGGCGGGCAACCGCCCAGTGGTGACCCCCGCATCCACTGCGACTACCTGACACTGGTCCGGCTTCAGGGGTTGGTCGGCCAGTTTTCACTGCTGCCCCGACTAAACAGCGGCAACCTGCTGTGCGGCCGTCACCCGTCACGCTTTCGCGGCCGTGGACTCAACTTTGAAGAGCTGCGCCACTATCAGCAAGGGGATGATATTCGCACCCTGGACTGGAAAGTGACCCTGCGCACCGGCCGCCCCCATGTACGCAGTTACAGCGAAGAGAAAGATCGTCACGTGATCCTCTGCGTTGATCAGCGCAGTTGCATGTTCTTCTCCTCGGTGGAGGTGATGAAGTCGGTGGTGGCCGCCGAAGTCGCCGCCCTGCTCGGCTGGCAAGTACTCAAAGAGAGCGATCGGGTCGGGCTCGCCATTTTGCACTGCGATGGCGTGGCGCGGCTGCGCGGCCAGCGCTCCCATGGCCACTGGTTGGCAGGGCTGCGCCAGCTCTGTGCCGCCAATCATGCTCTCTCGGCCACCAGCCGCGACAGCGAGGCGACCGGTCTGGCCCCCCTGCTGGCGATGCTGGGCCGCCTCAAGTTGAAAAATACCACCCTGATCTTTCTCAGCGACTGGGCTGGCGTCACCGAGGCCGACCTGACCCGCCTCAGTTACTTGCAGCAGCACAACGATGTGCTGGCACTGCACATCGCCGATCCACTCGAATCGACCCTGTCGACCACAGCCGCAGACGCCAGCTGGGTAGTCGGCGATGGCCAGTACCAGCTCAATATTGCTCCCCACCAGATCCCTGTGCTGGATCAGGGGCTAGCCCACCAGCAGCAGCTGAAAAAAGATCAACTGCTGCGACTGATGGCCCTCAAGGGATTGCCGCTTATCACTCTCGACACCGGTGGCCACCACCTCGCCCGCCTCATTACCGCATTGGGAGGAGATCACTGATGAACCACAAGCTGCCCGGCACCTATATGCTGCGCGAATTGCAGGACGTGACCGCCCCCCCCACCATCAGCTGGCAACCGCAAACCGCAGGCTGGCTGCTGCTGGCGCTGAGCCTAGGGGCGCTGGCGCTGCTCTGGCTCTATCACCGGGCACAGCGCTGGTGGCAACAGCGTTACCGCCGTGAAGCGCAGGCGGCCCTGCGCACGATCAACTGGTCTGATGCCGGGGCCAGTCTGGCGCTGTTTCACCTGATCAAGCAGGTATTGACCCACCTAGATCCCCGGCACGGCAAGCTGTTTGGCATGGCTTTGCTGCAGACCCTCGACAATGCCATGGCTGATAGGCAGCCCCGTTTCGCGACCGAACTGGGGGAGCGCTGGCTGGTATCGCTGGTCTGTGATCAGGTGGTGTTAAGCGTCAGTGATCAGCTTTGCCTCGTTTCCCTCTGCAACGACTGGCTTGCCCACCACCAGACTCCAATACAAACAGCCTCGTTGGCGACGGAGGCCCATCATGCTTGATGCCGGTCTCGAGTTTGCCCACCCCCACTGTTTCTGGCTACTGCCCCTGCCGTTGCTGGTGTTTCGCCTTATTCCGGCCTATCGCACTCGGCAGAGTGCCATCAAGGTGCCCTTCTTCGATCTGCTGATCGACCTGCTGGATGAGCCACCGCGTGAGGGGGCAACCCAGTTGACTGCCAGCTGGTGGCAACGGATCGCCCTGATCACCGTTTGGCTACTGGCGGTGCTGGCGCTGGCCAAGCCCACCATCTATGGCCCGCCTCAGGTACGCGAGCGGTTCGGGCGGGATGTGATGATAGTGCTGGATCTCTCCGGCTCCATGGCAGAGACCGACTTCCCCCCCGACCCCGGCAAGTCCCTCAGTCGGCTCGACGCCGCCAAAGAGGTGCTTAAACAATTTGCTGCAACGCGCGAAGGAGATCGGCTCGGGCTCATCCTGTTTGGGGATGCCGCCTTTCTCCAGGCGCCGTTTACCGCCGATCTCGACACCTGGCAAACCCTGCTGCAGGAGACCGATGTCGCCATGGCAGGCCAGAGTACCCATCTGGGGGATGCCATCGGTCTGGCAATCAAAGTGTTCAACAACAGTGATCGCCACGGGCAACTAGACCAGAACAGCGCCAAGCGGGAGAAAGTCGCCATCATCCTTACCGATGGCAACGACACCGGCAGTTTTGTCAGCCCGCGGGATGCGGCCCGGGTAGCCGCGGTCAACGGTGTGCGGCTGCATACTATCGCCATGGGGGATCCGGCCACCGTCGGCGAACAGGCACTCGATCTCGATACCCTGCAACAGTTGGCGACCCTGACCGGCGGCCAGTTGTTTCAGGCTCTTGATGAGGCGCAGCTGACGCGCGCCTATCAGGTGATCGGTGAGCTGGAGCCACAACGCTACGAAAGCACCCGCTTTCAGACTCGCGAAAGCCTGCACCATTACCTCATCGCCGCCAGCGTCGGCCTCTATCTCACCCTCTTTTCCCTGTTGACCCTCAGGCGCTACCGCCTGCGCACTGCTCTCTCAGGAGACACGCCATGATGGATCCTCTCTACTGGCAACAGCTCTGGCTGAATGCCCACTTTCTGCGCCCCTGGTGGCTGCTGGCCTTGCTCCCCCTTGTCGCCATCCTGCTGCTGCGCTGGCGCATGGATGAAGCAAACCGCTGGCAACAGCGGCTGCCGCCCCATCTGCGCGAGGCGTTGACGCTGGGGGACACCGGCTGGAAAAAGAACCTGCCCCTCAAGGTGCTGGGGCTGCTGATGGGGCTCGCCATCCTGATCTGCGCAGGGCCGACCTGGAGCCGTGAACCCTCTCCCTTTGGCGAAGATCAGGGCGCCCTGCTGATCCTGCTCGATAACAGCGACTCCATGCTGGAAACGGATATCGCCCCCAACCGCTTGACGCGGGCCAAACAGAAGATCAGCGATCTGCTGGCGACCCGCGATGGCGGGCGCAACGGGCTGGTGGTCTTTGCCGGCTCGGCCCACACCGCCATGCCGCTGACCCGTGACAATGCCGTCTATGACCCTATCCTCGCCGCCATCCGTCCCGAGATCATGCCTAAAGCGGGCAAGCGCACCGAACAGGTGATCCCGCTGCTCACCGAGCTTCTGGCCGATGAGACAGGCAGCACAGTTTTGCTGGTGAGTGATGGCATCAGCCCCGCCGCCATCGCCCCCTTGGCTGACTATTTCCGTGGTCAATCCCGTCAGCTGCTGATCCTGGCTGCTGGCGACCCGGCCCTGAGTGGCAAACGCCCGCTGGAGCTTGCCTCACTACGGCGACTGGCCAGTGACAGCGATGGCACCCTGCTCACCATGACGGTGGATAATGGCGACGTAGAGCGCATCAACCGGGGGATTGAACGCAACTTTTTGATCCACAACGACTCCCTGATGCCCTGGCGGGACATGGGTTACTACCTGCTCTTTCCGGTCGTCGCCCTGCTGCTGCTCTGGTTTCGCAAAGGCTGGCTGGTGCAGTGGGGTCTGGTGGCAGCCATCGGTCTCTCCCTGCTACAGACGACGCCTGCGCAGGCCACCACCTTCTCGCTGGCGCCCGCAGAGCCGACAGAGCCTGCGATCAATCACTGGGCACAGGAGCTGAAACAGCAGTGGTTCAACCTCTGGCTCACCCCGGATCAGCAGGGGCAATGGTACTTCCAGCAGGGGGACTATCTGGAGGCGGCTAAACACTATGAAAATCCCTTCTACAAAGGTGTGGCCTACTACTATGGTGCCGAGTTTGCGCTGGCCCAGTCAGCATTCCTGCAAGCCGACTCAGAACGGGCTCTGCTCTATGCCGGCAATGCCCTCGCCAGACAACGTGAGTATCTGGCCGCCCGCCGGCTGTTCCGGAAACTGGCTAACGAGGCCAGCGACCCGAGCGTGCGTCAATCAGCCGCCCACAACTATCAGGTGATGAGCCGGATTGTTGACGAGATCAACCGCGCCAGTCAGAGCCAGACCGGCACGCCGGATGGACCTGATCACTCCAGTGAACTGCCCGATGATGAGCCACGCAGTGCCGACGGAGCGGAAGAGACCGTAGCTTCATCCCTGATGGCGCGCGAAACCCTGACCGCAGATCAGATCCTGGCCAATCCGGCGCAGGCCGAAAAGTGGCTGCGCCGGGTGGAGTCTGATCCCGGTGACTTCCTGCAAGCCAAATTCCGCCTCCAGCTACACGCACAGCAAACGGGCGCAACCGCCCGTCCTCGTTCTGCCACCCACAAGGAGCCTACCCATGTGCAACCGGCGCAATAAACTCCGCCACTGGCTGTGCGGATATGTGGCGACCGCTACCCTGCTCGGGGCCGTGCTGCTCACGGTCGAAGCACAGGCTGCCGAGGCCGCTGATGCGACTGACGCCACTCAGGTAACCCTCAAGAGCTGGTTGAAAGATCAGGGGGAGGAGAAGCGCCCCTATGCCGTCAACCAACAGATCACCCTCTATCTGGAGCTGGCCACCAACCGCTGGTTTACCGCGGGTACCCGCATCGGCCAGTTCGAGCTGCCGGGGGTCATGATCAAGCAGCGCAGCGAGCTGGCGACCAACTTCACCCAGCGCCGCGATGGCGAGACCTGGTCGCACCAGCGCTGGGAGCTGACGCTCTATCCCCAGCAATCCGGCCAGTTCGAGATCCCCGCCATCGTGGTGCGGGCCACCGTGGCGCGCCCTGAAGGGGGCTCCCGGCAGATCACCCTCACCACCCACCCTCAGCGTTTTGCCGCCGCTCTGCCCGACCCAGCCCTGACGGTCGGCGGGCGTTGGCTGAGCGCCAGCAATCTCACCCTGAGCCAGCGTTGGCAGCGCTCTGCGGATGACCATGCTGACGGCGAGCTGCGGGTGGGGGATGCTATCACCCGCACCGTGACCGCCAGCGGGCAGGATACCCTCTCGGTGCTGATCCCGCCGCTGATCATTCCGCTTGCAAGCGATGGGCGGGTACAGGCCTATCCGACGCAAGCCCGACTGAACGATACCCAGGAGCGAGGGGAGTACCTCTCGACACGGGAAGATCAAACTACCTATATCGTGCAGCGCGGTGGTGAGTTGACCCTGCCCGCGCTGGAGCTTGCCTGGTGGAACAGCCAGACTGGCCAGCTGCAAACCCTGACCCTCCCTGGGCAGACCCTGCAAGTGCGCCACACTCCCGCCTCCTGGCTGGCAGCCTACTGGCATCGGTTGCTTGGAGTAGCCAGTGGTGTAGCCCTGCTGGTGCTGGCACTTCTGGCTATGGTCCGTTACTACCGTCACCACCCTCGCCCGCTCGGCTGGCAATATGGGGCCGCCATCTGGTGCAGGCAGTGGGGGGCGGTGCGGGTACTGGCCTATCGCTATCTGCGGGCCAAGAGGGGTTGGCTGGAACTTAGCCGTGTCAGTTCCGATCCGGCTTGGCAGCAACAACAGGTTGTATTCCAGCAAGATCCCCTTGATCGGGCTGATGCGCTAAAGATGGGCTGGCGCCTGCTGGTGCACCTGCAAAGGCGACGGGGCGCCAGTCTTGGCAACATCCGTTCACGGTTGGGCCACATTATCGGCTGGCAAGCGGCCCCCCTGACTGGCAAACCGACCTCAGCGGGTCAATCATCCTGCAACGCAAACAGATAAATAAAGTGCGCCACGCAGCAACCAGCCCTGCGCTGGTTGTCCCACTTTGCCCACTTCATTACACTGCCAAAGTGGGATACCCGCTGGCTGCCACGCCACCTGACTGGCGTGGCAGGTTCTCCCCTCCGGCTACCCGGCAGTGCCAAGGCAGTGTGATTTTTCCACGAACATGTGACGAGGCCTCTCTTGTTAGACATCAGAAGTACCGAGCTGAACCTGATCCCGATCTTTGTCGCCATCTATGAAGAGCGCAGCCTCTCCCGGGCGGCGACACGCATGGAGATCAGCCAACCCGCCGTCAGCAAGGCCCTCAAGCGACTGCGGGAGATCTACGGTGATCCTCTGTTTAATCGCAAGGTCGTGGGGATGGAGCCCACCTCATTTGCCATCGACATCTATCCGGCGATGGCTGCCGCGCTGAAAAACTTCAGCTCTACCCTCTCGACCTCGCGCACGTTCAATCCGCGCACTTCCCAGCGAGTCTTCTCCATCGCCTGTGTCAGACTGGTCAGCGCCCAACTGGTCCCAGCACTGCTGGGCAAGATCCGGGCACTCGCCCCGGGTATTTCGCTCGAGGTGCATCCCCTCTTTACCGAAGATATGGAGAGTGACCTGCGGATGCAGCGTTATGATCTCATCATCGACATGACCCAGAGCGGGCGCAGCATGCTCAAGAGCGAGGTGCTCTATGGCGAGCAGGTGAAGGTGGTGTGTGCCAGCAACCACCCGCGACTGGGCAGCAACTTGACGGTGGAGGCCTATTTTACCGAGGAGCATGTGGCGTTGGCCCAGTGGCAGGTCAGAGGCAGCATGATCACCGCCGAGCACCTGCCGCAAATGGCCAACCGCAATATCGTGGTGCGGGTGCCGACCGCCATGGAGATGCTGCCCATCATTGCGTGCAGCGAGATCATCGGGGTCTTGCCCACCTCCATCATAAATACCTTTGCCGGCATGTATGATGTGCGGGTACTCCCCTTCCCCTTCGAGGAATCAGTATTCAGCCTGTCGGCCATCTGGCACCCCAGCCGGACCACCGAGGCGGGCCACCGTTGGCTGCGCCAGCAGTTGTTCGAAGTGGTCAGCGAGCTGGGGCTGAGCACCTCCATCGTTCAGTCCTAACGGGCATCTCGCACCAGTCGCAATCCCATGTCTGCCATCATCACCGACTGGCTGGCGAAATCACGCCGGAAATTTTCAGACAATTCAGCCTCATAGGCGTAGCTGCCGCCTCGCACCGACTTATGGGCGAGGTGGCTCTTGCTCTCCTGGGCATTGTTCGGGTTCTCTTGAGGACTGTGGCGATAGAAGGTCTCTTCATAGGCATCAGCCACAAACTCCCCCACATTGCCGGTCATGTCGTATAGCCCCAGCTCGTTGGGTTTTTTCAGCCCCACCGGATAGGCGCGATTCTTGGCGTTGCCGCTGTACCAGGCCACTTCGTCAATCTGATCGGAGCCGCTGTAACGATAGCCTTTACTCAGCTTGCCCCCCTTGGCTGCATACTCCCACTCAGCTTCGGTGGGCAGGCGGTAGTAAGCGCCGGTCAACTCATTGAGCCTTGTCACAAACAGATTGGCCTGTTGCCAGCTGAGGTTGTTGACCGGTACATCCGGTGCCTGGAAATAGCTGATGGAGGGGCCCATCACCGCCTCGAACAGGGCCTGGGTCACCTCGAATTTTGCCATGTAGAAGCTGTTGAGCGAGACCGTATGCTGTGGCCCTTCGCTCGCTTTGGCGGCAAGGTCGTTGGAACCCATCTCAAAACGGCCCCCTTCCACCAGCACCATGTCCGCTTCAATCTTCTGTCGCAGCGGATGGAGCGGCTGGTTGCCCTGTTTGACCGAGAGGGTGCAGCCGGCCACCAGCAGGGTGGTCGCCAGCAACGGAATTGCGAATTTGAACGGTATGATCGTCATAACCTGACCTGTGCAGTAAGAGAAGTGGCAGCCATCACTGGCCAGCGGAAACCGGCGGCGTGCTCGTCTTGCTCGCGCGCTTGCTATTGAGCTCGGCCAGCACCTCGGGGGGCGCTATCTTGCCAAGTTCACTCATGCAGGCGTCGCTCTTGGGGTGATCGTGGCGAAGGTAGATATCGCACACCGCATAGAGCTGCTCCGGCGCGCCGGAGATCCGGTAGGCAAGCTCGAACGAGCCGATGGCTTTCTCGAGATCTAGCGGCTCTTGCAGCACCCCGTTGAGATACCAGAAGTAGCTGTTATTGCCAGCGAGCTCCGCCGCCTGTGCCATGGTGACTGCCGCTTCGCTCTTCTGATCGAGGCGCACCTGGGTCAGCGCCTTGGCGTAATGGAGGTTGGCATTCTGCGGCAGCGCAAGGATCCCCTTGTTGAGCAAGGCCAGCGCCTCGGCATCCCGTTGCTGGGCCCGCAAGTTGTCAGAGAGACCAAGCCAGATCAGGGGATTATCGGGCTGATTGGCCAGCAGTTGTTCGTAGCTTGCCTGCGCCTTGTCCCACTGCCGGGTCCAGCGATAGAGATCTGCCTGCAACAGCTGCTGCGCAGGGTCCTGCTGCCGGGCGAGATACTCGCTCACCTCCGCCAGCGGCTGGCCAATGGCGCTCAGTTGCCCCTCATTCATGACACCATAATCGCGCGCCAGATTGAGGGTTGCGGCGTGGCGAACCTCGGCACAGCTGTCAGCCAGCAGCGGTGAGAGCAGCCGCCAGCGGTGCGCAAACTGATAGGGATCGGCTGCAATCACCGCCGCTTCGCGCACCAGTGCGTGCTCATCACGCAGGCTTCTGGCCACCGCCACCAGACTGTTCTGGTTCGGATAAGCCGCCAGCTGACGCAGGGCATCGGCCCGCTCCACCGCTGGCAGGGAGATATCCTGCGCACTGTAGGCCCACTGCTGGATCTGGGCGGCTGAGGGCGCACTGGCCGCCACGGATGCGGTGGGTGCCCCATTCGCTGATGTGGTGACCGGCGGCGCAGGGCTGGCTACCGCCAGCGCTGGGCCAGACAGGGTCATGCCAAGGGCCAGCCACAAGGCGCCCATGGTGCCGGAGCGGGTGTGACGGAACTCGTGGCGACTCAACATGCTCTGCATCGCTTATTTCCTCTGACCATGTGTCATGACGCCGTTATTTATCCCCGCATCACGGTACTTGCCATGGGCCACCGGATAACCGGCGCGGCGCAGGATATAGGCCATCCACTGATCGATATGGCTGAAAAACTTGTACCAACCGGCACAGAGGTAATTCAGACCTGCCTCCCCTTCGTGGGTGCGAATAAAGCGATTCTTCGGGCACTCCCCATAGCAGGCAAACTGGTAGTCACACTGCTGGCATTGGCGGGTCAGGCTGCGCGATTTGGCAAAGCCGAAGGCTTGCTGGGCGGGCGAATACGCCAGCTCACTGAGCGGCTGATGGTGGATATTGCCGATCTTGTACTTGGGATAGACATAGTGGTCACAGGCAAACACATCGCCGTTGGGCTCCATCGCCAGCCCCTTGCCGCAGATCTCCCCCAAGGTACAGAGGGGGTTCTTGCGCCCCATCCAGGTCTCGACACTCGCCTCGAAATATTGCACGAAGACCCGTCCCAGATCCCGCTGCACCCACTCATCGAAAATGGTGATAAGAAAATCCCCCCACCCCTCGGCTGAGACGCACCAGGGCTCGACCACCGAATTTTTGTGCCAGGGATTGAGGCGCTTGTCCCCCTGCTTGTGTTGCTCCTGCGGTTGCCAGGTCTGGGGCGCGGTGGTGCGAAAACTCTTCTGCTCGACGATGGGGATAAACTGCATCTGGGGCGACTTCACCTCATCACGCAGGAAGCGATAGACCTCCAACGCATTCTTGCTGGTGAGGTTGTTCACGCAGGTCAGGGTGGCAAACTTCACCTTGTATTTGTGCAACAGCGCCACCGCCGTCATCACCTGATTGAAGGTACCGCGCCCGGCTCGGTTGACCCGATAGGCGTTGTGCAGCAGCTCGGGGCCATCAATGCTCAAACCGATGAGAAAGTTGTTGGCGGCCAGAAATTCACACCACTCATCGTTGAGCAGGATGCCGTTGGTCTGCAGATCGTTAGCGATCACCACCCCTTGCGGCTGGTATTTGCGCTGCAACTCGACCACCTTGCGAAAATAGTCGAGCCCGAGCAACGTCGGCTCGCCCCCCTGCCAGGAGAAGATGATCTCGGGGGTATTCTGCTCCTCGATATATTGACGGATATAGGTCTCAAGGGTCTGCTCATCCATCTGGGGCGAACACCCCTTCTTGTATTCCAGCAGATCCTGCTTGCTGAGGTAGTAGCAGTAGGTACAGTCGATGTTACACACGGCCCCGATAGGTTTGGCCATCACATGCATCCGCTTGGATGCCTTGCCGTTGAACTGTGGACCCTGAGTAATCACCATAACTGCACCACCTGCAAAATTGCTGTTTTGAGGCCTGCAGTCTAAAGGCTCCCGCTGTCACACGCTGGTTATACCCCTTATAACCAGCGGATATGGGACCAGGCTAATATTCTGATGTCATAAAAGATCATCGCATCCTACGAGATAAATTGGTCGTATAGTCCCGGTGAGCAAGACAGAAGTGCCTAAGATGTCGGGAGCAACCGCCCAATAAACCGCCACCTGCACGGCTCGCCCTTCGTTCTGCCTGCGCTATGGTTTACCATGCACACAATTGTGGTGCCTGGCACCGCCCACCCAGGCGCTAGCCGCCGTCATCGGATACCTCATCTCGAGCAACATGAGCAAAACAGCACACGCGGGCAACGAGCCAACATTCTATTTCCACGACTACGAGACCTTCGGCATCAGCCCCGCCAAGGACAGGCCGTCGCAGTTTGCCGGTATTCGTACCGATGCGTATTTCAACATCATTGGCGAGCCGCTGGTCATCTACTGCAAGCCGCCGGCTGATTATCTGCCAGATCCGGAGGCGTGCCTGATTACCGGTATCACGCCACAAAAAGCGATGAAGGATGGGCTGTGCGAGGCGGATTTCATTCGCCAGATCCACGAGCAATTCGCCACGCCGAATACCTGTGTGCTTGGCTACAACAGCATCCGCTTCGATGATGAAGTGACCCGTTACACCCTCTATCGCAACTTCTATGACCCCTATGCCTACAGCTGGCAGAACGGCAACTCCCGCTGGGATATTCTCGACATGCTGCGGGCCTGCTATGCCCTGCGCCCGGAGGGGATCGAGTGGGCGTTTGACGATGAGGGCAAGCCGAGTTTCCGGCTGGAGAAGCTGACAGTCGCCAACGGCGTCGCCCACGCCAATGCCCACGACGCACTCTCTGACGTACTGGCCACCATCGAGATGGCCAAGCTGGTACAAAAGGCCCAACCCAAGCTGTTTGGTTATCTCTTTGATCTGCGTAACAAAAACAAGGTGAAGGCGCTGATTGACGTGGTGACCATGAAACCGCTGGTGCATGTCTCCGGCATGTTCTCCCCCTGGCAGGGTTGTGCAAGCTGGGTCTCGCCACTCGCCTGGCACCCCACCAACCAGAACGCGGTGATCATGGTGGATCTGACCCGTGACCCCACCCCGCTCATTGAACTCTCCAGCGAGGAGATCCGCGAGCGCCTCTATACCAAAAAAGAGGAGCTGGGGGATCTGGCGGGCATTCCGGTGAAGCTGGTGCACATCAACAAGTGCCCGGTGCTGGCGCCGGCCGCCACCCTGACGGCGGAACGCGCCGACGAGCTCGGCATCAATCGGGAGCAGTGCCGCAAGAGCCTGGATCTGCTGCGCGCCCACCCCGAAGTGCGGGAAAAACTGGTGGAAGTGTTCAATCAGGAGTTCGCCGGCAGCAATGAGAGCGACCCCGATACCCAGCTCTACGCCGGATTCTTTGGCCATGGCGACAAGTCCACCATGGATCTGGTGCGTGCCACCCCCGCGGATCTGCTGGGTGAGCGGGAGTTCGCCTTTACCGACTCCCGGCTGCCGGAGATGCTGTTCCGCTACCGCGCCCGCAACTGGCCGCACACCTTGAGCGAAGCGGAGCAGAAACGCTGGCGCCTGCACTGCAGCGACTACTTCAGCCGCCGTCTGCCGGACTATGTGCCCCGTCTCGAGGCGTTGGCCGAGCAGAACCAGAGTAACGAACGGAACTTTGCGATTCTTAAGAGTCTCTACCACTATCTGGAAGATTTATGAGTTGTGAGTAGTTTCACAATAAATCCTTCCCGCCCATCCCCTTCTTCAGGTCATAATGACGAAGGGGATTTCCCCAAAAACCAATATCTTGCAACATCCTGAGCGGATGTCTCCCAAGCAAGAGATCTCTTTGGCCGAACGGAAGCCATTTGCTGATGCCTCGTCACCACGCACTGCTCGGATTACTGGCCCTGCTGCCGCTGGCAGCCAACGCCGCATACCGGTTCGATGTGCCGGATTATCTTGCTCGCCTGCCCGAGCAGACCTATCGCATCGTAGAACAGAACTTCAATACCCTTTATCAGCAGACTGATTTCACTCCCCTGATCACCAACAGCTACTTCAACGGCTCTCATCTCTACAAGTTTGTCGGGGTACCGCTGGCCATCAGCGCCCAGTCAGGTTTCCAGCTGGAGGTGTTTGGTCAGGTCTATAACCGCGCTTCGCAAGCCTATATGCACCTGAGCGAGGACATGTCCCTTTATCGAGTGATGCGGGTCGATCTGATGGGGAACCCCAATGATCAACTGGCCATCGGTTTTGGTCTGGGGGTGCCCATCACCCCGTTGCTGACCCTCAAGGCGATCGCCTCCGGCAGTGATATCCCGGGCTATGGCTCAGCCAAATACGCCGTCGGTTTTGAGTGGCGTTACTGATAACAGCTGGTTGAAACAATTCAGGCTCCGTAATGGAGCCTGAATTGTTTATGGTGAGGCTGTGATCAGGCGTAGCGGATCACCCGCCCTTCGCCCCCTTGCAGGGTGACAGCCGTACCGACAGCCTGCTCCTGCCAAAAATCGGTTCCCCCTTCCGGCAGCAGAAACTCCTGTGGTTGCTCCTCCCAGTTGAACAAGCAGAGCAGAGTACCCCCCTCGGGCAGCCCCACTTCACCGCAGGCAAAGTCCATCGACTCGAAACGGGCCGAGGGTGCCCGGGCGGCGCAGAGCGCCAGCAACTTGCACAGTTGCGCAGCCTGCTCCTCATCGAGATCTTGCAGCCGATCACCGGCCAGCATCATGCCACCGCTCGCCACCAGTGCAGCCAGATGGAAACTGTATTCAGCTTTACTTGCCTGCTGGCTCGGTAAATCCCGCAGGCAAATGCAGTCGGGGTCGAGTGCCCAGAGCTTGTCGTTCTGCCAGGCACGGCAGAAGGCCTCGCGAGCGATCTGGCGATAGCGATGACCACTGCGCTCCACATCATCGCTCACCCGCATGCCGTGCACCAGCCCGAGGCTTGGCCAGATGGGGGCGTTGCAACCGAGCAGGAAAGCGCCTTCACCAGCACCGCGCAGGATGGCCGCCATACCGCGTCGATAAGCTTCAACCCGGGTGGCGGCCGGATCGTGGAAACGGCCACCGTGGATGGCCCCCCAGAAGTTGGCATCGAGCTTGAAGTAGTGGATTCCCCACTGCTCGCGCAAGGTACGGAACACCTGTTCAAGGTGCGCTTGCACCTCGGGGTGGGTGCCGTCCAGCACATACCAGGGGGTGCAGCGCCAACCGCCATAGGTGACCCGCTCGGAGGGCAACGGCAGGCCGTCATCCCCCTTCACAAACCAGTCGGGGTGATCCTGAAACACCTGCGAAGTGGGTTCGGCAATAAAGGGAGCGACCCAGAGGGCAGGCTCGCAGCCAGCCTGTTTGATCTCGGCAGCCAGTGAGGCTACACCTTGCTCGAACTTGGCCGACGGAGTGAGCCAGTCGCCCATCTTGGCCTGATAGCCGTCGTCAATCTGCACATAGCGCAGGGCCGGGAAGCGCTCGGCACGCACCTGCAGGTTCTCGCGAATATCGGCAGCGCTCACCTCGGCGTAGTAGTGATACCAGGAGCACCAGCCGCTCGGGCGCTCACTCACCTTGCCGATCAGCGAGCCGTGCTCGGCCTCGATCAGCCGTGCCAACTCGGCCAGCAGATCCTCGCGCTCAGCCCCTTCGAGGCAGATCAGCGCCTCGCTCTGCCAGTGCTCACCGGCTGCAAGTTTTCGCCCTTCGCAATTCATCAGGATCTGCAGGCGCCCATCAGGATAGAGGCGAAACTCCCCGCCAAAACGGTGGCAGCTGGCAAAGGCGAGCAGCAGCCACCCCTTGCCATGCTCCACCAGCAACAGGTTGTGAATGGTGTGATAGCCATTGTCATCGGTGATGCGATAAACGCTGGCATCGGGGCAACGGCCGACATGTTGTGGTGATTGCCAGCTACCCATGGTCTGGGCCAGCATCTGGAATCCTTCGCCATAGATGGCGCTCTCCACCGGCAGGCCAAGCTTGCCATCAAACAGCACCCAGCGCTCAACCGGGGTGGCATCAGCGCCGGTGTTGTCGAGTCGCACCCGACACAGGGGCCCTTCCCACTGACGGGTTTGCAGCAGATGGGGTGGCAACGCAGTATCGTTCGCCAGCTGGCGAACTCGGGACAAGAGGGATGTCATCACAACTCCTTGTAGTTCGAAAAGGGTTCTATCAGGCACTTTTCAAAAAATGCCAATCAAATCAGCTTCAAACGAACTGATTTCAGTTGTTATTGTTTTAATGCCGCGACCCGGCCTCTCTGGTAAACTGCGATTTTTCTTCCCAGTCGATGAGGTTCACGTGATCGCGCAACGCGCCTTGCTGTACTTTCGTGACTTTATGGTCATCGTCGCCTGCCTGCTGGCAGGCAAATCCGTGGCAGCCATCCTGCCTTTCGCCTTTCCCGGCAGCATCATCGGCATGCTGTTGCTGTTCGTACTGCTCTCCCTGCAACTGATCAAGCTACATTGGGTCGAGCTGGGGGCAGGCCTGCTGCTGCGCCACATGGGCGTGCTGTTCGTGCCGGTTGCAGTCGGACTGGTGGCCTGGCTTGAGCCCCTGCGCCAATCCTTCTGCGTCATCATGCTCTGCATCGTGCTCGGGATCGTGCTGATCCTCGCCACCGTCGGTCGGCTCTACCAGAGGATGAACAAATGATCTTCTGGCTCGCCATCCCTCTGACCCTGGCGCTCTATTTCGCCACCCGCGCCCTCTATCGCCGCCTGCCCTGGCCCATCATCAATCCGGTGCTGGTGCCGACCGCGGTGATCATCGGCCTGCTGCTCTGGTTCAACCTGCCCCTTGAGCAGTACGAGCGCGGCAGCAGCCCCATTACCATGCTGCTGGAGCCCGCAGTAGTGGCGCTGGCGCTGCCGCTCTATCAGCAGGCGCGCCAGATCCAGGCCAAGCTCAAGCCCATCCTAATCTGTACCCTCGCCTCCGTCTTGATCTCGGTGTGTACAACCCTGCTGATCGGTCACTTTATGGGCACAGATCCGGCGCTGCTCGCCTCATTGGCGACCAAATCCATTACCACCCCGCTCGCCATGAGCGTCAGCCAGTCCATCGGCGGCATTCCCGCCATCGCGGCCGCCGTGGTGGTGGTGGTGGGGATTGTCGGTGCCCTGATCGGCTACCCGCTGCTCAAACTGCTCAAAGTGACCGATCCGGAAGCGCAAGGGCTCGCCATGGGGGCCTGTGCCCACGCCATCGGCACCGCCACCTCCGCCGAGAAGGGGATCACCCAGGGTGCCTTTGCATCGCTGGCCATGGTGGTGTGCGGGATCCTCACCGCGGCCGTCGCCCCGCTGCTGTTTGCCATCTATCACTGGCTGATTTGATCGTAGTGTTGACTACAGACTGCCCACCGATTGAGCACCCCGAGGGGCCTGCTGGCCTCTCGGGGTGCGACCTGCCGCACAATTTGCACAAGACAAACGTTTCCATTACCATCCCCCTCCGTTTGCCCGTCAGGGCGTGAGCCTGCTCACACATTTACCCGAGCTTGCTCCCTACAATGGCCGCCCAATTGGCCTTTGAGGACACACTATGCATCCCCGTTTTGCCAAGCCATTCGATACCCTCTCTGCCCCGCTCAAAGCAGCCGTGCAGCCCATGCTGGATAGTGCCGACTTCAACGCCCGCTTCACGCCGGAGCAAGTCGCCACCCTGAAAGCCGCCACAGGTCTCGATGATCGCGCCCTGCGCCTCGCCCTGTTGCCACTGGCAGCCGCCTGCTCGGTGGCGCCCATCTCCAAGTTTTATGTCGGTGCCATCGCCTGTGGCCTGAGCGGCAGCTGGTACTTCGGCGCCAACATGGAGTTCGCGGGGCAAGGTCTGTTCCACTCGGTCCACGCCGAGCAGTCCGCCATCTCCAACGCCTGGCTGGGTGGCGAGACTGGGATCAGCGAAATCACCGTCAACTACACCCCTTGCGGCCACTGCCGTCAGTTTATGAACGAGCTGAGTACCGCCAAGATCCTGAAAGTCTCTCTGCCCGATGACCTGAGCGCCCTGCAATCCTTCCTGCCCCACTCGTTTGGCCCGGCGGATCTCGACATCACTGATGCGCTGATGAGCCCGCAGGATCACGCAGAGCTTGAACTACAAAGCGAAGACCCGCTGTGGCAAGCCGCGCTGGCCGCCGCCCGTCAAAGCTACGCCCCCTACAGTCAGGGCTATGCCGCGGTGGCGCTGCAGTTTGCCGATGGCCGCATCTTCTCTGGCCGCTACGCCGAGAACGCCGCCTTCAACCCCAGCCTGCCGCCGATGCAGATGGCCTGCGCCCATGCGGTGCTTAACGGTGAAGATCTCGCCACCATCCGCCGCGCCGTGCTGCTGGAGAACAAAAACGGCCAGATCAGCCAGCGTGACTCCGCCCAGTCCACTCTCAAGGCGCTGGGCTCGGTCGAGCTGGAGTATCAGGCGGTCTGACCCGGTTTGCGTCGATAAACGAAAGCCCCCGCACCTTGGTGCGGGGGCTTTTTTACTGGGCCGTTTAACCGGGAGCGACCGGTGATCTGCACAGTTTGGCGCGGTTGATCACCCAGTCTGACCGGTTGCTGATCAGACAGGTTTCAGCCGCGCAGTGAAGTGGCGCAGCAGCGGCGGCTCGTAATCAAAGGTGAGCCCGCGAATGTCGCTGGCCCGCGCTTTCACCGCGATCAGGCAGTCGGCCACATAGTCCATGTGATCCCGGGTGTAGACCCGACGTGGGATGGTGAGACGCAGCAACTCAAAGTCCGCCGCCTCCTGCTTGCCGGTGGCGGGATCGCGCCCCAGCAGCAGGGAGCCAATCTCCACCCCGCGCACGCCCCCTTCCAGATAGAGCTCGCAGGCGAGTGCATGGGCCGGGAACTGCTCGGCCGGAATATGGGGCAGCAGCTTCTTGGCATCCACAAACACCGCATGGCCGCCAGTGGGGGTCTGGATCGGGATGCCCGCCTCGGTCAGCCGCTCGCCGAGATAGGCCACCTGACTGATGCGGTAGGTGAGATACTCCTCATCCATCCCCTCGCGCAGGCCAATGGCGAGCGCCGCCATGTCCCGTCCGGCAAGGCCACCATAGGTGACAAACCCCTCCATTGCCACGCAGCGCACCTGCACCGCGCGGAACAGGTCGAGATCCTCTTTAAAGCAGCAGAGCCCGCCGATATTGACCAACCCGTCCTTCTTGGCCGACATGGTGAAGATGTCCCCCAGCGCGAACATCTGGCGCACTATCTCCTTGATGCTGCACTTCGCATAAGCCGGATCCCGCTCCTTGATAAACCAGGCGTTCTCGGCAAAGCGGGCGGCGTCGATCACCACCGGAATATGGTGACGACGGGCCAGCTCAGAGACTGCCTCCATATTGGCCATGGAGACCGGCTGACCACCGGCGCTGTTACAGGTGACCGTGATGATGATGCCGGCCACGTTGTCGGCCCCCAGGGTCTCGATGGTGTCGCTCAGGCGAGGGAGATCAAAATCCCCCTTCCAGGCATAAGGGGCCGTGGTGTCGAGGGCTTTCGGGGTGAGCAGGTTGATGGCCCGCGCGCCAGCCAACTCCACGTGAGCCTTGGTGGTGTCGAAGTGGTAGTTGGAGATAAACACTGGCGCCTTGCCCTTGCAGCGCTTGACCAGCTCGGGGAAGAGGATCTGCTCGGCCCCGCGCCCCTGGTGGGTGGGCATCACATGCTGGTAACCAAAAATGTCGCGCACCGTGCGCTCCAGCTCGACGAAGTTGCGGCTGCCCGCATAGGCCTCGTCCCCCATCATGATGCCGGCCCACTGGCGATCGGACATGGCACCTGTGCCGCTGTCGGTCAGCAGATCGATATAAACATCTTCGGCCAACAGCAGGAAGGGGTTCCAGCCAGCGGCCTCGAGGGCGGCGCGGCGCTCGGCGCCAGTGGTCTGTTTGATGGGCTCGACCATCTTGATACGAAACGGCTCGGGTATACGACGCATATAAGACTCCTCACCGGCGCAAGGCCAGTGTGTTTGAAATTGGAATTGGCAAAGAGGCCGGGACGATCAGGGTCGTCCGGCTGACAAATTCAAACGGCGGGTGCCGCCAATCAGCGGTGAGGAAAGTCGAAGGTGAGAATGGGATCCCGGGTATACCAGTGGGCGAGCAGGCAAGCTGCCCGGGGCGTAGCTGTCATGATTGGCATCACTCCCCTCCATATCGGTTGTAGACAGTCGATGGCCAATAAGATCCGTTGATGGATGCTGCCAACGGGCAGCCTCGCCACGTTAACGGCTGGTTAATTTGCAAACAAGGAGTGCACCGACGGGCTGTGCGCCCGCTCACAAAGTGCACATCTGCGCGGCAAACTGGCAGTGAGGTTGATCCGTCCACCCCCCCGGTTCGTTATTCTCCCTACCCACACGCCACATCCCCCATCAGCCAAGGCCGGAAGCCATCATGCATCGCAAACCCCATCTGCCCGAGAAGATCTGCCCCGTCTGCCAACGCCCCTTCAGCTGGCGGCGCAAGTGGGCGCGCAGTTGGGAGGCGGTTCGCTACTGCAGCGAACGCTGTCGCCACGCTCGTCACAGCAGGCAGCAACCTGAGGAGGCGCGAGTCTGATGGAGCTGCGTCTTATTCTTGGCGATCAGCTGAACGCCGGTCACAGCTGGTTTCGCACCCCGGATCCGGCAATCTGTTATCTGATGGCGGAACTGCGTCAGGAGACCGACTACTGCCGCCACCATCGCCAGAAGGTGCTGGCCTTCTTTGCCGCCATGCGCGCCTTCGCAGCGGCACTCACCCAAGCGGGCCACCGCGTCTGTTACCTGACCCTCGATGAGAGCGCCCGCTGGCCCGACTTGCCCGGCTTGCTGGAGGCTCAGCTCGAAGCACATCAGGCCAGCAGCTTTGCCTGGCAGAGCCCGGACGAGTGGCGCCTTGCCAGCCAGTTGAAAAGCTGGGCGGTAGGACTTGCCATCCCTGCCACCGAGGTGGAGAGCGAACATTTTCTCACCCCCCGCGATGGCTGGCAGCGCTACCCCCACAGCCGGATGGAGTTCTTCTACCGCGCCTTGCGCAAGCAATATCAAGTGCTGCTCGATGAGCGCGGCCAACCCCTTGGCGGGCGCTGGAATTTTGATGACGAGAACCGAGCCAAACTGCCGGCTAGCCAGCCAATCCCGACGCCCCTCACCTTTGCCAATGAGGTGAGCGAGATTGACGCCATGCTGACCCGCCACGGGGTCAGTACCATCGGCGAGGCGGATGCCAGCAGACTGCCGTGGCCCATCACAAGGCGCCAGAGTCGTGAGCTGCTGGCCCATTTTCTGGCCCACTGCCTGCCCCACTTTGGCCGCTATCAGGATGCCCTGAGCGAGCGCGGCTGGAGTCTGTTTCACAGCCGTTTGTCGTTTTCCCTCAACAGCAAGATGCTTCATCCGCTTGAGGTGATCCGCGCCGCCGAGACCCACTGGCAGGCCAATCAGGCCACCATCACGTTGGCGCAGGTGGAGGGGTTTATTCGCCAGATCCTCGGCTGGCGCGAGTTTGTCCGCGCCCTTTACTGGGAGAAGATGCCCGACTACCAGCAGACCAATTTTCTCGGGGCCAACCGGCCGCTGCCCGGTTTCTTCTGGAGTGGCGAAACCAGGATGGCCTGCGTGCGTCACGCCATTGGCCAGTCTCTGGAGCACGCCTACGCCCACCATATCCAGCGGCTGATGGTGACCGGTAACTTTGCCCTGCTGGCGGGGATCGATCCTGACGAGGTGGATCAGTGGTATCTCGGCATCTATGTGGATGCCATCGAGTGGGTGGAGCTGCCCAACACCCGCGGCATGAGCCAGTTTGCCGATGGCGGCCTGATGGGCAGCAAGCCCTACGCCAGTAGCGGCGCCTATCTCGAGCGAATGGGCCACTACTGCAAGGGGTGCCACTATCAGGTCAAAGCCCGCCACGGCGACGGGAGCTGCCCCTTCAACAGCCTCTACTGGCACTTTCTTTGGCGCAATCGGGACAAACTGGGCGGCAATCCCCGCCTCGCCCTCCCCTATGCCAACTGGGATGGCCAACCGGCAGCGCAGCAGCAGGCAATTCTGGCGACGGCGGAACAGTACCTAATCCAGCTGGAGCAGTTGTAAGCGGGCCATGTCCCTTGGCACATTCACACTGACAACAGCGTAGCGATTTACGCTGGCAATCAGCCTCACCATCGCACCAAACACCAGCCTGTGACAGGCAAGCAGACGGAGATCCCAATCCTGCGCAGAGCGGTTGAATATCCTGTGGCGGCTGATTATGGTGGTGGCCACATCAGGAGATCAGTCAAGGAAAGACGATATGGAGATAGTGGTTCTCGGTGGCGGCGTGATAGGGGTAACCAGCGCCTGGTATCTGGCCAAAGCGGGTCACAAAGTAACCCTGCTGGAGCGACAAGGTGGCGTCGCCCTTGAAACCAGCCATGCCAACGCCGGGCAGATATCCCCGGGTTATGCGGCCCCCTGGGCGGCCCCCGGCATTCCCCTCAAGGCGGCAAAATGGATGTTGCAAAAGCATGCCCCCTTCACCGTGCGCCCCACTGCCGACCCCTTCCAGCTGCGCTGGATGCTCAGAATGCTCGCCAACTGCACCCCGACCGCCTATGCCACCAACAAGGGGCGCATGGTGCGTCTGGCCGAATACAGCCGCGACTGCATGAAGCTGCTGCGCGACGAGTTGAGCATCGATTACGAAGGGCGCCAGCTCGGCACCCTGCAGCTGTTTCGCAGCCAATCCCAACTCGATGCCAGTCAGCGCGATATCGAGGTGCTGGAGGAGTATGGCGTCCCCTACCAGTCGCTGGATGCCAGCGGCTGCGAAGCGGCAGAGCCTGCGCTGGCGCGGGTGCGCGGCAAAATCGTCGGCGGCCTGCGTCTGCCCGGCGACGAGACCGGCGACTGCTTCCGCTTCACCAAGGCCCTGGCCCTTGAAGCCGAGAAGCTCGGGGTCAAGTTCGTCTTCAACTGCGACATCGACGAGATTGAGCAAGCCCGCGGCCGCGCCGTGGCGGTGCGGGCGGGCGAGCAGCGCTATCGCGCCGATGCCATCGTCTGTGCGCTCGGCAGTTATGCCACCGGTTTTTTGCGGCCGCTGCTGCGCCCGCTCGGACTGGAGCTGCCGGTCTATCCGGTCAAGGGCTACTCCCTCACCCTGCCGATGAGCAATGCCGAGGCCGCGCCGCGCAGTACCGTGCTCGACGAGACCTACAAGGTGGCCATCACCCGTTTTGACGAGCGGATCCGGGTCGGCGGCATGGCGGAGCTGTCTGGCTACAACCTCGCCTTGAATCCGAGACGCCACGACACTCTGGCAATGGTGGTCGGCGATCTCTTTCCCGAAGGGGGCGATATCAGCCAAGCCGAGTTCTGGACCGGCCTGCGCCCCATGACGCCGGATGGCACCCCGTTGGTGGGGCCAAGCCCCATTCCCGGCCTCTGGCTCAATACCGGCCACGGCACATTGGGCTGGACCATGGCGGCCGGTTCGGGTCAGCTATTGTGCGATCTCATCAGCGGCAGCGAGCCCGCCATCAGCGATGAGGGGCTCACCCTCGCCCGTTACGGCTAGACGCCCACACAGTCGGGCTTTTTCTCTCGCCAACTGCGCCCCCAGACAACAGCAGAGGACGTCCTCAACCGCTTTATTGACAGGCCACCGCCATAAACGGTGGCCTTTTCGTCTGATGTTGACCTTCTCGCTCCCCGTCTGCCTGAGCGGTGCGCTGGCTGCCGGTTAATGCAGCAAACGGCACAGAATATTGCGCAATTCGACTTGCGCAAGCCGTCACAATCCGTAATGTGGATAGACGCATTTTTCGCAGCGCATATTTTTTAAATGGCCTGTAAACCGCTTGTAAACAGGCGTCGCCAGACAAGGGGGTTACGGGTGTCACCACGAGTTTCTTTAGCAGCAATCCAGGGTAGGACAATATGAAAAAAGTAGGTTTGGTCGGTTGGCGTGGCATGGTGGGATCGGTTCTGATGAGCCGGATGCAGGAAGAGCAGGATTTCGCCCATATTCAACCCACATTCTTCACCACCTCCCAGGCCGGTGAGGCCGCTCCCAACTTCGGCGTCGATGCCGGTACTCTGCAAGACGCCTTCGATATCGAAGCGCTGGCCAAGCAGGATATCATCATCACCGCCCAGGGCGGCGACTACACCAAGGATGTCTATCCGCGCCTGAAAGCCGCTGGCTGGCAGGGTTACTGGATTGACGCCGCCTCCTCCCTGCGGATGGAGAAAGACGCCGTCATCATTCTGGATCCGGTCAACGGCGACGTCATCGAGCAGGCCCTGAACGATGGCATCAAGACCTTCGTCGGCGGCAACTGCACCGTCAGCCTGATGCTGCTGGCCCTCGGCGGCCTGTTCAAGGCCGACCTGGTGGAGTGGGTGAGCGTGGCGACCTATCAAGCCGCCTCCGGTGGCGGTGCCCGCCATATGCGCGAGCTGGTCACCCAGATGGGGATGCTGCGCGATGAAGTGGCGGTCGAGCTGGCGGATCCCGCCTCCGCCATTCTCGATATCGAGCGCAAGATCACCGAGAAGACCCGCTCCGGCACCCTGCCGGTGGACAACTTCGGCGTACCGCTGGCCGGTGGCCTTATCCCCTGGATCGACACCAAGCTCGACAACGGCCAGAGCCGCGAAGAGTGGAAGGGTCAGGCCGAGACCAACAAGATTTTGGGTATCGAAAACGCCGTCATTCCGGTGGATGGTCTCTGTGTGCGGATCGGCGCCCTGCGCTGCCACAGCCAGGCATTCACCATCAAGCTGAAAAAAGATGTGCCGCTGGCGGAGATCGAAGCGCTGCTGGCAGCCCACAACGACTGGGTGAAAGTGATCCCCAACGATCGCGACATCACCGCCCGCGAGCTGACTCCGGCGGCCGTTACCGGCACCCTCAGCATTCCGGTGGGCCGTCTGCGCAAGCTCAATATGGGCCCGGAGTATCTGGCCGCCTTTACCGTGGGTGACCAGCTGCTGTGGGGCGCCGCCGAGCCGCTGCGCCGCATGCTGCGTATCCTGCTGGCGCGTTAATCCGCCACAGAAGCAGATACAACAAGGGCGGGGAGTCACACTCCCCGCCCTTTTTTATTGCCAGTTTTCATGACCCGTTTAGCGAGTTCACGGCCTTGCCATTACTTGAGCAGGATACGCTGGCACCCGCTGTAGATCTCGGCCCGCCCGGGGCGGCAAAAACCCACCAGGGTGAGCCCGGTCTGCTCGGCCCGCTCGACCGCGAGCTCGGTGGCAGCCGAGATGGCGAGCAAGATCTCGACCCCGGCGCAGGCGCACTTTTGCACCATCTCGAAGCTGGCGCGGCTTGTCACCAGAATGGCACCGTCACGGCGACCAGCGCGGCACAAGTGCCCCACCAGCTTGTCCAGCGCAATATGGCGCCCCACATCCTCGCGAATGGCGAGAATGTTGCCCTCACCATCCAGATGCACTGCCGCATGGGTGGCGCCGGTGCGCTGGCCCAATAGCTGGAGCGGGCGCAGCGCGGTCAATACCTTGTCGATATGGCCCACCGCCAGACGCTGACTGTCGGGCAGCTCTGGCTGGGTGCGGATCACCTGATCCAGACTCTCGCTGCCACAGATGCCGCAACCGGTACGGCCCGCCAGGGTGCGCCGCTTCTCTTTAAGGCGATGGACGCAGCGGTTGGCCAGGGTGATATGCAGCTCAATCCCCTGACAGCCGTCGATCTGCTCGATGTCATGGATATCGAGCAGGCTGTCGATGACCCCCTCGGATAGCGAGAAACCGATGGCGAAATCCTCCAGATCGGAGGCCGAGCACATCATCACGCTGTGGGCGATGCCGTTATAGACCAGCGCCACCGGCGTCTCGGAGGGCAGCTCCATCTCGCTGTCGCAGGTCAAGGTATCGGCGCGGTAGTGCACCACCTCGCGGTGGATGGCGCAGCGGGCCAGCTCGTTCTGTTCGCTCTGCTCGCTCTGTTCTCTCTGCTCGCCCCGCGCCTCAAGCTCAAGTAGCTCTCTCATGGTGCGACCCCGTCAATGATCTCGGGATCCCGGGCCGAAATGCCGAGCCGCTTCATCTTGGAGAGCAAGGTCGTGCGCTTCATGCCGAGGCGGTTGGCCGCCCCCCGCTCACCAGCGACTATGCCGTTGCAGTCGCGCAGGGCGGCGATGATCGCCTCGCGCTCATCCTCCGGCCCCTCGGCAAAGAGCGGTGTGGCGGGTTCGTCATAGACCAGGGTCTCAATCTTGTGGTAACCCTTGAGGGGCATCAGCTCCTCCGGCGAGAGGTTGAGCACGTGACCGCGGGTCATCACCACGGCGCGCTCGATGACGTTCTCCAGCTCGCGGATATTGCCGTACCACGGCAGCGACACCAGCATCTTCATCGCATCGGCGGGGATGGCGGTGATGGTGCGGCGCATCCGCTTGGCAATCTTTCTGACGAAGAAGTTGACCAAGAGCGGAATATCCTCGCGCCGCTCGCGCAGGGGCGGCAGCTCGATGGGAAAGACATTGAGCCGGTAGTAGAGGTCGCTGCGAAAGCGCTTGTTCTTGACCATGGAGAGCAGATCGCAGTTGGTGGCGGCCACCAGCCGCACATCCACTGCGATGGGGTTGCTGTTGCCGACCCGCTCCAGCTCGTGCTCCTGCAATACCCGCAAGAGTTTGGGCTGCAGATCCAGCGGCATATCCCCCACTTCATCGAGGAACAGGGTACCCTTGTGGGCCCGCTCGAAGCGGCCGATGCGCTGGGTCAGGGCGCCGGTAAAGGCCCCCTTCTCGTGGCCAAACAGATCGCTTTCGATTAGGCCGGTCGGGATAGCGGCGCAGTTCACCTTCACCATCTCGTGATCGTGGCGGGCACTCAGGGCGTGAATGGCCTGGGCGATCAGCTCCTTGCCGGTGCCGGTCTCGCCGAGGATCAGAACGGTGCTGTCGCTCTCGGCCACCAGCCGCACCTTCTCCAGCACGTTCGCCATCACCGCACTCTGGTAGATGATGTGGGGGAACTCCCCCTGCATCTGCGGCTCGTTGATGCGAATGGTCTTCTCTTTGGCACCGTTGGTGTTGGAGATCTCCTGCTGCGCCTGCACGTTGTTCATGGCAATGGCCGTGCGCGCTGCCACCTGCTCCAGCAGGGAGATATCGATATCGGCGAAGAAGTTGGCCTCTGGGTGAGAGAGGATCAGCACCCCCAGCAGATTGCCCTGATAGCGCAGCGGCAAAATACAGGAGCTGTCGGCATCGGGGGGCAGGATCTGGGAGGTAAAGCGGCAGCTCGACTGGCAGCCGTGGCCCTGCTCGCGGTAAACGAAGAAGGGCTCGCTGTGGCGCAGCGCCCCCTGCAAGCAGTTCTTCTCAAAACACGAATGATCGATGATCCCCGGCTGCTCGCTCTGCTGCTGGTTGACCAGATAGCTCTTGAAGCTGTCGGAGGTGGCGTTGTACTCGGCCAGACAGAGGCTGCTGATGCCAAAGTGGTGGTGCAGGATGGCAAACAGGCTCTTGGGCAGCTCGGCGATGCGCACTAATTTAATCACCGCATTAGTCACATCCACCAGAATTTTGCAGCTGTCGCGCTCAAGGCGCAAGGAGTTGGCCTGCTCCAGAGTGCGCTCCTTGTCCTGCACGTTCTCCAGCGCAATGGCGATGATGGCGGCAAGCTGGGTCAGCTTGGCCAAGGTCTCCATGGTGAAGCTGTCGAGGCGGGTATTGATGAACTCGACCCCGCCCAGATGGCTGCGGGCGGTGGTGATGGGGAGCTGGCAGTAGGAGCGCAGCCCCTCATAAATCCCTTCGGCAGCAAGGGGGGCACAGCGGTTGGCAAAACGGGCGGCAGGCAGGATGATCGCCTGCTCGGTGCCATCAGTGGGAGCGTGCAGGTCTGCCTTGCGGCAGACAAGGTGCTTTGGGCCGCTCTCTCCCATATAACAGAAAGTGGCCTCCTCGCCGGATCCCCGGTTGAGGATCAGGTTGACCCGGGTTACGCCGCCAAAGCCGGCATCTATCTTGTTGAGTTTGTGGATAAAGTCATCGAGCGTCACGGCCGACAGGAGGGATTTGGAGAGCAGGAGGAAACCGTCGTCCCAGATGGGAGATATCTCGTCCAGGGGGATGGCACTCACAGTAAGCATTGCGGCCTCACGTTATATCAATTTCAGTCACCAGTCAGGCTGTCCATGCCATCGCATCGCGACACAAGCGTTTCACCAGAATTAATAGCCGCAGCGCACTATCCACGCTGCCAAAAGGAAGGCGGTGACGACACTTGTCGCATGTTGCAATTCCACCGTTGTTATTAACGAACGATAACAAAAAATAACATTGTCATCGGGTGATTATTATTGGAATGGCGACTCATCATAGATGAGCTCAAATTTCATTACAATCCGATTTAATATATCTGGTTGCCATATTCAGGCAATAATTACATCGCAGATTGAATAATGGATTGGTGGCCGCACAAGGGGCCATTGTCAACTGTCAGATCTCTCTGTTGCCTCCCCTTTGCTGTGCAATAAAGGCATCATTCGAAACACCGCTCGGTGGTCACTCACGAGGTGACAAGTCGGGTGTGGCAGCACTTCAAACCGCCCAGAATAAAGAGCGCGGAGAAGCCCTGAAAGGCGAGCAGCAGCCAGCTGGCGTTGTCGGCAAGCTCAACCGAGACGCACTGGTGAGTGAGGTAGACCAGCAGGGTGATCACCCCCAACAGCAGGCCGTTGATCAAGGTGGTGGAGATAAACCCGATCAGCCAGGCACTGGAAATACTCAAGGCAGAAAATACGCTGCTCATGGCGAGCCTTGCTGCCATAAAACAGCCGAAAAAACCGAAGCCCAGCAGAAATATCATCTCGTCGCGCCAAATATAGCAACCTATTCCCAGCAATATCGCCGCCAGATAGGTGCCAATATAGAAAAGTCCGAATAAGCGACCAATTTCATGTTGCATCATTTACTCCCCTTTCTTTGGGTAATAAAAGGGTGCCCGACTCGATAAATCCGAGTCGGGTTCCCTTATTTGTGCAGAACCTCGTTTTTAGGGCGATCAGCCCTTGGCTGCGCTGCGCAATTTCGCCTTGAGCGCGCTGTATTCAGTCTGGACGTACACTTCCGCCTCAGGCTGATTGTCAATGCGCTCGATCTTAACCGCGCAGTACTTGTACTCCGGCGTATGGGAGACGGGATCGACGTGCTCGATGGTGAGCTCGTTGCAGGCCCCGATCCACCACTGGTAGGTCATGTAGACCACCCCGGCGTTGACCCGGTCGTTGTAGTTGGCCCGGGTAATTACCTTGCCACGGCGCGACGAGATCCAGACCAGCGCCTGATCCTTCACCCCAAGCTTTTTGGCATCGCTCGGGTGGATCTGCACATAGCCCGGCTCATCGGCCAGGGTTTGCAGCGCCGAGCAGTTGCCGGTCATGGAGCGGCAGGAGTAGTGACCTACCTCGCGCACGGTGGAGAGCACCAGCGGGTACTCGGCACAGGGCTGCTCCAGCGGCGGCCGCCACTCGGAGGCGATCAGCTGACCCTTGCCGCTCGGGGTGGTGAACACATTCCCCTCGAACAGAGTGCTGGTGCCCGGGTGATCCTCGGTCGGGCAAGGCCACTGCACGCTCTTGAGATCGGCCATCTTGTCGTAGCTGACCCCGGCATAGAGCGGACAGAGCGCACGCATCTCGTCCCAGATCTCTTCGGTGTTGTGGTACTCCATGGGATAACCCATGGCGGTCGCCATCAACGAGAAGATGGCCCAGTCCGGTTTCACGTTCTCGGGGGGCGTCACCGCCTTGTAGAAACGCTGGAAGCCGCGATCCGCCGAGCTGTAGACCCCTTCATGCTCGCCCCAGCTGGTGGCGGGCAGAATAACGTCGGCCATCTCGGCAGTCTGGGTCATGAAGATATCCTGCACGATCACCAGCTCCATCCCCGCCAGAGTGCGGCGGAACTGACCGAGATCTGCCTCGGTCTGGGCCGGATCTTCACCGAAGATGTAGAAGGCCTTGCACTTGCCCTCCTCCACCTTGTGGCCAAGCTCCGTCAGGCGATAGCCGGGCTTTTGGGAGAGTGACTCCACGCCCCACGCCTTGGCGAACTTGGCGCTGATGGCGGGATCGGCCACCGACTGATAACCCGGGAACTGGTGCGGCAGCATCCCCATGTCACAGGTGCCCTGCACGTTGTTCTGACCGCGCACCGGCCCGCAACCGGTGCCGCGGCGACCGAAGTTGCCGGTCAGCAACGCCAGACCCGCCAGCCCCTTGACCACGTCCACCGCCTGACCGTACTGGGTCACCCCCATGCCCCACAGGATCATGGACGCAGGCGACTCGGCATAGGTGCGAATGGCGGCGCGGATATCGGCGGCTTTGAGGCCAGTGATCCCCTCCACATATTCCGGGGTGTACTTGGCCACCGTCGCCTTGAAGGTCTCGAACCCTTCGGTGTAGTTGGCGACAAATGCCTTGTTGTAGAGCCCTTCGTTAATCAACACGTTGGCGAAGGCGTTAACCAGCGCCATGTTGGAACCGTTTTTGAGCGGCAGCCACTGATCGGCGATACGGGCGGTCTCCACCATACGGGGATCACACACAATCACCTTGGCCCCGTTTGCCTTCGCCTTGAGGATATGGCGAGCGACGATGGGGTGAGAGTCAGCAGCGTTGTAACCAAATACCAGCAGGCACTTGGTCTCTTGAATTTCGGGAATGGCGTTGCTCATGGCGCCGTTGCCTACAGTTGTCTCCAGACCGGAGACTGAGGGTGCGTGTCACACCCTCGCGCAGTGGTCGACGTTGTTCGTCCCAATCACTGCACGGGCAAATTTCTGCATCACATAGTTGGCTTCATTGCCGGGGCCACGGGCAGAGCCGGTGGTCATGATGGCGTCCGGGCCATATTTCGCCTTGATGGCAGAGAGACGGCTGCTGGCGAACTCGATCGCTTCATCCCAGGAGACTGCCTCGAACTTGCCACCGCGCTCGCGGCGGATCATCGGGCTCTTGAGACGGGGGGTCAGCAGGTTGGTGTCGTTCAAAAAATCCCAACCGTAATAGCCCTTGAGGCAGAGCTGCCCCTCGTTGGTCCGGCCGTTGGCGCCTTCGGCCCCCACCACCTTGTCGTTTTCAACCAGCAGGTTGATTTTGCAACCGGTGCCGCAATAGGGGCACACGGTAATGACTTTTTTCATGACTCACACTCTTGTTTGTTAACGAAAAACGGCTCGGCAAGCCCGCTCACACCCGCGCCGGCATCGCCAGCAGTGCCTCGGCACTGGCCAGCTGCTTCTGCCGGTTCAGGTTTTCAAGATGCTCCGGCGTGACCAGCCGCAGCGCCTGGGTCGGACACACCTCGACACAGGCCGGGCCCGCCTCGCGGTGACGGCAGAGATCGCACTTGAGCGCCTGCGCCTTGGTCTGCGGACGCTTGAAGAGCGGATCGCCAGCGGGTGCCACCTCTTTGAGCACCACCGCCATGGCGCCGTAAGGACAGGCCACCACGCAGGACTTGCAGCCGATGCAGCGCTCCTGCAACACCTTGACGCAGCCATCCTCGCTGACGATGGCATTGTTCGGGCAGGCCATGGCGCACGGCTTGTCTTCACACTGGCGGCAGAGCACCGGCGTGGTCACCTTGCTGCCCACGATCACCTTCAGGCGCGGCTGAAAGTAGCAGTCCTTGGAGACCAGATGTCCATCCTCGATGGCAAGATGCAGGCCGCCCTCCCGCTCAAGGGTCCCGCTGCAAGACCCTGACTGGTGTGAAACGGCGCAGGCCACCTCACAGGTACGACACCCAATACAGAGACTGGGATCTGCAATCACGAAGCTGTTCATAGAGAGGGATCCTAAATGGTTCGTTACACCGGGCCGCCCGCCGACAGGCAAAGAGGCGGCCAGCCCCCCACAAAGCATTTATCAGACCAAAACGGGAGAATGGCGCGATAAAAAATCACAACCAACTGAAAATAAAGAAGTAATCAGAAAAATTTTCGTGCTGATTGCCATCCCTGACGAGGGTGACGACGGGTGGGAAGTGTGATCGACACGACAAAAGTGACGAGCTCGACACCGGCTGACCAGACCCTGCCCCAGCCGCATAAGGAGCAGTTCGAAGGCGTTTGCAGCCAGGATCGGCCGCCCCAAACCGGGCAAGTGGAGGAAGGAAACTCAGGGAGAAAAGCCATAGCAAGGGCCAAAAATGGGCTGTGCAGCATGCAAAAAACGCTTGCGGCGGTGGCCAAGTTGTTTGGTTTTGCTATCGAGCTGGCAGGTGATCATCAAGTCAAATCGAACAAAAATAGGCCGCCCATTGACTGATTTGTTGAGCCAGATCAGGTTTCCAACGCATCCCACTTCTATTTTTTAATCTACTGGATAGCATGCTCTATATTGCAATCAATTACCGATAAAATCATTACCATAGAATAGCTAGAACAATTGAAAACAATTAGAACATGTTTCTTTTTACATAAACAGGAATAATAATGAACACATTAGAAATGAATGAAATTAAAATTGATGGATTGAAAAAGATTAACGTATTGATGGGAAGAAATGGTGCTGGTAAAAGTCGTTTGTTACGAGCAATTGATGAATACTCAACTAATAATGGTGATTATTATGTTAGATATATTAGCCCAGAACGAGCTGGCGTATTCAAAAGAGATGGCAATATATTAACAAACATGGAGAATAATCCTGACTGGATTAAATATGCAAGGAGAATGAACCAAGCTCAAAATTTCAAAGCAGCTTCAGCCAACCTTCTAAGAGAAGTTGAAACGGCATACTTAAGAAAACTACAAGACAACCCTGAAATAAGACTTGATAGTTCAAGAAACTTCCGTACAGAAAGGCTAGATAGCATCAATAGGCTTTTATTAAATCTTACAATACATTTAGAAGGCTCAGATTTTATCTTTAAAAACCACGATGGGGATATTATCCAACCGGATAATATAAGCAGTGGTGAGTCAGAGTCTGTTGCTCTTGCAGTAGAAATAATGTACTTCTTTGATAATCTGAAAAAAGAAAAGAAAAACATTCTCTTGCTAGATGAACCAGATGTTCATTTACATCCAGACTTACAAGCAAGGCTTGCAAAGTTCATTATTAATTTAGTTGAAAACTTAAATGAACAACCTAATACAAGCGTATCAATTATATTGGCAACTCACAGCACTCCTTTGATTTGTGCACTCTCCCAGTCGAATCAGGCTACTATAGGTACAAAAAACTTTGGTTCTCATCATGTTTTATTCAAAGATGTCAGTCACCAAATAAAGAAGATTGCACCTTTCTTTGGCCATCCATTATCATTAAGCCTTAATCAAGATATCATGCTTATTATTGAAGGGGAGGATGATGAGCGAGTCTGGCAACAAGCCGCTAGAACATCCCAAGGTAAAATAAAGCTATTTCCTGTTATTTCAACATCAGTTGATCAACAAACACAACTTGAAAATTTTACAGCAGATATGATCAACTCTCTATATGATGAGCCTAAAGCATACTCTCTCCGAGATGGCGATGGAATAATAGATGACTTACCACCTATTAAGTCGCTCACTAGGTTCAGGCTGAAATGTTATGCTGTCGAAAATTTATTAGTAACTGACCAAGTGTTGCAAAGAATGGGAAAAACATGGGACTCTTTTAAAGATTCCGCAGATAATTGGATTAAACAAAACCCGCATCATAGTTGTGTAAACAAAATTCAAGAATTGATCACTTCGCAAGACAGAATGAGAAATATAAAAATAAAAGAAATCAGACAATTAATTTGTGCTATTTGTGATTACAATAAACCATGGGAGGTGATTGTTGGCCAATCCATTGGATCAATTGATATTTCCGATATGCCTAGCGGAGAATTTGATTTGCCAACATTCATTGGCATTGATGCAACTACAGCCTTACTCTCCACAGTATCGTAGGGTGTAATAAGCGCAGCGCATTGCACCTCTGCATTTTTAATTAGAGGTGCAATTCACTTCGTTCATTGCCCCCTACCTTTTCCTCCTTTAGCAAATAAAGACTCCATTGCTACCCACCACCTCCCCTTTGCCATCCTGCCAGCATTTAATTAGCGATTACTTTATCGTCTATTTATTATCCATTTTGGAAAAAGATTTTAGCCAAACCACTTCGCTAGATAAAACAAACAGTTGTCTGCATTATCGCAGCCCATTTCAATCACCGGATAATTAATTCTCTTACTCAAATTGAACTTTTGATTATTTATAACTGAGCATAGTCCCGCAGAGTGTGTGTCATTATAAGCTTAATGACAGATGAACAGACTGTGTTCCATGACAAGCAGCTCACTATTCCGTTAGCGCCCTTTCCCATCGCAATCCATTAATTCTCTCCCGATTAAATATCACGACTTTCCTGGTAGGTCGGGCAGCGGTGCGTTGGCAAACGTGTAAACATCAAACTGACAAGATGAACTCATGAACTGTGATAAACAACAAGCCATGTCCGGCGTCATGCTGGCGGCGATTGGCGTAGTCTATGGCGATATCGGCACCAGCCCGCTCTATACCTTGCGCGAGTGCCTGTCAGGTCAATTCGGGTTCGGCGTCGAGCCGGCCTCCATTCTCGGCTTTCTCTCGCTGATCTTCTGGCTGCTGATCCTGGTGGTGTCGGTCAAGTACCTCTCCTTTGTGATGCGGGCCGACAACGCCGGTGAGGGTGGCATTCTCACCCTGATGTCGCTGGCGACCCGCAACGCCTCCACCCGCTGGACGCCGCTGCTGATCATCCTCGGCCTGATTGGCGGCAGCTTCTTCTATGGCGAGGTGGTGATCACCCCGGCGATGTCGGTGATGTCGGCCATCGAGGGTCTGAGCATTCTCACCCCCGCCCTCGACCCCTATATCGTCACCCTCTCAGTGCTGGTGCTGACCCTGCTGTTCGCCATCCAGAAACATGGCACCGCCATGGTGGGCAAGCTGTTTGCCCCCATCATGCTGATCTGGTTTATGACGCTGGCGGTGCTGGGGCTGCGCGGCATCATCCACAACCCCGAGGTGCTGGGTGCGCTCAACCCCATCTGGGCGGTACGCTTCTTTATCCAGTACCAGACCACCTCCTTCTTTGCCCTCGGCGCCGTGGTGCTGGCCATCACCGGGGTGGAGGCGCTCTACGCGGATATGGGCCACTTCGGCAAGAATCCAATTCGCCTCGCCTGGTTTATCGTGGTGTTGCCCTCTCTGGTGCTTAACTACTTCGGTCAGGGGGCGCTGCTGCTGAGCAATCCTGCCGCCATTGCCAACCCCTTCTTCCTGCTCGCGCCGAAATGGGCGCTGGTGCCGCTGCTGCTGCTGGCAACCATGGCGACGGTGATCGCCTCCCAGGCGGTGATCTCCGGGGTCTTTTCCCTGACCCGTCAGGCAGTGCGGCTCGGTTATCTCTCCCCCATTCGCATCGTTCATACCTCAGAGCAGGAGTCCGGCCAGATCTATATTCCGGTCATCAACTGGATGCTCTATATCTCGGTGGTGATCGTCATCATGAGCTTCGAGCACTCCAGCAATCTGGCGGCGGCCTACGGCATCGCCGTGACCGGCACCATGGTGCTTACCTCCATCCTCTCCTGCTCGGTGGCCAAGAACAGCTGGCACTGGAACAAGTATCTGGTGGCCATCCTGTTTGCCGCGCTGCTCTGTATCGACGTGCCGCTGTTTGCCGCCAACCTCGCCAAGATCTTCTCCGGTGGCTGGCTGCCGCTCACTCTGGGCGCGGTGATGTTCACCGTGATGACCAGCTGGAAGAGCGAGCGTTTCCAGCTTATTCGCCGCCTGAACGAGCACGGCAACTCCCTTGAGCCGATGATCGCTTCGCTGGAGAAATCCCCGCCGACCCGGGTGGCCGGCACTGCCGTCTATATGTCGCGGGTGGTCAATGTGATCCCCCATGCGTTGCTGCACAACCTCAAGCACAACAAGGTGCTGCACGAGCGGATCATCCTGCTCACCCTGCGGGTGGAGGATGTGCCCTACGTCCACAATGTGCGCCGGGTCTGCATCGAGCAGCTCTCCCCCACCTTCTGGCGGGTGGTTGCAAGCTATGGCTGGCGCGAGACCCCGAACGTGGAGGAGATCTTCCACCGCTGCAACGCCGAGGGGCTGAGCTGCCGGATGATGGAGACCTCGTTCTTTATGGCCCACGAGTCGCTCATCATGAAAGACCGCCCCTGGTATCTCTATCTGCGCGGCAAGCTCTTTATGCTGCTGCAGCGCAACGCCCTGCGCGCCCCGGATCAGTTCGAGATCCCGCCCAATCGGGTTATCGAACTTGGATCCCAGGTGGATATCTGATGGCGGGTTGATGGCATAGAAAACGTCAGCAAATAGAGAGGGAGGCATTGGCCTCCCTCTCTTGTTTCCGTTAACCCCAATGACTGGCCCCCTCATCCCCAACCCTTCTCCCGCAAGGGGAGAAGGGAGCAAACCACGGCAAATCGAACCAGCTCATTTCCCCTCACACAACAGCCGTAGGGTGCAACAAGCGCAGCGCCGTGCACCGCACACATATGTTGGAGAGCGGTGCAATGCACTCCGTTCTTTGCACCCTACTCATGCTGCATTTTCCGGGGTGACGAACCCTCCGGGCGGCTTCGTCACAAGTGACGAACGTCACAGTTCGACAGCCATACCAGCCCTTTCAACCAATCCCATGGAGATTTTTATTTATTTAAAAACAGCCACTTAAAACCAATTTCGCTGCAAAAACCAATCTGGCCCGTATCTTGCCAACCAGCCCCTACTTTCTCCGTTCGCGACACGACAAGGTAGGCTATGAACCGCTTCGTTATCGCTGACCCCAAGCTTTGTATCGGCTGTGGCACCTGTATGGCGGCCTGCAGCGAGGTACACAAGGCGCAAGGTTTGCAGCAAGCCCCCCGTTTAACCGTTATGCGACACGAGCAGGCGACCATGCCGGTTCAGTGCCGTCACTGTGACGATGCCCCCTGCATCAAGGTGTGCCCGGTCGAGGCAATTCGCCAAACCGGCGATTGCGTGCAACTCAACGAGTCACTCTGCATCGGCTGCAATCTCTGCGCCGTGGCCTGCCCCTTTGGCGCCATCCAGAGCGGCGGCAGCCGTCCGGTGGCCATGGCTACCAGTTACGACACCTATATCCCCTGCTCCATCCGCTCCAGCAACCCCTCCACCTCTGCCGGCCTGCGCTGCTTTGGCGAGGATCTGCTGAGCTGGGAGCCGGGCGTGCGCAGCATCGCGGTCAAGTGTGACCTGTGCGAGTTTCGCGCCGAAGGCCCCGCCTGTGTCGGTGCCTGCCCCTCCCAGGCGCTGAAGCTGGTCAATGACGGCGACACCGAACGCGCCGCCCGTATCCGTCGCCAGCAAGCGGCCGACACCAACCCGCAAGGGGCCTCTGCCTTCTCTGCGCCTGCCACGGCGCTCCCTGCATCCGATTTATCCACCACAGAGGGAGTTCGCTGATGTTGTCCCCCCTTGTTATGGCCACGCTCCTGCTCTTTTTGCTGGGCGCTGCCGCCGGTTTGCTGCTGCAAAAGCTGCCCGTACTGGCCAACCGCCTCAATAGCGGCCTTGCCCTGCTGGGCTCGCTCGCGGGCCTCATCGCCGCCATCCAGATCTTTGCCCAAGGCGCCCCCGTCGATGGCCAGCTCTGGCTGCTGGGTTCGGTTCACCTCGATATGCTCTCCGCGCTGATGCTGCTGGTGATTAGCACCGTCGGGGTCGCCGTCGCCCTCTACTCCTTTGCCTATATCCGCGAATATCAGGGCAAGGGGGATGTGGCCATCGGCGCGCTGATGAACCTCTTCCTCTTTGCCATGGTGGGCATGGTGCTGGCCGACAACGCGCTCGGTTTCTTGCTCTGCTACGAGCTGGTGACCCTCACCACCTACTGGCTGGTCAAGACCAACCCGGAAGCCGCCAAACAGAGCCGCCTCTATCTGGTGATGAACCATATCGGCATGGCACTGGTGCTGATCGCCTTCTGGCTGCTCTGCCGCGAAAGCGGCTCGCTGGAGTTCGCTGCGCTGCGCGAGCACCATCTGGCGGGCGCATTGGCCTCTCTGGTGTTCCTGCTCAGCTTCTGCGGCTTTGGCCTGCGCGCCGGTTTCGTGCCGCTGCACGGCTGGCTGCCGGTGGCCGAGCCCGTTGCCCCCTCCCATATCTCGGCGCTGATGTCCGGCGTGATGGTAAAGCTGGGTCTCTTTGGCATCTTGCGGGTCAGTATCGATTTTCTCGGCGCCAGCCAGCTCTGGTGGGGCTATGTGGTGCTGATCTTCGGCGCCTGCTCGGCAGTGCTCGGGGTGCTGTTTGCGCTGGCCGAGCATGACCTCAAGCGGCTGCTCGCCTACCACACTGTGGAGAACATCGGCATCATCCTGATGGGGATGGGGATCGGCATGATCGGCATCGCCAACCAGCAACCGGCACTGGTGGTGCTGGGGCTGCTCGGCGCCCTCTATCACCTGCTCAACCACGCCATCTTCAAGAGCCTGCTCTTTATGGGCACCGGCTCTGTGATGTTCCGCCTGCACACCCGGGATATGGACAAGATGGGTGGTCTTGCCAAGCTGATGCCCTGGACTGCGCTGGTGTTCCTCATCGGCGCCATGGCCATCTCGGCGCTGCCGCCGCTCAACGGCTTTGTCAGCGAGTGGTTTATCTACCAGTCGCTCCTTTCCATGACCAAACTCGGCACCTCTGTCGTCGCGCCGCTCGCGGTAGTGATGCTGGCGGTGACCGGCGCCATGGCGGTGATGTGTTTCGTCAAGGTGTATGGCATCTGCTTCTGCGGCGCACCGCGCAGCGAAAAAGCGAGTCAAGCCCGTGAAGTACCGGGCGCCATGGTGGCTGGCACCCTGCTGCTGGCTGCGGTCTGTCTGGTGCTGGGTCTGGGCGCCCCCTGGATTGCCCCCCATATCGCCAGCTATGGTCAGGCGCTGGTTGCCAGCCAGATGAGTGTCGCCACCGGCGCCACCCTGCTGCCACTCGATAGCAGCCAGGCGATCCTCTCCCCGCCCGTTATCGCCATCACCCTGCTGGGGCTGTTCCTCATCCCGCTGCTGGTACTGGCCATCTTCAAGGGCCCCAAGCTGGGTCGTCGTCACGCTGGCACCCCGTGGGCCTGTGGTTACGCCTATGAGGAGCGCATGAGCCTCACCTCCGGCGGTGTCACCCACACCTTGCGCCAACTCTGCGCGCCGCTCTATCGCAAGCAGCCGCAGCTCGATCTGGCCAGCGCCCTGCACGGGGTGAGCGATACCAGCGGGACGACCGGCTGGCCGCTGCTCTCTTTAATAAATGGCCTTGTGCTGGCGCTCTTTATCCTGATGGCTGTAGGAGTCTGATATGCCTGTTCTTGAAATGCCGAGCTGGGGCATGGTTGCCCTCGCCCTGACCCAGGCCATCGCCATGCTGGCGCTGGCGCCGCTCGCCACCGGTTTCAACCGGGTGCTGCGGGCCAAGATGCACTCCCGTCAGGGGCCGGGCCTGCTGCAGGATTACCGGGATATCGCCAAGCTCCTGCGCCGTCAGGAGGTAACTCCCGAGCCTGCCGGCATCATCTTCAACCTGATGCCTGCGCTGCTCATCGCCGCCCTGTTGCTGGTGGGGATGGCGCTGCCGACCCTGACTCACAAGTCCCCCTTCCCCATCGCCGGGGATCTCATCACCGATATCTATCTGTTCGCCATCTTCCGCTTCTTCTTCTCCCTCTCGGGGCTCGACAGCGGCAGCATGTTTGCAGGGATCGGCGCCCGCCGCGAACTGACCCTCGGCATTCTGGTGGAGCCCATTCTGGTGCTCGCCTGCTTCATCATGGCGATGATGGTGGGCAGCTCGGATCTGGGCAACATCAGCAGTTATGTGGCGACCCAGCCGCTGGCCGCGCCGGTTGCAACACTGCTGGCCGGTGCCGCCTGCGCCTTCGCGGTGTTTGTCGAGATGGGCAAGCTGCCCTTTGACTGCGCCGAAGCCGAGCAGGAGTTGCAGGAGGGGCCGCTCACCGAGTACTCCGGTGCGGGGCTGGCCCTGCTCAAGCTCTCCATCGGCCTCAAGCAACTGGTGGTGGTGCAGCTCTTTCTGGTGATTTTCCTCCCCTTCGGCAAGGCGGCCAACTGGAGTCTGCCTGCGCTCATCGGCGCGGCGCTGATCCTCGCCTGCAAGCTGCTGGTGGCCTTTTTGCTGGCCGGCATCATCGAAAACGCCATGGCCCGTACCCAGTTCGTGCGCACCCACAAGCTCACCCGCTACGGGTTGGGGCTGGCTCTGCTGGCGCTGCTCGCCTATCTGGTCGGGATCTGAGTCATGCCCGCCAGCACAGCAACTTTTTCCGATTTCATCATTTGTGAATGCTCATTCCCGAACATTAAAGTGAGAACTGCATGACCATCGCCATTTCGGATCGCATCGGCTGCGACTACATCCAGCAGGTGCGAGCACAACTGCCCCACGCCATCGTCGACGAGGAGTGGCAAACCGCCGATCAGGCCACCATTACCGTCAAGCCCACCAGTCTGGTCGAGACGGCCAGCCTGATCTTCCATCAGCTGGGGGGCTGGCTTCCGCTCTCCTTTGCCAATGACGAGCGCAGCCTCAACGGCCACTTCGCCGTCTACCACGTCTTCTCCATGGAGGGCGACACCAAGTGCTGGATCACCGTCAAGGTGCTGGTGGATGCCGATACCCAGGAGTACCCCTCCATCACCCCGACCATTCCGGCGGCGGTGTGGGGCGAGCGGGAGATCCGCGACATGTACGGCCTGCGCGCCATCGGCCTGCCGGACGAACGCCGTCTGGTGCTGCCGGACGACTGGCCGGAGGACATTCATCCCCTGCGCAAGGATGCCATGGATTACCGCCAGCGCCCGATGCCCACCACCGACACCGAGACCTACCCCTTCGTCAATGAGCTGGGCAGGGATGCCAACCGCATCGTGCCGGTCGGCCCGCTGCACATCACCTCGGATGAACCGGGCCACTTTCGTCTGTTCGTCGATGGCGAAGACATCATCGATGCCGACTATCGCCTCTTCTATGTCCATCGCGGCATGGAGAAGCTGGCGGAAACCCGGATGGGCTACAACGAAGTGGCGTTTCTGACCGACCGGGTCTGCGGCATCTGCGGCTTTACCCACAGCGTCGCCTACACCACCTCGGTAGAGAACGCCATGGGTATTCCGGTGCCGGAGCGGGCCAAGATGATCCGCGCCGTGCTGCTGGAGGTGGAGCGCCTGCACAGCCATATCCTCAACATCGGCCTGTCGAGCCACTTCACCGGTTTCGACACCGGCTTCATGCAGTTCTTCCGGGTGCGGGAAAAATCCATGACCCTGGCCGAACTGCTGACTGGCGCCCGCAAGACCTACGGCCTCAACCTGATTGGCGGGGTACGCCGCGACATCTTCAAGGAAGATCGCATCAAGGGTGCCCAGCTGGTGCGCGAACTGCGTGATGAGCTCAAACCCCTGGTGGCCATGCTGCTGGATACCGCCAACATCTCCTCCCGCCTCATCGGTATCGGCAAGCTCGAGCCGCAAATTGCCCGCGATTTCAGCTGCGTCGGCCCCATGGTGCGGGCGAGCGGCTTCAAGCGCGACGTGCGCCGGGTCCACGACTTTGCCGGCTACCGCGAGCTGCCGATGGAGATCCAGACCAAGGCGGGTTGCGACGTGCAATCCCGGGTGCTGGTACGGATCCACGAGCTCTACGACTCCCTCGACATGATTGAGTTCGGCCTTGAGCACCTGCCGGAAGGGCCGCTTTTGACCGAAGGGTTCACCTACCAGCCGGGCAAGTTTGCGCTGGGCTTTACCGAGGCGCCCCGCGGCGAGAACGTCCACTGGAGCATGACCGGGGACAACCAGAAGCTGTTCCGCTGGCGCTGCCGCGCCGCCACCTACGCCAACTGGCCCGCTCTGCGCTACATGCTGCGTGGCAATACCGTGGCGGATGCGCCGCTCATCATCGGCAGTCTGGATCCCTGCTACTCCTGTACCGACCGGGTCACCCTGGTCGACCCCAAGAAGGGCAAATCCACCGTGGTCTCCTACAAGGAGATCGAGCGCTACGGCATCGATCGCAAAAACTCTCCGCTGAAATAAGGGGTCATCATGATCAAGCTGTTCAAGACCATCCTCAAGGCTGGCACCCCGACCGCCAAGTACCCCTTCGCCCCTTACGAGGTGAACCGGGATTTTCGCGGCAAACCCAAATATCAGGCGGATCAGTGCATCGCCTGCGCCGCCTGCACCAAGGCCTGCCCGGCCAACGCGCTGGTGATGGAAGTGGATATGGAGACCGGCGAACGGCGCTGGGAGATCTCCATGGCGCGCTGCATCTTCTGCGGCCGCTGCGAGGAGGTCTGCCCGACCCGCGCCATCGCCCTCTCCCCCGAGTTCGAGCTGGCGGTGACCAACAAGGCGGATCTCTATGAGGAGGCCCGCTTCGCGCTGGCCCCCTGCACCCTGTGCGGCACCTACTTTGCCCCGAGCAAGCTGGTGGCGCTGGTGGAGGATACCCTCAAGCAGGCGGGCACACCGCTCGCGACCCCGGAGCGGCTGCACCACTGCCCCGACTGCAAACGAAAACAGAGCATGCTGAGCCAGCCTGACTCGGCCCTGATCACACCGATAGCCACACCGATGGCCGCACAAAAGGAGTGGATGTGATGAGCAAGATCAAAGGCATAGAACCGGTTGTCGGCCATGCCCATACCCGCGCCGTGCCGCTGGCACAGGCTCCCGAGATCACCAAACTCAAGAAGACCCTGCTCAAGGACATTCGCCGCTCGGCCTATGTCTACCGGGTCGATTGCGGCGGCTGCAACGCCTGCGAGATTGAGATCTTCGCCACCATCACCCCGCTGTTTGATGCCGAGCGCTTCGGCATCAAGGTGGTCGCCTCCCCCCGCCACGCCGACATCCTGCTCTTTACCGGCGCGGTGACCCGGGCGATGCGGGTGCCGGCCCTGCGCGCCTACGAGGCGGCGCCCGATCCCAAGATCTGCATCGCCTACGGCGCCTGCGGCTGTGACGGCGGCATCTTCCACGACCTCTACTGCGTCTGGGGCGGCACCGACAAGATCGTGCCGGTGGATGTCTATATCCCCGGCTGCCCTCCGACACCGGCGGCAACCATCTACGGCTTTGCGGTGGCGCTCGGTCTGCTTGAGCAAAAACTCAAAGCCACCAGCCACGAGGCGCAACCGGGTGAGCGGGTCGAGCTGCGCCACACCGGCATCCCCAATGAAATTCGGGTGATGATCGAGCGCGAAGCGCGCCGCATGGCCGGTTATCGGCAGGGGCGGATCATCGCCGACGAGTTTATGGCCCTGCTCGAAGGGGCGACCCAACAGGATGTGGATCTGCGCATCCAGAGCTACCTCGATCAGCACGACGATCCCCGCCTGGCGGAGATAGTCAACAACCTCGCAAACGCCTGCCTCAACCGGGCGGCCGGCAAGGGAGAGGCGGTGCATGGCTGACGAGGTTTTTTTCTACCGCCTCTCGCGCAAGTTCGTCGACGAGCAGTTCGACGTGCCGGAAGAGGCCAAAGAGGTGATGTACTACAGCCTCGCCATCGGCCACCACCTTGGCATTGTCGATTGCCTGCGAGCAGACCTGGTCTGCTCGCTGACCGGTTATCGCGACTGGGTGGCCAAGCTGCCACAGGGGAGCGAAGCGCGCCGCAAGATGGAGGGGTTTCTCACCTTTGGCGAGATCACCATCTATCGCGAGCACTGCCATATGCTGGCCTGCGCCTTCGACCGACTGCGCAAAGCCGACAATCTGCTCGATGAGCAGGAGCTGGGCTGGACCAACACCTTTATGGATCAGCTCACCGCCCTCTATAACGACCCCCATATGTACTTGATGGTAAGGAGCCGCTGATGGGCTGCAATCTCGTGTTGACCGTGGGCAATGCCATGATGGGGGACGACGGTGCCGGCCCCTATCTTGCCGACAAACTGCAAGCCGCCCCCCTGCCCGGCTGGATCCATATCGACGGCGGCATCGCGCCGGAAAATGTGGTCTACAAGGTGCGGGAGCTGCAACCAGATCGGGTGGTGCTGGTGGATGCCGCCGAGATCGGCGAGAAGGCGGGTACCCTGCAGGTGATCCCCCCCGAGACCATCGCCGAGATGTTTATCTTCTCGACCCACAACATGCCGCTCAATTTTTTGATCGACGAGCTCAAGACCTTTGTGCCCGAGGTGATCTTTGTCGGGGTACAACCGGCCATCGTGGCGTTCTCCTTCCCGATGACAGAGATGGTGAGCGAGGCGATGGATTATCTTTATCAGCATCTTGATGCCGCCAGGGATACCGGTCTGTTAATAGATAAACTGGATCAGTGGAATATTGCCAACGCCAAGCGGTGATTATTTATCGAGTTGTTAACGACCGTTATTGACTGACGGTTCCGGCAATGTGATCGAGGCCCGATGTTAAATTAAAAACATCGGGCTAATTGTGCTGAACTTGATATAAAACAAGGTTCTTTGATTTTTTCAAAAAATCGCTAACTCTCGCTTTTTTATGACAAAAAAAGCGTTGCCAGTCACAGAAATTTGCCACAAAATGGCGACCATTACGGAAGTTGATGGGGTCTGGTGGCCTCCTCGGTCTTCAAAACCGATGTGAGCCGAGAAGGCTTTGGCAGGTTCGATTCCTGCCTCTTCCGCCAAATTTATCTATTGAACAAATACTCTCTCGCTGAATTTTTCGGCCTGGATGTTATTTCCATTGTTTGTTCAATATGTATGAAATAATACCTTGAAAAAGGTGCTTGCCGTTTGCCAATATAATCCGAACTCAGGTTATCTCGCTGGCCAAAAATTAATTTATCAGCATCGATGCAGCATTGATTTATACCCGCTCATTGATGCACCCAGTTTGCAGTCATCCGCAAATCGCCAGCAGTGCCATAACCCGTCAGCTCGGCCTCTCTATCGGCAAACCGGTGCGCATCCCGAACCCACGCACTGCACTGGTAATCCCATGCCGAACTCGTCTCACGCGCCAGCCATCCCCCATCGCCAGCCCGCATCAGGTACGGCTGCCGATGATTCACTGCCAGATTCACAGCAACAAACCCGCCGTCTGCCGCAAGTGGAACAGCTACTGCAGCAACCCTTTCTCGCCGGGTTTATCGAGGCACTGAGCCGCCCGCTGGTGACTCAGGCGGTGCGCGACATCCTGAGCGAGCTGCGCCAGAGCGAAGATTTTCGCCAGCATGGCGTTGCCCCCGAGCAGATCGAGGCGCTGATTGCCAAACGCTGCCAACAGCAGTTGCGCCAGCGTCAAACCCGGGTGATCAACGCCACCGGCACCCTGGTGCATACCAATCTGGGGCGTTCGCCGTTAAGTGCCGATCTGTGGGACGAGGTACGTGACCTCAACACCGGCTACAACAATCTGGAGCTGGATCTCGCCACCGGCAAGCGCGGCGGGCGCAAGGGGCTGATCGCCCCCCTGCTCCGTTGCCTCACCCAGGCCGAGGATTCGCTGGTGGTCAACAACAACGCCGCTTCGCTCTTTTTGCTGCTGCAAGAGGTGGCCAAGGGGCGCGAGGTGATCGTCTCGCGCGGCGAGCAGATCCAGATTGGCGGCGGCTTTCGCATTCCCGATATTCTGGCGCTCTCCGGCGCCAAACTGGTGGAGGTGGGCACTACCAATATCACTACCGCCAAAGATTACCTTGATGCCATCACCGATCAGACCGCGCTGGTACTGATGGTGCACAGATCCAATTTCGCCATTCGCGGCTTTACCGAATCCCCCGATATCGGCGAGGTGGCCCGCGCCCTGCCCGAACATGTAGTGCTGGCGGTGGATCAGGGCTCCGGCTTGACCACCGAAGAGTTTGCGCCGGATGAAACCTCGGTGCGTCAGTACATCAAGGCGGGGGCGGATCTGGTCTGCTTCTCCGGCGACAAGCTGCTGGGTGGCCCGCAAGCGGGCATCATCAGCGGCCGCAGCGACCTTATCAAGCGGCTGGAAAAGCACCCCATGATGCGCACCTTCCGCCCGAGCCGCATCGTCTACTCCCTGCTCGAACGCCTGCTCATCCACAAGCTCAACAAGTCCCCCATCGGTGAAGGGATTGCCCAGCGCACCTTGAGCAACCCGGCCGCCATGCAGGCGAGAGCCGACCAGCTGATGACCGCCCTGCCCGGCTGCTTTGTGCCGGTCCCCGCCCAGCTGGTGGTGGGCGGCGGCACCTTGCCGGACGAGTTCTACCCGGCCCCTGCGCTGGAATGCACCGACCCGCGACCGGCTCAGCAGCTGCTCGATGATTTGCGCGAACTGCCGGTGCCGGTCATCGCCACCGTGCGCCAGCAGAAGGTGCTGCTCAATATGGCCACCCTGCTGCCGACCGAGATGGAACTGCTGATCGCCCAGCTACACGAGCTTCTGCTACCTGCCTCGCTCAATGCAACTGAGGAGTCCTGACCCCATGACCCCCTATCGCGCCGTTATCGGCCTTGCCGGCCACGTGGATCACGGCAAGACCCTGCTGATCAAGGCCCTCACCGGCATCACCACCGCCCGTGCCCACGAGCAGGCCATCGGCATGACCCAGGATCTCGGCTTTGCCCACTTCGACGACGGTCAGGGCAACACCATAGGCGTCATCGACGTCCCTGGCCACGAGCGCTATATCCGCAATATGGTGGCAGGGCTCTGGAGTCTGGATCTGGTGCTACTGGTCATCGCCGCCGACGAGGGGTGGATGCCGATGACCGGCGATCACCTGCGCCTGCTCAAAGCGATGGGGGTACCACGCCTCTTGGTCTGCATCAACAAGTGCGATCTGGTCTCCCCCGACGAGCTTTTACTGCTTGAAGAGAGCCTGCTGGAGCGGGTAATGGACGAGAGCGGCATGGTGCCCGATATCGTCAGCGTCAGCGCCAAAACCGGCGCCAATATGGCTGCCCTGCACGCCGCCATCGTCTGCCAGCTGGGAGATATGGCTGAGCATCATGCTCCCCGCGTACAGGCCGCGCCGCGCCTCTATGTAGACCGGGTCTTTACCGCCAACGGCACCGGCACCGTGCTTACCGGCACCTTGCAGCAGGGCAGCCTCAAGGTGGGGGACAAGCTGCGCCTCTACCCCGCCGATCGGGAGGTGCAGGTGCGCTCCCTGCAGGCCTATCACCAGAGCGTCGACGAGATCGGCGCCGTCTGCCGGGTGGCGGTGGGCCTGAAAAAAGTGCCCCACAAGGAGGTGGCTCGCGGCCACTGCCTGACCAGCGCAGCTGGCCAGTGCGAGGCGGCGACTCACCTCATCGTGCGGCTCAACACCGAGAGCCTGAGCGGCAAGGCACTACGCCCCTCTCTGCACAACAAGGAGGTCGAAGTAGCCCTCGGCAGCTGGCATGGCCGGGCCCGTTTCGTGCCCATCAAGGACTCCCGGCTGGCGCGGCTGATCTTTACCAGCCCCATCCCCTGCTTCTTCGGCCAGCCGCTCGCCATCATTCGCCACGGCAGCAGCGAACTGCTCCACGGCGCCCGCATCGTCTGGTGCGGCGACATCCATCCCGCCAGACGCAAGGCGCTGCACACCCTGCTGGGCGAGCTGCCAGATGAGCTCGAGCACTACAACCCGGCCACCCTGCAGCTGGGGCTCAATGGCTATGTGCTGGCCAGCCGCTTTGACCAGCAGCCCGAGCAGGTCACCCCCCTCGGTGAATGGTTGCTGGACAACCACTGGCTGGCTCAGAGCCGTGATCAGCTGCTGGCTACCCTGGCAAACGAACCGCTGAGCGCTGCGGAGCAGGCGACCCGCTTTGGCATCGCCCTGCCGGTCACTCAGGCCCTGCTCCAGCAGCTCAAAAGCGAGCAGCTTGTTCGCCTGCACCATGACAAGTGGCAGCTGGGCAGCGGCGAGTCGGAAGACGATTTGGGAGAAGAGGCGCAGCTGGTGCTCAAGGTGGTGCGAGATCAAGGCAAGGAGGGTTACGAGCCCGGTAAACTGGGCCCTGGCGGCGTGGAGCTGGATCCCTTTATCACCCGCAAGCTGCCCGCCGCCCTGCAGCAGGGCTTGCTACAAAAAGGCGCGTTGCAAAAGCAGCTGCGCAATCTGGCGCGACTCAAGTATCTGGTGCAACTCGATGGCCCCATCTACTACGACGCCGAGCTTTACAACCAGATGGTCGCCGCCGTGCTGGCGGGCCAGCAGGTGGGAGATCTGATCGACATGGCATCCCTCAAGGAGATCACCGGTTTGTCGCGCAAATACGCCATTCCGTTCTGCCTGCGCATGGAGATGGATGGCTGGGTGCGGCGCGAGGAGAACGAGCGCCGGGTGCTGCGTTTGCCGCAGACTCAAGATGAGATGGAGCCGGCATGAGCGCCACCATCGCCCCCTCTGGCTCTTCCAATCCTGTGGCCAACCGGCTGCGCCGCGAATTTCATATCGACGGCATAGTGCAGGGGGTGGGCTTTCGCCCCTTCGTCTATGGGCTGGCGTTGCGCCACGGCCTTGCCGGCTATGTGTTGAACGATGCCAACGGCGTCACCATTGGCGCCGAAGGATCGCCCGAGCAGCTCGCCAGCTTTGCCCGCGAACTGCGGGAACTGGCGCCGCCGCTGAGCCGCATCGATCATTTCAGCGAGCGGGAGCTGCCCCTCGCTCATGATCCCGACTTCGATGGCCAATTTCATGGCCAGTTTCGAATTAAAGCGAGCCAACAGCAGAGCGCCGCCACGGTCGCCATCTCGCCGGATCAGGGGATGTGCGAGGCGTGCGCCAACGATGTGGCCAACCCTTCGGATCGCCACCATCGCTACCCCTTTACCAACTGCACCCACTGCGGCCCGCGCTACACCATCATCCGCCGCCTCCCCTACGACCGCCCCCATACCGCCATGGCAGGCTTTGCCATGTGCCGGCGCTGTGCGGCGGCCTATGAAAACCCGCTGGACAGACGCTACCACGCCCAGCCGGTGAGCTGCCCCGAGTGCGGGCCCCATCTCAGCTGGCGCAGCGGTCGCGGCGATGCGCTGGCCGAGCGCGAGGATGCCCTGCAAGCAGCTGCAAGCGCGCTGCAAGCAGGCAAGCTTATCGCGGTCAAAGGGATGGGGGGTTATCACCTGATATGTGATGCCCGCAATGAACAGAGTGTTGCCAGATTGCGAACGCTCAAGCGGCGCGCGCGCAAGCCGCTGGCGGTGATGATGGACTCCCTTGCCGAGGCCAAACTGCATGTCACCGGCTGCGAAGACGAGTGGCAACTGCTCGCCTCTCAGGCCAGACCCATCACCTTGCTGCACAAGCGCATTAACGATGATCGGCTCTCAGAATCCCGACTGACAACCGCGCCGCTGGCCGAGGGGATCGCCCCCGGCATCCCCTACCTTGGGGTCATGCTCCCCTATACCCCGCTGCACCAGTTGCTGCTGGACGCCTGTGCCATGCCGCTGGTGGCCACCAGCGCCAATGGTCGCGGCAGCCCAATCCTTATCGAGTGCGAGGCGGTGGTCAGGGAACTCGGCAGCGAGATTGACGGCATCCTGGATCACAACCGCCCTATCCTGCACCCGTGCGACGACAGTCTGGTGCAGTGGGCGGGCGGGCGGCGCCAGACGTTGCGCCTCGCCCGGGGCTATGCCCCCTGCACCCCCAGCCTGCAAGAGGCTGTCGGGGTGCCGCTCTTGGCTGTCGGGGCGCAACAGAAGAACCAGCTGGCGCTCGCCTTCGGCCGCCAGCGCATCTACAGCCCCTATATCGGCGATCTGCACAGCCTGCCGATGCAGGAGCACTTCGAGCAGACCCTGGCGACCTTTCGCGATCTCTACGATCTCAAGCCAGAACTGCTGGTCTCGGATCGCCACCCCGGCTACCTCAGCCATCAGTGGGCCAAGGGCTATTGCCGCGATCAGGGTGCGACCCACCTCGAGGTGCAGCACCATCACGCCCACCTGCTGGCAGTGATGGCCGAGCACAACATCACAGGCCCGGTGCTGGGTGTTGCCTTCGATGGCACCGGCCTTGGCGATGACGGCACCCTCTGGGGCGGCGAGCTGCTGATCGCAGACGTTCAGGGATTTGAGCGGGTTGCCCACCTTGCCCCCTTCAAGCTGATCGGCGGCGAGGCGGCCATCCGCGAGCCGGTACGTCAACTGCTGGGGCTGCTGTTTGAATCGCACAGCCCTGAGCAGATCGGTGCCCTCGATATTCCGTTGATCAAGCAACTGCCCCTTAAGCGGATCAGCAACCTGCACCAGCTCTGGCAGCTGGGTCGCAACACCCCCTACACCAGCTCCATCGGTCGGCTGTTCGATGCGGTGGCGGCACTCTTGGGGGTGATTGATACCCCCGATTACGAGGGCGAAGCCGGGCTCCTGCTGGAGGCAGCAGCCTTGCAGCTGGCCCCCGATGAACAGCCCTTCCCCCTCGCCTTTGATCTCAGCCAATCAACAGGGGAGCCACTGCAGATCCAGTGGGCCGAGCTGATCCATACCCTTGTCAGCGAGGGGTGCAAAGGCACCTCAACTGCCAGCCTGGCCGCCGGTTTTATCCGCGCCATCAGCAAGCTGGTGGTTGCCCTGGCCGAGCGCTTCCCCGGCTATCCGGTGGTGCTCGGGGGCGGCGTCTTTCAAAACCGGGTACTGATGGACCAGCTGGTGCCCGCACTCGAAGGCGCTGGCCGGCAGGTATTGACCAGCGAGACCCTGCCGCTCAATGACGGTGGCATCGCCGCCGGTCAGCTCTGGTTTGCCATCCACCATCTTGCCACGCATCAGCCTGCCACAGCCGGTTGTGCCACCTTGTCGGAGTCCTGAAATTCATGTGTCTATCCATCCCCTCTCAGGTGGTGCAACTGCACCCCGAAGATAACTGCGTCACCGTCGACACCCTTGGGGTGCAGCGGCGCGTCAGCTGCATGCTGCTCGAAGAGCCTCTCCAGGTGGGCGACTATGTGCTACTCCATATCGGCTTTGTGATGAGCAAGATTGACGAAGAGGAGGCGCAGGCCAGCCTCGAGAGCTTCCGCCAGATGGTGGCCCTGATGCCAGAGCAGGATATTTTGCCATGCTGACCTTGAATGACCTGTTCCAGGGCTTTCGCCAGCCCGAGGTGATCCGTGCCCTCGCCGCCCAGATCACCGAACTGGCAAAAGATCTGCCCGAGCCGCTGCGGGTGATGGAGGTGTGCGGCGGCCACACCCACACCATCATGAAATACGGCCTGCACCAGTTGCTGCCGGCCAGCATCGAGTTCGTCCACGGCCCCGGCTGCCCGGTCTGCATCATGCCGAAAGAGCGCATCGATCAGGCCATCGAGCTGGCCCGCCAACCCAACGTCATTCTGGTCACTCTGGGTGACATGATCCGGGTGCCGGGCTCCAAAGGCACGCTGGCCCAGCAGCGGGCCAAGGGCAGCGATATTCGCCCCGTCTATGACCCCCTCGATGCCCTGCGTATCGCCAAAGAGAACCCGGAAAAAACCGTGGTCTTCTTCGCCATCGGTTTCGAGACCTCCACTCCGATGACAGCGGCGCTGCTGGCTGCCGCTGAAGAGCAAGGGGTCGAGAATCTTCTATTTCACATCAACCATGTGCTGGTGCCCCCCGCCATTCACGCGGTGATGGCCGACGGGGTGGCCAAGGTGAACGCCTTTATCGGCCCCTCCCACGTCAGCGTCATCACCGGCGCCGATATCTACCTGCCCATCGTCGATCGCTATCAGGTGCCGGTGGTGGTGAGCGGCTTCGAGCCGGTGGATGTGATGGAGGCGCTCTTGATGATGGTGCGCCAGAAGGTGGAGGGTCGCTACGCGCTGGAGGTGCAGTACAGCCGCGCCGTCACCGCCAGCGGCAATAAAGCCGCCCAGCGGCTGGTCGAGCGCTTTTTCGAGACCCGCGAGCACTTTCGCTGGCGGGGCCTCGGGGATATCAACGCCTCCGCCCTGCGCCTGCGCGATGCGTTTGCCAAACGCGATGCGGAGCGTCACTTCGCGCTCAATCAGACTCCCATCGATGACCACAAGGCGTGCCAGTGCGCCGATATCCTGCGCGGCCTGGCCAAGCCCAACCAGTGCAAAGTCTTTGGCCGGGGCTGCACCCCGACCCAGCCCATGGGCAGCTGCATGGTCAGCTCCGAAGGGGCCTGCAATGCCTACTACCGATATATGGGGATCCAATGAGAGAAATTCAGTTAAGCCATGGCGGCGGCGGCGTGGAGATGAACCAGCTGATCAACCAGCTCTTCTTTCGCCACTTTGGCAACGAGATCCTGTTGCGCGGTGAAGATGCCGCCCTGCTGCCGGTGAACGGCCCCGTCGCCTTCACCACCGACAGCTTTACCGTCTCGCCGCTCTTCTTCGAGGGGGGGGATATCGGCAAGCTGGCCATCGCCGGCACAGTCAATGATCTCGCCATGATGGGGGCCAAGCCCGAGTATCTGAGCTGCAGCTTTATCATCGAGGAGGGCTTCCCCTACGCCGATCTGGCCCGCATCGTCGAGTCGATGGCAGCAGAGCTTGCCAAGAGCGGCGCCCGCATCGTCTGCGGCGACACCAAGGTGGTGCCCAAGGGAGCGGCAGACAAGATCTTTATCAACACCAGCGGGGTCGGTACCTTCCCGCAGCCTGAGCAGAGCCGGGGCATCTCGGTTCGCAATCTCAAGGCCGGTGACGCCATTCTGGTGTCGCGGGATATCGGCAGCCACGGCGCCTGCATCCTGATGGCCCGTGACGCCCTGCAACTCGGATCTGATCTCAAGAGCGACTGCACCACCCTCTGGCCACAGGTCGAAGCGCTGCTAAAAGCGGGCATTACCCCTCACGCCCTGCGCGATGCCACCCGCGGTGGCCTCGCCGCCGTGCTCAACGAGTGGAGCAGCGCCTCCGGCGTTGCCATCGAGCTGGAGGAGTCCGCCATTCCGGTGTGTGATCCGGTGCGCGGCCTGTGTGAGCTCTACGGTTTCGAGCCCCATGATCTCGCCAATGAAGGAACCATGGTGCTGGCTCTGCCTGCCGAACAGGCGCAGGACGCGCTGGGCATCTTGCGGCAGTTCAACCCCGCTGCCAGCCAGATCGGTGTGGTGCAGGCGAGCGAGCGCCACAAGGTGATCCTGAACAACCCCTGGGGCAGCCGCCGCTATCTGGAGCTACCGCAAGGGGAGCTGCTGCCGCGGATCTGTTGAGCAGCCATGCCGTTTCGTCAATTACAGGGAGGAGTCACTGCTCCTCCCCATATCGGTTAAGGAGCCACCATGCACGAAATGTCTCTGGCCATGGCCGCCATCGATCTGGCCGCCGAGCAGGCCACCCAGCGGGGCTTTACCAAGGTGACCGCCCTCTGGCTCGAGGTCGGCAGCTTCTCCTGCGTCGACCCGGAGACCATTGCCTTCTGTTTCGAGGCTGCCGCCAAGGGCACCGCCGTCGAAGGGGCCCAGCTTCACTTTCAACACCAGGCGGCAGAGGCCTGGTGTTACGACTGCAACCAGACGGTCACCCTCACCGAGCGCGGGCAGGCCTGTCCCGAGTGTGGCGGATACAAATTACGAGTCGCGCAGGGTGATAGCCTGCGCATCACCGACATCGAGGTAAGTTGATATGTGTAGCGTATGCGGATGCGGCCAGGCGCGGATCGCCGGCCATGAGCACAATCATGAGCATCATCACGAACATGAACATCACCATGGTCATGAGCACGACCATCATCATGCTCATGACGCCCATCACCATCATGACCACGAGCAGAGCGCACCGCGCACCCTGATCATTCACCACCACTATCACCATCAGGGAGATGTCCATCACCACTACCACGGGGTGCGGGCTCCCATAAGCCACGAGGGTCATGATCACCCCCATGAGCACCATCATGATCACCCCCACGACCATCATCATGATCATGCCCACTCTCATGACCACGGCCATTCCCATGATCACAGCCATGACCATGACCATGACCATGACCATGACCATGACCATGACCATGACCATGACCATGACCATGACCATCAGCAGGGTGATCTGCACTATGGCAAAGGGGAAGCGGGATTGTCGGTGCCCGGCATGGGTCAGCGCCAGCTGATCGCCATCGAGATGGATGTGCTGGCCAAAAACAATGCATTGGCCGCCCACAACCGCGAACACTTCGACGAAGCGGCCCAGCTGGTGCTCAATCTGGTCTCTAGCCCGGGGGCAGGCAAAACCACTTTGCTGTGCGAAACCCTGCGCCAGCTGGCCGACAAGCGCCCCTGCGCGGTGATCGAAGGGGATCAGCAGACCAGCGCCGATGCGGATCGCATCCGTGCTACTGGCGTCCCTGCCGTGCAGATCAACACCGGCAAGGGCTGCCATCTGGATGCCAAAATGGTTCACGATGCATGCCACCAGCTGCCCGCCAATCAAGGGGGCATCCTCTTTATCGAGAACGTGGGCAATCTGGTCTGCCCCGCCAGCTTCGATCTCGGCGAGAAGTACAAGGTGGCGATCCTCTCCGTCACCGAGGGGGAAGAGAAGCCGCTGAAATATCCGGATATGTTCGCCGCCGCCCAGCTGATGGTGATCAACAAGATCGATCTGCTGCCCTACGTCAGCTTTGACGTGGCCCGCTGCATCGAGAACGCCAAACGGGTCAACCCCTATATTCAGGTGATCCAGGTCAGCGCCACCACAGGTGAAGGGATGGATGCCTGGCTCAACTGGCTGGCCAGTGCTTGAAATCAACCGGTTAAACGCCGCTGATAACGGTAGAAAACAAGAGAGGGAGGCTGATGCCTCCCTCTCTTTATCTGCGCGCTTTGCCAACGGTTCTCTCTGTACAGAATGGCCAGCGTTTCATACTCACATCCCCTCACCCTGGCCCTCTCCCCAGGGAAAGGGCATCGGTTTGTGGATGCCGCCGCTATACGACGCCCTCAAACCCCTCAGGGGCGCTTCGAGCATAACAACTAGCCATATTTTCAAACCCCGAGATTTTCCAAACCCTAAACCCTGAGCGTGGCGAGATGGCACCGTCTGCCCCCTTCTCCCCTTGCGGGAGAAGGGCTGGGGATGAGGGGGAACTAACTATCAGGCCGAATTTTCAGCCAATACACCAGTCACGGGCTGCATCTCCCCAAAGCGCAGCACCCGATGGCAGATCTGGCGCAACAGCGCCTGCTGGTGACTGAAGATGACCATACCAAGCCCGCGCTGCTCGCATTCAACCATCAATTCCCGCCAGAGCTGGCGCTGAATCTGCGGATCCAGCTGGGCGGTGACCTCGTCGGCAATCAGCAGACGAGTGTGGGGATCGAGGGCGCGCAACAGCGCGATGCGGGCCAGCTCGCCGCCGGAGAGTTGACCGGGTTTACGACCAAGCCATTCAGGCTTGACCATAAAGCGGGCAAGCATGGCGTCATCGGGGCGCCACACATCCCACAGCGCCTGCCCGGTGGTGCGATAGGGATTGAAGGTGAGCTCCGGGTGCTGGGGCACCAGCTGGATGGGGTTATAACCTTTTATCTGTTCAGGTACTGGCTGCCCATCCAGCAGGATCTGCCCGCCAGCCCCAACCGGTTGCCAACCGGCCAATACCCGCCCCAGCGTGGTCTTGCCATGGCCGCTCGGTGCGGAGATGCCGAGCCGCTCCCCCGCTTTCACCGTCAGCGATAACCCCTGCCAGAGGGGACGTTCCCCCTGGGCGATAGTGAGATTTCGTACTTCCAACATCAGTAAACCTCCGGCACAGAGAAGAGCGCATTGAACTCCGGCAGCGCCTGCCAGTGGGCGCGGAGCATCTCGCTCCCCTGCCCCTGGCGCAGATGGTGGCTGCTCAAGGTGTCGCTCACCTGCCCCTGATGCAGCGCCACGATGCGATCGGCAAAGCGGGCCGCCAGCGCCAAATCGTGGGTCACCCAGAGGATGCCGCTGCCCTGATTGGCCAATTCACGCAACTGGCCGAGCAGCTGGCAGGCCAACCCCTCATCGAGCCAGGCGGTGATCTCGTCCGCCAGAATGTAGCGGGCACCGCCGAGCGCCGCAGTGCAGGCCAGAATGCGCTTGGCCATGCCGCCGGAGAGCTGGCGCGGGAATCTGTCCAGGGTGGTCGCGGGCAGCTGGTAGCGCAGCAGTTGCTCGCCGAGCCGCTCGCGAGAACCGCTCTGGCCGCAGAGACGTGCCGCACGCCCCAGCTGGCGCTCCACCGTCAGCAATGGATTGAGGGCGCTTACTCCCTGTGGCACATAGCAGAGGGTGTGACCGCGCAGACGGGCGCGGCTGGCATCGCACAGAGGTGTGCCATCGAGGGAGATGCTGCCGCGCATCCTCAGGTTGTCCGGCAGCAGGGTCAGGGCGCTTTGCAACAGCAGGCTCTTGCCCTCGCCGCTCCCCCCCACCAGCGCCACTATCTCCCCCGGCGCCAGTTGCAGGCTGATATCGGTCAGCAATGGCTGCCAACTGCGCCGCCCCAGCCAGGAGTAGTGGGCTGCCTCTATGGTCACCTGATCAAAACTCAGCATGGTTCACTCCTGTGCCACAGCAGCTGTTGCAAGGCGCGGGTAGCCTGATCAAACAGCAGAACCAGCAGCAGCAACATCAGCCCCGGGAAGAGCGCCAACCACCAGCCGCCACCGGCCAGATAACGCAACGCATCGGCCAGCAGCAGACCCAGCGAGGCCTCATGGGCCGCCAGCCCAAAGCCGAGAAAGCTCAAGGCCGCGCTGTGCAGCACCGCATGGGGAAACATCAGCAGGGTGCCGATAAACCACTGGGGCAGCAGCCCCGGCAGCAGGTGGGTGCGCCAGCGACGCAGCGCTCCCATCCCCTGACAGCGGGCCAGCACCACATAGTCGCAGCAGGCGATCCGCCGCGCTTCTGCGCAAAGGATCAGCGCCAACTTGGGCCAGTGGGTGAGCGCCACCGCCAGGATCACCCCGCGCATACCGCCCCCCACGGTAAAGCAGATAAGGATCAAGAGCAGCATATGGGGCAGCGCCAGCATGGCGTCGATCACCATTCGCACCGCCGCATCACATCTGGGGTGAATGAGCGACACGCTGGCAGCCACCATGGCCAGCAGGCCACTGCAGAGAGCCGTGCTGATGCCGAGTTCCAGACTGGTGAGGGTGCCCTGAAAGGCCCGCAGCCAGAGATCCCGCCCCATCTGATCGGTACCGAACCAGTGGGTCAGCGAGGGAGGCTGCTGGCGCGCCAGCAGATCCATCGGCACATCCTGATGAGAGAGGCTCCAGCCGTAAGTGGCCAGCAGCGCCAATCCGAGCAGGGCAAAAACCAGCCGTAGTATGGAGGGAAGCGGATTAAACAGCATGCTCACCCTCCCAGCCCCGATTGATGCGGGCCAGCAGCAAACTGGCCACCGTGTTGCCAATAAAGACCAGCAGGGTGCAGAAAAGCACTATGCCCATCAGCAAGGGGATATCGCCCCTGAGCCCCGCATCCACGGTGGCCTGGCCGAGCCCCGGGTAGGAGAAGACCTTCTCGGCCAAGAGCGAGCCGCCAATCAGCTCGCCAAGGGAGGCAAACTGCAGGCAGAGCGCCGGGGTCAGGGCATGGCGCAGCACGTGAAAACGCAGCATGGGCCAGCCGCCATCCCCCTGGGCGCGGGCGTAGCGGATAAAGTCGCTCTCCAGCACCTCGGCCACCCGTCCCCGGGTATGCAGGGCAATATTGCCCACCCCGAACAGCGCCAGGGTAGTCACCGGCAGCAGCAGATGGCGTACTCGCATAACCCAATCTGCCTCATCGGCGGAGAGGCCCGGCGTCCAGGCGCAGCAGACCGGCAACAGCTGCCAGTGCACCGCAAACAGGGCGAGCAGCAAGAGGCCGACCCAGAAGGTGGGCAAGGAGGCGAGCAGGTAGGCGAAGCGGCAGATAAGGCGATCGGGCCAACGATTGAGATAGCGACCGGCGCAGAGGCCCAGCAAAATCCCGAAAAAACCGGATAGCAGCCAGGCGCCCGCCAGCAGCAGGAAGGAGGCGGCAAAGCGCTGGCCTATGACTTCACCCACCGGTGCGTTGTAGAGCATGGAGTAACCGAGATCCCCCCGCAGCACCTGGGTAAACCAGTGCCAGTAGCGCAGCCAGAGCGGCTGATCCAGCCCCCAACGGGCAGCTATGCGGGCGTACTGCTCCGGCGGCACATGGAGCAGATCGTTGCCGATATAGGCCTTGATGGGGTCGATGGGGGAGTAACTCAGCAGCACAAAGGTGGCGACCGAGACCAGACATAACAGCCCTGCCAGACGCAGCAGGGCTTTTAGCAACAAATAACCTGAATGACTCAAGGGCGAACTTAACGGCACGTCCACCGCCAATCCTGCAGGTTGTTGAGGAGTGACCAGCTACCGTGGATTTCCGGCGCCCCCTTGCCAAGATCGATGCAACGGTTGGCGAGATAGGTGTGCTGCACGTTTAGCAGCCAGGCCCAGGCCGCATCTCCCTGCACTCCGGCGCCCGTTTTGCCATCCCACTCCACCTGCTGCCAGAACGGCACGGCCGACTGCCAGTTCGGGGCATCCAGCGCCTGCTTGAGGTGGCTATCCACCACAGGGTTGCTGTAGTAGCCCGGATTGTAGAACTCCACGCCACCGGAGCCGCTCTGGTAGTGGTGATAGAGCTCCATGGGATCCAGACTCCCCCACCCCATCAGCACCGGATTGGCGTGCATCTCCCGCTCCACCTGCTCCCAGCTGCCGGACTTGAGGCTCACCTCAAGGCCAATGGGTTTGAGCATGGCCCGCACCGCTTCCGCCAGATCCCGGCGGGTGCTGTCGCCACTGGTGTACCAGAGGGTAAAGGCTGCGCGCAGATTGCCCTTGTGGCGGATGCCGTCACTGCCCATCTTCCAGCCCGCTTCGTCGAGCAGGGCGTTGGCATGGGACGCATTCCCATCCTTGAAGGCAGTTGCTTTGTTTAGCCAGGGCAACCCTTCCACCGCGCTGTAGGCGGGGATGGCGTGTCCTTCCAGCAGCTGGTCGGCCAGCAGCTTGCGGTCGATGGCGTAGTTGATGGCGCGGCGCACCGCTACATCCGAGGTCACATCGTTGCCGATGGGATAACCCTTGGCATCCTTGCCACCCGCAGGCGGAATAGGGAAGACGATGCCACGGTTCTCCACACTCGGCCGCACCCAGAGCTTGAGGGAAGCAGGCACGGTGGGCGCCAGTGACGGGGCAATGCGCACCACATCGAGCTGGCTACTCTGGGCCGCGGCATAGGCGCTCTCTTCATCGATAAAGACAAAGACCAGCCGTTTGAAGTCATTGTTGCCGCCGGCGTAATAGGGGTTCGCCTCTACCACCAGTTGCTGGCCGGGCAGGAAGCTCACCAACCGGTAAGGGCCGGCACCGACCGGCTTTTGGGCATACGCTTTTGCGTCGTAATCCTGCTTCGACACTATCCCCAAAGATCCCAGCACGTTGACGAAAGTGCTCTGAGGGGCGCTAAGAGTGATGGCAACTTCGGTGGGTGAGATCACCTTGGCCGAGACAAAGTTGCCCATGTCGATCTTGCCGCCGCCTTGGGCTGCGCTGTTGTAGGTAAAGGCCACATCCTCGGCGGTGAGCGGCGCGCCGTTGGAGAATTTCAGGTCAGGCTTGAGGGTAATGATCCACTCCTTGCCATCCTTGCTCGGGGTCACCGACTGGGTAAGCACATTCTGCCAGCTGAGATCGGCGTTCTGTTTGAGCAGCGGGCTATGCAGCAGCAGGTAGCTGCCGTGGCTCCAGCCGAGCAAAGGGTCAAACCCTTCGGTGGGTTCGGCTCCGATGGCGAGCTTGAGCTCGGCAGGCACAGGTTGGGCAGCGGCCAGCGCCGCGTGGGAGACGGTGCCCAGCAGCAGAGTCAACAGGGCGGTAGCGCTGGATCTAGCGTAATGGCGAAGGGAATTGCGTGGAACAGTCATGGGGATCCTTCTTGTTTTGTACCACTCACGGATCATCACTCAAAAAAGAGGTGGAATGCGTGATTTAACATGGGAGTGAGGGGCCAAAATGGCCCCCTATTCTAAACTTGATTTCGCGTGAAACCTAGCGACTATGCCGGTTGACCGCGCCGGGCACCGAATAGCCGTCTGCGACCCAGATCCACGCCGCCAGCCCCTTGCTGCACCGGCAAGGAGCGCAGCATCTTGAGGGTGCTGCTCACCAGTGAGCGCCCCTCCCCGGCACCGAGATGGGGATCGAGCGGCGACATCAGGGAGCAGGCCAGCAGCTGACCACTTTCTGGCAATTCACCCACCATAAAGGTCATGTTGCCGCAGGGGAGCTGCAGGGCGAGCCGATCGCTGCTGCTGCGCACCGGCCAAAGCTGATCCGGCCCCGGCAGCACCACCACGCTCAGCATCCAAGGGGTGAGCACGCAGCCAAGCCACTGGTCTTCAAACAACACGCACTCCGCAACGATTGGCATGGTGGCGTGATAGAAGGGCAGCGCCTGCATCTCTTCACGAGCGATCCGCTCGTACTGGGCTACCAGCAGAGGCGCGGGATTGCTGGCAAAACCGGCAAACTCCTGCACAGCATCAACCTCACTTAAATAGGATTGCGCCATAGGCCCTCCCGCGCTTGTTCAGCTTTCTCCTGCTCAGAGAGCGGAATGGCGGGCGCACCAACGGCAGCGAGCAGGGTCAAAATCCGATCCGTCGCCTCCCCCATGGCAGCTGCCACCACTGGGGTGAGGCCGATGCGGGGTTCGAGGGATTCAGGCTCAATGCCGATCAGAGTGAGCCGCTTCGGCGACTCCCCCGTCATGTGCAGCGCCGAGAGCACATCCGCCAGTCCCAGCTGATGGGGGGATATCTTGCGGCCAAACAGGGTCGGGATCTCCTCATCCTTCAGGGTCACGACGGTGCCCGGCGGATTACCGCTGCGCACCGCATCCGCCAGAATGATGTGATCGCGACTGGCCATCGCTTCGAGCAGCTCCATACCAGCGGTACCGCCGTCGAGCAGCTCGATGCCGGGGGCGAAACGGTAGTTGCGCCCCAGCGCCTCGACGATGCGAACCCCCACCGCCTCATCGCTCAAGAGCAGGTTGCCGACGCCCAGGATCAGGATGTTCATCACAACACCTTCACCTGAGTCGTTTCGCCATTTTGGGTATCCACCACGTGCACCGCACAGGACATGCAGGGGTCGAACGAGTGAACGGTGCGCACCACCTCCAGCGGTTTGGCGGGATCCACCACAGGGGTGCCCACCAGCGCCTGCTCGTAGGGGCCGGGTTCATCGTTGAAGTTGCGCGGGCCCGAGTTCCAGGTCGATGGCACCACCGCCTGATAGTTCTCGATCTTGCCATCCTTGATGACGATCCAGTGGGAGAGCATGCCACGCGGCGCCTCTTCAAAGCCCACCCCGCGAAACTCTTTATCCGCCGGGATCTCGGCCTTGATATAGGCGGTGGTGTCCCCCTTGCCGATGTTGTCCACCAGCGCCTTCCACTGATGTGACAGGGTATCTTTGAGCACGCAGCAACGCACCGCGCGACCGATGATGCGACCCATGGTGGAGTGCAGCTGTTCGGTCTTGATGGCCGAGCCGGTGAGCGCCTTGTAGATGCCGTTCAGCTGATCGAAATGCGCCACCGTCTCCGGGTGTTTGGCGGCCAGCTTCACCAAGAGGTCTGCGAGCGGCCCCACCTCCACCACCTTGCCGTAGAAGGTGGGGGATTTGACCCAGGAGTATTTGCCGTCATCCTGCCAGCCGGTGTAGTTCGGCTCGGTCTTGCCCTCCCACGGCTTGAGAGGCTCGTCATCCTTGTACCAGGCGTGCTTGTTGCTCTCGGCGATGCCATCCATCAGCCAGCCATCCTGATGGCTCTCGATGGGGCGATATCCCGCCAGATTGCCATTCTCGATATAGCCGCCCGGCATCAGGAAGCTGCCGCCGTTGGCGTCGGTGGGGAGCTCCGGCACGCTCAGGTAGTGCTTGGCCCCCTGCCCCAGATTCAGCCACTCGGGGTAGTGCGCGGCTATGATGGCGGCATCCACCTTGTAGACCTGCTCGATAAACTCGCCGAGCCGGTCGATAAAGCTCTTCACATAGAGCAGCCGCTCCAGGTTGAGCACGCTAGGCGCATCCAGATTGATGGGGTTAGCCACGCCGCCCACCGCCAGATTCTGGATGTGCGGGCTCTTGCCCCCCAGAATGGCGACAATGCGGTTGGCATCGCGCTGGCACTCCAGCGCCTGCAGGTAGTGGGCCACGGCGATGAGGTTTACCTCCGGGCTCAGCTTCATCTCCTTGTGACCCCAGTAGCCGTTGGCAAAGATGCCGAGCTGGCCGCTGGCCACCAGTGCGCGGATTTTATCCTGCACCTTGGTCAACTCGTCGGCACTGTTGAGGGACCAGGTCGATACCCCCTTGAGCATGTCCGCCGCTTTTTGCGGATTGGCCTCAAGGGCCGCGGTGATGTCCACCCAGTCCAGCGCGGAGAGCTGATAGAAGTGGACGATGTGATCGTGGATGTTGTGGGCCGCGATGATGAGGTTGCGGATGTACTGGGCGTTGACCGGCACCTTGGCGCCGATGGCGTTCTCCACCGCCCGCACCGAGGCGATGGCGTGGATGGAGGTACATACCCCGCAGATGCGCTGCACTATCATCCAGGCATCGCGCGGGTCGTTGCCCTTGACGATCTCCTCCATCCCGCGCCACATGGTGCCGGACGACCAGGCTTTGGTCACTTTTCCGCCTTCGATTTCGCAGTCGATACGCAGGTGCCCCTCAATGCGGGTGATGGGGTCTATGGTGATACGTTGGCTCATACGTTGGCTTTCCCTCGGGCCTGATAATCTTGGTGAACACGTTCAAGTGATGGCAGTACCGGCAAGAGCCGGATCAACAGCAAATAGGCACACACCTCGATGGCAACAAAGCCCAGAGAGATCAGCACCTCCTCCGCAGAGGGGAAGTAGTGGTAGCCATTGCCGGGGTTGAAGGCGAGCAGGGAGTAATCCAGTCGCCAGAGGGCGGCGCCCAGCAGCATGCTGAGGGCCCCCAGGAACAACATGCGCGAATCGCGGCGGCTCTTGTCCCAGTGGAACACCAGCAGCGGGAAGATCATCAGCGCAATCTCGCTCCAGAACATGATGGAGAAGCGATTGAACTCGGAGAGATACTCCGACTTGTCGTGGATGACGATCTCGGCAAAGCGCAGCGCCACAAACAGGATCAGGAAGATGTCGATCACCTGGGTCAGCTTGTAGAAGAGCGACTTCTCGTTGGGGCCCCGTCCCGCCAATCCGGCCTGCACCAAGGAGCCCTCAAATACCACGATGGAGAAGCCCATGATAAATGCGGTCAGCAGCGAAAAGACCGGCAGCAACTCGTAGCTTTGCCAGAGCGGATGGATCTTCTCCCCCGCCACTATCATCAACGAGCCCATAGAGGATTGGTGCATGGTGGGCAGCAGAGCCCCCAGCGCCAGCACGAAGAACATGATCTTGTTGAGGCGAATGAGCGACGCCTTCCAGCCGAACTTCTCCAGCAGCACGGGCGCAAACTCCAGCGCCATCACCCCGATATAGATGGTCATGCAGACCGCCGTCTCGAACAGCACCGAGGAGGTGTTGAAGTGACCGGGCAGGTAGAAGTACGGCAGGTTCCAGTAACGCCCCACGTCGATGGTGATGGAGAGGCCGCCCAGCGAGTAGCCAAACAGGCTCGCCAGCAGGGCCGGTCGCACCAGCGGGTGATACTCGCCCCGGTTGAACACATAGACAGCCCAGGCCAGCGCCCAGCCGCCACAGGCGAAGCCGGTACCGATCAAGAGATCGAACGAGATCCAGAGCCCCCAGGGGTAGCCGCCATTCAGGTCGGTGACCGAGCCCAGCCCGAAGACGAGGCGTTTTAAAATCAACATGCCGCACAGCACGGCAAAGGGGGCCAGCACCAGCACAGGCCAGCTGACCAGCTTGCCTCCGAGGGGATGTGCCTTGTGATTACTCATGATCCTTGCCTCCCTTTGTGGTGCCCTGATCCTTGATCTGCGCAATCCCCTGATCATGGCCATCATCGTGATGATGATCGTGACCATTCTTGGTGTTGCGGCGAATGAGCACCGAAAGGCCGGTCAGCACCACCATGGGCAGCACCATCCCCTTGTAGAGGGTGTGCTGGATATGCTCGGAGCGGGCACCGGAGGAGAGCTCCGGCAGATCGGGCATGTCGAGCTTGGTATAGGGCACCCCGGCCAGCACCAGCACCTGGGTGCCGCCCCCTTCTTTCTCGCCATAGACGTAAGGCTGGTAGTTGGGCACCTCGTGCAGGTAAGGGTCGTTGGCAGAGAGGGTCTGGCGCGGATAGGCATATTCGCTGCCCGGAGTCGCCAGCAGACGACGCTTGGCTTCAGCCATCAGCTCCTCGCGGGTACCGAAGATCACGGCACCGGTGGGGCACACCTCGACACAGCCGGGCAACTTGCCCTGATCGATCCGCTCAAGCCCCTGCTGGTTGCAGAGCTCGCACTTGTGGATCGCCCCCAAAGGGTTGTCATAGTCATATTTGGGCACATCGAACGGGCAGCCCACCATGCAGTAGCGACAGCCGGTGCAGACGCTCGGGTCGTAGTGAACGATGCCGGTCTTGGGATCTTTTTTAAGAGCCTGCACCGGACAGACAGAGACGCAGTTGGGATCGACACAGTGCATGCACTGCTTCTTGATGTAGGCGTAGCCATCCACCAGCTGATCCTTGTGCTCGCCAGTGCCGCTCTTCCACACCTGAATGATGTTGTTGGTGTAGGGGGTCAGCTTGTCGTTGTTGGACCAGGTTTGTGCCCCGGCTGGATTGGCCGGGTTGCCGTTGAGGCGCTGACACTCCGCCACACAGGCCTGACAGCCGACGCAGAGGGTGGAGTCATAGAGCATGCCGAGCGCGCCGGGAATGGGCGGCTTGTTCTTGGCCGCAGCCAGTGCGGTGCCAGGTACGGCTGTGCCCACCGCCAGCGCACCGACGGAGGCAAATTTGAGGAAGTTGCGTCTGTTCACGGTTACTCCTCCCGTGATGGGTGCTGCCCGGCTTCGTGGCGCTTCTGCTGGCGACCGAGTTCACGCACCGTCATCATACTCACCCCCACCAGCACCCCGAGGGCGCCACCGATCAGGCTAGTCGCGGTGGGCGAGGTATAGCCCCCCTCCTGGATCTTCACATCTGGTTTATCCACCCTCGGAGTCGGGTTCTCGACCTTGGCGAGCTGGAAGATCCCCTTGCTAAAACCGACCCCCTGCTCGTTGCAGCCATAACAGGGGTGACCGATGCCGACCGGCCAGATGCCGCCGCCCACATCGCAGAACTCCAGGGTCGAGCAGTTGCCGTAGGTCTCCGGCCCTTTGCAGCCCAGGTGGTAGAGACACCAGCCCTGCCGGTGGCCCTCATCGCCAAACTCCTTGGCAAAACGCCCTGCATCGAAGTGCGGACGGCGCTCGCAGTTCTCGTGGATCAGCCGCTCATAGGCAAACAGCGGACGCTTCTTGCTATCCAGCGCCGGCAGCTTGCCGTAGGTGATGTAGTAGGCAACCGTGGTGAGGAAGTTGTGGGGATTGGGCGGGCATCCCGGGATATTGATGATGGGGGTGCCGATATTGCCGAGCGCCTCTTCCAGACTGACGGCACCGGTCGGGTTGCCGCCGCTGGCTGGCACACCGCCCCAGGCGGCGCAGGAGCCGATGGCGATGACGGCAGCGGCATCACTGGCGGCACGGCGAATATGGTCGACGATAGGCTCACCGGCCACCATGCAGTAGACACCACCATCTTTGAGCGGAATGGAGCCATCCACTACCAGCACATACTTGCCTTTATAGCGCTTGATGGCGTTGTGCTTGTTCTCTTCCGCCTGATGACCAAAGGCCGCCGAGAGTACCTCGTGGTACTCCAGCGAAATGGTGTTGAGGATCAGGTTCTCGATGGTGGGGTGGGTGGCGCGCAGCAGCGATTCGGTACAACCGGTGCACTCCTGCGCCCCAATCCAGATCACCGGCGGCCGTTCGGGGCTGGTGAGCGCGGTAGCCATCTTGGCGACGGCATGCTGACTTAATCCCAGGGTTGCGGCCATCCCGGCACACAATTTCATAAAATCACGGCGATTAATCCCATGTGCCGATAAAAAATTATCCTCGACCATTCTTCTTATTCCCGTAGTGAGCACTTGTTTGGTAAATGCTTAATAGGAGAAATGCTAAGGACTCACCCACATCACAGTATTGATCTCTATCAACTTCGACCGGCTTACCCCTATTTCCATAGCGAGCCACATCACAAACGAAATTAATTACCCCCAAAGAGATATTTGGCTGCTTAATAAATTTTATGAACTTAATTGGATATTAAATAATTAATCACCGCATATCCTCTCTTTCACTGTGAGCCAAATTAACATGATTGAAGTCTTGGCTATACCGCTCATTTCACAATACTGATGCCCACCCATAAATGATCCATTTAATATATCTTTACTCATTTCATTGCATATTCCATACAGTCATCCACGGGACAACCTCCTGACTTGCCTCTCCACACCAGAACGGTCTCACGGCCAGCTGCCACCGGTAGCAAGCACGGCCTGCACGGCACGATTTACCTGCATGTCGCTTGGTTTCAGTTTACATTTTACCTGCGCTTCAGTGCGACACGTTCTACTGCTAGCCCACACAGCACAACCCCGCTTGGCCTCCCTGCCGTTTATAACCCAGCTTAATGAAAAGATGCCGCCGAGGTATGCATATCAATACGCTCCCCCCACTCTTTATTGTCTTGGATGCTGGTGAGTAAAATATCGCACCCACGGATATGTTTACGCATCATCGTGAATCTGCATTCAAATTAATGGTAAGAGAAAAGGCAAGGTGGAAGGCTGCCTGCAACATAGTGTACATATTTAACTCGCGATGCATTCGCTCACCAAGTTACAGATGTTACCGCACGCATTCACACTATTTACCTTCACGTCACCCTGCGTAATTAACCAGGGCGTAAATATCCATCTCCATCTCCATCGATATAGATGATAATTATTCTTGTTCAATGGCAACCCCAAAAAATGAGTTGGGATGACGATGAACATGGCAAACGATAAGGGTGTTAACCATCAGCCGAGCAGTGGCTCCAGCAACAGCAGCGCATGATCGAACTCTAACTCGTTGACAGCCATGCTCAGCTCGTGAAATGCAGCCCGCAGCGGCCGCAGTTGCAGAGAGAAACCTCCCCCTGACTGCCTCTGATAACCACGCCATGGAGCCTTGTTTCTGGCTGGCCCTACGGACACTTGCCAAGTGCGGGAATTGAACAAAAAAACGAGAAAAATCAAAATAGATAGCCAATTAAAATGACATAATTGACTATAGTTCAATCGAACGTTTGAAAAACGTGACTACTTCACATGGACCCAGCGCAATGACCACTGAACGGGAACCGTTGATCCGCTCACTGTTTGATGAGTACATCGAGCTGTATTCATCACGGGATGATCGGCTCACCACGCGGTTTAGCGACAATTTCAGCGGTTTTGCCGGCAGCAGTGATGTTCTGGTTACCGATAGGGATGAGTGGATACGGATAACCCGCCGCGATTTTGCCCAGATCCCGGACAGGATCCGCCTGGAAATACTCGATGTGACCCTGCAAGATCTGGCCGCGGATGTGGTGGCTGTCACCGCCTTCTTCCATATCCATCTACCGAAATCCGAACCTATCCTCTCCCGCAGAACCGCCAGGCTGGTGCTGATTTTTCGACACGAAGCCATGGCGTGGAAAATTGCTCACAGCAGTATCTCCATCCCTTACAGTGCGGCTCGGGAAAGCGAAATTTACCCGATGACCAGTCTGGAGGAGCGCCAACATGAGCTGGAACTCATTATCGAGCTCAGAACCAAGGAGCTGGCGGAAGCGAACCGGAAACTGGAAGGGCTCAGCAATACCGACGGGCTAACCAATATCGGCAACCGTCGTCTATTTGACAACTCATTGAACCAGGCCTGGGAACACTGTATTCAGACAGAGATGCCGATTGCGCTCATCATGCTCGACATCGATCATTTCAAGCAGTTCAACGACCTCTATGGCCACGTTGCCGGTGACGAGTGCCTTCGATTGCTGGCCCATACCCTGGCGCAATCCGGGCGCCGCTCGGGGGAGTTGGTGGCCCGCTACGGGGGAGAGGAGTTTGTCATCCTGCTGCCACATGTCGAGCGTCAATCCGCCTATGAAATTGCCCAACATATCCAGCGGCTGATTTTTGCACTCGCGCAGCCACACGCACAAAATGCCACCGGTCTGGTGACAGTTAGCATGGGTGTTGCCTGCCTCAGACCATCGAGTCACTGGCAGCCGTCTGAACTGGTAAAACTGGCTGATACTGCGCTCTACACCGCCAAATCATCCGGCCGTAACTGCATCAGAGTGGCGGAGTCACCCAGCCTCCCGCAACCAGTCTGACCATAAGTCCCTCATACGCCCCCATCCTCCCCGTGGGGAACCACTGCGCGCTAACCATGCACGGCAAGGCTCAACGCATCCCATCGCAACATACCTTCCCACTGATCCAGTGTGCTTTGATAGGTATCTGCCGCGTTGTAATGGACCATGGCATGCAGGCGGGCATGATGGCCAAGTCGCTTGACCACGTCGGGCATGGCATTGAGGCTGGCCAGCACCCGCGCCAGATCGCCGGGATCGTTTGGCTGATATTTACGGCAATTCACGTCATCGGTGAGATGTCGATCCCACCAGGCGCCATCGGCCGGGATCACTACGCATAATCCTGCCGCCATGGCCTCCAGAATGGAGAGGCCAAACGGTTCCTGATGACTGGTGGAGACAAAAATGCCGCATTGAGATCGGATCTCGTCAAGATTGGCGGGGTTGGCATACCAATAGGTGTCTGGCAGTTGTGGCTGGGGCTGGCTGCAGGGTTGCAGCGTGCCCTTGGGCTGCAGATAGCACACCATCAACTCGGGGCGAGCGTCAGGGATCAGTTGATGGGCGGCCAGCATGGTCTCCAGCCCCTTCCAGCGTAGCAACGAGGCCGCCCACAAAATACGAGGCCCCCCCAGGGTCGCTTTGGGCCAATCAATCTCGCTCAAACCATTGGTAAATGGCTGCCAGTGTGACGGGAACTCGGTCTCGCCAAGCCGGGCCAGCAATGCCGCCAGGGAGCTGCGCGTTGATTCGAGATAAAACACAAAATTCGCCCGTTGCAAGGCCCTGGCAGAGAGCCCCGAGCACCCCACAGGGCCATGGATCAGCTGAACCACCCGGCACCGCAACCAGCGGGCCGCCCAGTAACAGCAGAGATCCACCCCCGGCCCTGACGCCGCCACCAGGCACTTCACCTCCCCCAAACGCAACACCAGCCAGAGGATGAGCAGGGTCTGCCACCCCTGTTTGAGCAGATAGCCGATGCCGGACTCCCGCCCCTTCAATATGTGGGGCAGCCAAAGGGGGTGATGTTGGCTACGGGGCCAGGAGTCGGGATCCTGGGTCAACACATGGCATGTGAGCCCGGGCATCCGTTTGGCCAACTCATCGAGCAGCACTTCGGTCGCAACCTTGGAGCCACCGCGAAACGGGATGGGATCCACAACGATGACCTTTCCGAACACCGTCTCAGTTTGCATGCTCATCTTGCTGCTCCCTTACTCTGGCACCTTGCGGCGGCCAAACCCCAGTTGCACTTTTTGCGCCACTCTTGCCATCCCACTCGCCAGCATATTGCGACCTCTGGCAAGGAGTCGCTGCCCCGCCCAGTGAATGAGTGGTCGGAAGGGTGTGGAGGCCGTGGCGTGCCAACGACCAGCCAACGCGGCGTCCCACACCGCCGTGACCCCGTCGACATAGCGCGCCACCGTGAACAGCTGTGCGGCACGCAACTTAGCGGCCCGCCCCATCGCACATCGGCGCTGCGGATTGCTCAATTGCCGCCAGTGATCAGCCATCTCGGCCCAATCCCCCGGGGTTGCCAGCAAGCCGGTCACCCCCTCTTCCACAACTTCCGGAATGCCGCCCACCCGATAGGCACTGACCGGGAGCCCCAACATGCCCGCCTCCGCCAACGTCAGACCAAACACCTCCTCACGGGCTCCGGAGACCAGCAGATCCACCCCGCCCCGCAAGATAGCGGCACTGTCCGGCCGCTCGCCCAAAAAGTGGACCCGCTCGGCCACCCCGAGCTCGACAGCCAACACCATCAATGCTTCCCGCTCCGGACCGCTGCCAATGATCAGCAACTGGGCCTCCTCCCCCGATGCCATCAGGGCAGCCAGCGAGCGGATCAACAGATCAATCCCCTTGCGTTTGATCAATGAGCCGACGGTTGCGATGATCATATCCCCCGGGGGCAAGCCCAGCATGCCGACGACCGGCCAGTGAGCACCGCCATTCAGGCGAGCGGCATCCACCCCGTTGGGTACCCGGATCAACCGCTCGGCCGCACAGCCATCCTGGCGCCAACCGGTCAACACCGGTTCGCTCACCCCGATCAGCACGCTTGCCTGATGAACCCGCAGGCTGAATCTGTCTCTGGGCTGGTAACGGGCATGGAGGTGGCACACCAGCGGTACCTGCAACGCCCGACAGACCCCCACCAGCCACTGACAAGGGGCCGCACTGTTGGCGTGTACCAGCCCAATCTGCCGCTCGGTGATGAGCTCTCTGGCTCGCCGGGAGAGGCGCCGATGGGCAGCAAGATCAAAACGTGGCGCCTGCCATCCCAGCAGCAGGCTGAACGGCTCGACCATGGTTTCTATCCCGAGGGGGGCCGCCTCTGCCGCCAGCGTCGGGCTATTGCACCAGAGCAACGGCGTAAACCGGCTGCGATCGAGGTGAGCCAGCAGATCCAGCAGGCAGCGTTCGCTGCCGCGGATCCAGTCCTCTCCGTAGTGAACCAGCAAAACAGGGGTTGCGTTCATCCTCTTGCTCCCTTTGGTGGCACTGCCGGCAACCGGGTTGCCTCCTGATGATCCTCAGCGGTGGCCTTTACCTCTGTGGCCGCCTGCTGCACGTACTTGATGGCGGCGACGGCCAGCGCCAACTCCAGATAGATGGGCCAGGTAAACCCTTGGGTCAGGAAGGATCCCGAAATCACAAACCCCACCATGCTGGCCATCACCCCCTGCATCGCCGTGATCACTGCAGGAGGCATGCCAGCAAGCTGGCAACGCCAGCAACTGCGCAGGGTCACCGTCACCATGCCGATAAACAGCGCCAGCCCGACAAAGCCGGTTTCAGCCAGCACCCCGAACCAGGTGGAGTGCACCGCATGATTCAGTCCATCCCAATGGGGGCTGTAGAAGAAATAGTTGTAATAGAAATTGGACAAGCCCACCCCCACCAGCGGATGGCCCAGCGCCATGCCCCAGGCCGCTTGCCAGGCGTAGATCCGCCCCATGGCCGAGGCATCGACCCCGCTCTCGGCGGCGCCGCCAGATGCCCGGTCGCTGATCCCGGCGGCGGCAAAGAGCACCAGCAGCGCGACCATCCCCAGCGAAATCAACAGGATTTTCGACTGCACCCGCTGCCAGGCAAACAGGCCACCAACGGCGCAGATACCCAGCAGACCACCGCGGCTCTGGGTGGCGATAATGGCGGCGGCGGTCAGCGCAAAGCCAAGCCCCCCCAGCAAACGCCCCCCCACCCCATTGCCCTGATTGAGCAGCAAGCTCAATGAAAAGCCGGCAGGAAAGAGCAGCACCAGCGCCAGATCGTTGGGATCCCCCAGCACAGAGCCCAGCTCGCGCCCTATGGTCACCCGGGTGCCCTCCACCAGCCCGATCCCGCTCGCCTTGTTGTAGAGGGCCACCAGCGCCACCAGACAGCCCGCTACCACGAAGGTGCGCACCGCCAGCGCAAAATCCCCCGGGGTGCGCACCAGCCAGGCGGTCGCCAGGGTCATCAGATAGATCTTGCTGTAGCTGCCGGTCCAGGTGGCGATCGCCTCGCCCCGGTTGCTGGCAAACAGCACACCGATGGAGACCATCACAAAGACGGCAGTCAGCCAGCTCAGGGCTGGACTCCAGTAGGGCTTGATCCGGCCGGTCAGCAAAATGTGCCAGACCAGCGCGCCGATGGCGGCCAGCGAGAAGAGCAGCGGGATCTTGAGGGGATAGAGCTGGGGGAACACCTCATGCAGCCGAAAAAAGGAGAAGGTGACAAACCCCAGCACCATCAAGAAGGGCCAGCGCAGGGCAAACCAGATGGCGGGAATGGCAAGGCCGAGCACCGGCAGCAGCAAAGGATGGGGCAGCCGCCACCAGAGCAGAGCCAGCACCAGACAGATGGCGCTTGCCCAGATGGCCGGCGTTAGACGAGCCATGATCCTGCCCACCATTGGCCGAGCCAGACCATCGCCAGCGCCCCAAGCGAACTGGCCCAGAGGGTCGAGAGGCGATACGGCAGCGGCAGCAACCGCTGGCTCACCAGATAAAAGGCCAGCGCCCGCACCAGATAGACCAGCAGCAGAGTCCAGATCACCCCGGCAACCCCGAAGGGGGGGATGGCGAGCAGAAAGCCTGCTACCCCAAGGGCGCTGCAGCCCAGATTGATCACCATCTGGGCATTGCTCTTCTCGCCGCTAAAGCAGCCGACATTGAGCAAGTCCGAAACATTGCGCACCGCCATGCCCAGCACCAGCAGCGGAATGTAGGCGATCGCCCCGTGATAGCTCTCCGGGGTCAGCCAGCGAATAAGCAAGGGAGCAGTGAGCCCGACAATCCCAGCGGTAACAAACCCCAGTACCGACCCCATCACGCTGTAGTGGGCATTGAGCCGCAGTCCATCCGGCTCGCGCAGCAGCATGAAACGGCGGGGATACCACCAGAGGGCAAAGGGTTGCAGCAACAACCCCACTGCCAGCGCCAGCTTGCCCGCCACCGCGTAGTAGGCAAGCAGCGCCTCACCCACCACATCGGCCAGCAGCCAGCGATCCAGTCCGCTCAGGGCAAAGCCTGCCAGCCCGCTCACCACCAGGGGCAATCCATAGCGCAGCAGCGGCCGATAGTGCTCCCAGTCAAAGCGGATCCCGCTATCTCGCCATTGCCAGAGGCTCAGCAGCAACGCCAGTGCAACGCAGGTCAGGGTGCCGGAAGCCAGCACCCCGCTCACGCCCCAGCCGAGCCAAAGCCACCAGCCGGTCAGCACCGACTGGATCACCGCCTTGCCTGCGGTCGCCACGAAAAAGAGCCGGGCCTGATTGCGCATCCGCAGCCATGCAAGTGGCACGCCGATCACCCCTTCAAACGGCAGGGCGCAAAGCACCCAGCGCACATCCGCAAGACGGGTTTCCACCGGCAGCCAGGCTTGCACCACAGGTGCCAACAGCCAGAGCAGCACCAGACTGGCCAGGGCGATCAGCCAGACCAGCCCAAACATGCGGGCCACCACCTGCTGGCGCTCCTGCTCATCTTTCGCCAGTCCGGCAAAGCGGTAGAGGGCATCCACCAGCCCGAAGCCAAGGATCAGGGAGCCCAGATTGATAAGGGTGAGCAGCACCTCCAGCTGACCGTATTCACGAGGGAGCAGCTGATGGGTCAGCACCGGCAACATCAGCAGGGAGATCCCCTTCATCAGGAGCAAGCCGCCGGCGTAATAGAGCATGGCAATCTGGTTTACACCAAGTTTCATAGGGCCTCCCAGCCTCCCGAAGCATCCCGCTTCGGGTCAGCTACCGCTAATGCAAAGCCCACGCCACTCACTCCCGCCCTGAAGCGATAGTCCCTCTGTGCGGCTTAACCGGCCTGAACAAGCCCAGAATGAGACTGGCATTTGCGTTTTGCACAACGCTGGCTGCAAATTGCACCGACCGGCGCAATCTGCCCCTCCTCTTAGCCCCATTTGGCCCGATCTAGCTGGGGTCGTCCTGTTGGCCCGATCCCTGCTTTCTGCATAGCGAGCAACGGACTGCACCAGAGGGAGAGGCCGCCATGAACACCATCAACCTGCACCGGATGAAAAGCTGGGCCAAACAGGGGGAGACGCCACTGGCCCGCCGGGTATGGCGACTGGCCAAAAGTGCCCGCCACTGGTCATGCCCAGTGATCCCTCCCCTGCACCGGCTGCTTTATCGGCTCTATCTGCTGGGCAGCAACGCGCTGGCGACCCTGACCCGCACCCTCTGGTGGACCCCCTTGTTTCAATCTCGCCTCACGGCCCCCGCCCCGCGCCTCTATCTCTATGGCGGCATCCCCTATATCAGCGGTCCGGTCACCATCGAAATTGGTGCCGACTGCCGCCTCAGCGCCGCCATGACCATCAGCGGCCGGGCATCGAGCCAGACACCAAGGCTGGTGATTGGCCGCAATGTCGGCATTGGCTGGCAGACCACCCTGGCGGTGGGCAGCAAGATAGTGCTGGGGGATAACGTCAGAATTGCTGGCCGCGCCTTTCTGGCGGGCTACCCGGGGCACCCGATCAACGCCCGCGATCGCGCCCGGGGCCTGCCGGATCGCGATGAACAGGTGGGGGCCATTGTGCTGGAGCAGGATGTCTGGCTCGGCACCGGGGTGATGGTGATGGCCGGTGTCACCATAGGCGCCGGTACCATTGTCGCCGCAGGCAGCGTCGTCACCCGGGATCTGCCTGCAGGTGTGCTGGCAGCGGGTGTACCGGCTACCGTACTGCGCCCCTTGCAACCACAGGATCACAGCGACCTCGCACACGCCTCGGAGACCCTTGCATGAAACCACACTCACTGCCGCAACTGGTGGTGCTGGGCGAGGATTGGGGCCAGCACCCCTCCAGCACCCAACACCTGATCAAGCGTCTGTTGCCCGATTATCAAGTGCTCTGGGTCAACTCCATCGGCATGCGCTGCCCCCGCTTTACCCTTCATGATCTCACCCGCATCGTCCGCAAACTGGGGGCCGTGCTGCGCGGCGCGCGCCATGCTGGCGGCCAGTCGGTTGCGCCATCAGAGGTCAACAGCCCCCGGGTTCTGCCGCCGCTCGCCTTACCGCTGCACAGCAGTCGGCTGGCGGGCAAGATCAATGGCCACTGGCTGGCGGCGCAGATCCGGCGTCAGCTGCCCGAGCTGGATCGCCCCTTGCTCTGGATCTCCCTGCCCAGCGCCGTCGATCTGATTGGCAAGCTCGAAGAGCGGGCGGTCATCTACTACTGCGGCGATGACTTCTCGGCGCTGGCAGGGGTGGATCATCAGGCCATCGCTCACTGCGAGGCCCGACTGGTGGAAAAAGCCGATCTCATTCTGGCCGCCAGCCCCGCGCTGGCCAGCCGCTTTCCCCCCCATAAAACCCGACTCCTCAGCCACGGCGTGGATCTCGAGCTGTTTATGCCCCCCAGAGAGCGCCCGGCGGATCTCCCCTCCGGCCGTCCCATTGCCGGATTTTACGGCAGCCTGAGCGACTGGATTGATATTCCCCTTCTGGCAGAGACGGCCGCCGCCCTGCCCCACTGGGATCTGGTGCTGATTGGCCCGGTCCAGACCGATATCTCCCCCCTCAAGGGGCTCCCCAATATCCATCTGTTGGGGCCCCGTCCCCATCACACACTGGCAGCCTATGCCCAGCACTGGCAGGTGAGCCTGCTGCCCTTTGTCGACAACGCCCAGATCCGTGCCTGCAATCCATTGAAATTGCGCGAATATCTGGCCGCAGGGCGCCCCATCGTCAGCACCGATTTTCCGGCTCTCGATGGCTATCGGGATCAGATCCAGCTCCCCCACGATGGGGAGAGCCTGGCCCAGGCCATCAATCGGGCCGCCTTTGATCAATCCAATCCGGGCTGGTTTCAGGAGAGTGGCTGGGAGGGGCTCACCCGCAGCGAAGGGCGCCACACGCGCCAGCAGCAGGTTGCCCTGCAAAGCTGGGATCACAAGGCTGCCGAGCTGAACAACTGGTTGAAGGGGCTGGTCGGATGAGCAGAGAGCTCTGGCTGGTTATCCTGCTCTGCTGCCATGCAGCAATGGCCGCGACCCGGCTGGAGGGGCAGACCCCGCTGCCCATGACAGGTAACCAGACACCCCAGCGGCTCGATCTGAGCACCTACAACTGGCCAATAGGGAGCGATGATGAACTGGTGATCGAGGGCCATAACCCCAGCGCCCGCCCGCAAACCCTGATCCTGCGTATCGACGATGAGGCCTCGGTCAACTACCGCAGCCGGGTCAATCTGGAGCGGATTGTCGCACCCGGCCCCTTCACCCAGCGCTTTGCCTTGAGCGAGTGGCGCACCAGCCAACCCAGAGCGCTGGCGCTGGACAAACTCACCAAGCTCTATCTCTTTATGGCCGATAACGCCCCCTCGCTGACCATTCACCGCTGGTACTGGGAGCCCGGTCTGACTCTGCCTGCGGGCACCATTGCGCTGGATCTGGGGGCAGCCGCCGCGCCCCGATTTACCGGCTTTGAGGCCCTGAGTCCGGGAGATCCCCGGCTGATTGGCCATCCCACACCCATCTTGCGCCCCTCCGGCGATGCCCTGGTTCGCGATGGGCTGCGCAATCTCGACGGAGTGCGACTGGACCTGGCCAAGGGGCGCTACCAGCTCACCCTCTGGCTCGATGACCCCGGCGAGTGGGAGTACCTGCCCCACCCCTTCGAGCGCAGCGTACTGGTCAATGGCGAGCCCATCTGGGCCGAGCAGTGGCAACCGCAGGAGTGGCTAACGCAGCGCTATCTGGCGGGACAATCCCGCGAGGCACTGCCAAACCCGGATCCCTGGCAGCTGTTCGGGGCACGACAGGGCGGCCCGGTCCATGTCACCCTGAACCACCCCGGCGGCCCGCTCACTATCACACTGGTAGGTCACTCACCGGATGCCAAGTACCTGGCGGGACTGCTGCTTGCCCCCTATCCGGCCCCCACCAGCAAAGAGGCGCTCCCGAATAGTGGAAAAGATCGCGCCGTATTGGCCGACGCTACCGCAAGCGTGCTGACCAAGCAGCGCCAGCTGTTTTTGGAAAAGTGGACTCTGGCCCCCTATTCCCCAACCCCAGCCCCTGCTTCTCAGCAACTGAGCCTCACGCCGATTACGGATGCCGCCCCCACCCTGCAGATCGCCCCGCTATCTGCGGCCGATGCGTTGAAGCAGGCTGCACAACCGGTGCTGGCCGCCCGTGGCAGCCAGCTGCTGATGGAGTTTGCCATCCACGCCACCACCGACGATCCGGCCCCTTTGCTGGTGATCCAGCCCCCCGAGCAGGCAGGATCGCCGCTGGCGCTGACCCCCTATTACGGCAAGTGGCATCTGGTTCGCCCGCAGGCGAGCGGCACCCTGCTGGCTCCCTCGGATCAGGAGCTGGTCGAGGGGGTCGCCGGGCTCACCCTGCTGGCAGGAGTGACACGGCGTCTGGTGCTGCAGATCACCGTCCCACGCGATGCGCCGGCGGGGCGCTATCTCGGCAATATTCAGCTGCTCAGCCAACAGCAACTGGTGCAGCTGCCACTGACTATCGAGGTGCTGCCGCTGACCCTGCCCGCGGCCAGCAAGCCGGTCGGCATCTATGTCGAAGCGCCCCCCTATCTCAACTGGCTGAGCCCCGACCCCGAGGCGCTAAAAGAGCAGATCGCCGCGGCCAGTCGCTGCGATCTGGCGCGGCTCGCCAAGCTGGGGATCAGTGGCCTTTCACCCGCCCTGCCACAGGATGAAGCGGGGATGCGGGAGATCATGGGAGAGGCGGCCGGGCTCGGCTTTGTGCCGCCCCTGCTGGCCTATACCCCGCTCAAACGCTGGGGGGGAGACCCTGCCAGCCAGCTTGATCAGTGGCAGGCCCGGCAACAGGGGCTGACCGCCAGCGGCTTGCCCCCGCTGGCATGGAGCCTGTTTGATGAGCCCGATCTCGCCACCCTGCCCGCCATCACCACCCTGGCGCGGGAGATGAAACGGCGGGATCCGGCGGTGATCCGTGCGGGCCACTTCAATCATCCGGGTCAGGTTGGTCTGCTGGCAGAGGTGGAGATTGCCCTGATCAACGCAGGTTTTGGCGCCGACAAGGCCGATGTGGCGCGGGTACGCCAGCACAAGGTCACCCCCTGGTTTTACAATCTGGGCACCCCGAGAGCCGCCGGCTTCTATCTGTGGCAAAGCGGCGCCGAGGGCTATTTACAGTGGCATGGCCGCATGCCCACCGCCCTGCCTTATGACCCCACCGACGGGCGGGAGAGCGACTTTATGCTGCTCGGCCCGCAAGCCTGCGAGGCGCACCGCCTCTCCCACGATCTGTTGCTGTTGCAGCAAGCCATCGAAGATCTGCGCTGGCTCGCCTGGCTGGAGCAGGAGGCCCGCTATCAAGTAGAGGCCGCCCTGCTGCTGGAGCGCCTGCGGGATCAGCTGCCGACCCGCTGGCAGGTGGCAGAGCAACTGCCCTCTGCCGCCTGGATCCAGTGGCGCCGCGAGATTGAACAACTGGCCAAGGGATTGAAAACATTGCAAACTGGTGCCAACTCATCCTCCTGAAGTGACTGCGTATGGCCAACCAGATTCCCCGCTCCACAGCAAAAGACAGCGCCCTGCGCCACCTGTTGCCCCTGATGCTGCCGCTGCTGATCCTCACCGGTTGCGCCCGTCAGGAGCCGGTCAATGAGACCCTGCCGATCCTCAACCAGTTGCGGGAACAGCAGCTGGCCGAACAGCCCCAGCTGCAACTGCAGTACCAGCAAGCGGAGACACAACTGCCAGCGGATCAGGAGCAGCAGCTGCATCAGTTTTTAGGACGCAAGGATCCGGCCCGAATTGCGCTGGTAAGCGGCCCCGGGCTGCAAACCGACATGCTGGAGAGTGCGCGGATAGCGAGCGTGCGGCTAACCGCACTCACCCGCTTGCTGGGCTCTCGCGCCATTGAGCTGGAGCCCCGCTATGACCCCATGCTGGCCCCCAATACCTTGCTGATCCGAATTCTGCCAAACGGTGAACCGGGGTCGGTCACCCCAGCGGCGGCGCAATAAGGTCAATGCAAGAAGTCGGCAAGGCCACCCGATAGAGGGGATAAGGGGCCAGCCCCCACAATTTGCGCCAACCCTGGGTCAGACGGTAAGAGAGCAGCGGCGGGCTCTGGTGCAGCTCGCCTAAAAACATCACCCCTTGGCTCATCCCTTCACCCGCCAGCGTCACTGACATCGCCTCGCTATCCGGCGCCACCAGCATGGCCTGCAGCAGACCATCACAGCGGGGATGGGCCAGCTGATAGCTGACATAGGTGCCGCCCAATACCGGCGTAGCCACCCGCAAGCGCCAGCCCATCTGGACCAGCTCCAGGAGCATGGGCTTGGCCCCCTCGTTAACTGCCCGGTTCTGATAACGCCAGCCCATGGCGGCAGCACTGAGCAGCGCCACCAGCAACAGCAACAGATATCCCCTAGATAGATGCATCACGGCGTCCCCGGATAAAGAGAATGGTCATCACCAGCAACATCATATTGACCACCCGGCTCTGATAACGCCACCAACCGCAGATATCCCTTAGACAGGCGCATCACGGCGCCCCCTTAGAAACAAGATGGTCATCACCAGCAACATGATGGCCCACTGGTAGAGCTGGGCCAGCGAGCCGGTATGCAGCCAGCCATACCAGCGCAGATCCAGGCTCATCAGCACCAGCCGCAGCTGATTGGCCCCGATATAGAGCAGGCAAACCAGCAGCAACATGGACCACTGCCGGTAGAGTGGGCGCTCCGGCGCCAGCCAGCAGCAGGAGACCAGCCAGGAGAGCACCACCAGATAGAGTTGTGAAAACGAGGAGCACCCCTTGAGCACGATCAGAGCATGCCCCCCCAACCGCTCGATGCGATTGCCATCAAGGCGAGTCTCCCAGCCCAGCAGTTGCAACCACTGGCCCACCCCCCAGGCATCGAGCGCCAGCACAGGGCCGGAGAGCAGGGCAAACACCTGCTGCCCCCACAACACCGCCACAGTAAAGGCGAGCACAATCTGCAACACCGCCCGCTCATCGCCACTCTGATGACGGCGCCATAGCGAGGCCACCAGCAACAGACAGGCCAGCGCCTTGCAACTGGCGCTGGGGATCAGGATCAGCAGGATAAAGAGGGCGAGCGCCAGTGGGTGCGGGTGCCAGCTCGGTGCAACCCGCGATGCAATTTGCCACCAGATAGCAATCAGCAACACTACCAGCAGGTTGAAGTGACCCATATTGAGCCATACCATGCCCCACTGATTGGCCAAACCAAGTAGCAGCCAGTTGGGTGCCCACTGCCAGGGACGGATCTCCATCGCAACTCCTGCCGGTTATCAGCGCTTTTGACCGCTGTCGCAAGTTCCATGCCTGCCCGACCTCACCCGGATCAAGCCAAGTCAGAGGATGCAACAAAGCTGGCACGCTTTATTCATTCCCCCTGCTGGCACTAGCGCCAGGGAGAAGGAGTGAGCAATGAAACTCAAACCGTTGGCAGGGCTGCTGGGGATGTTGTTGGTCACCTCCCCCGCATACGCCTTGACCGAAGTCGATACCGAACTGCAACTGCTGATGGATGTGTCGGGCAGTGTCAGTTCATCGGAATTCAATCTGCAATTACAGGGCTATGTGGACGCCTTTTACAGTCAGGATGTACAGAGCGCCATCCTCGACACCAGTGGCGGCAAGCTGGGGTCAATTGCGGTACAGATGATCATGTGGAGCGGCTCGACCCAGCAGAGCGTGATGACCGACTGGTTCCACCTCTACGACATGACCTCCATCAACAACTTCGCCGCCACCCTTGATGCCCTGGTCCGCCCCTATGCGGGGATGACGGCACCCGGTTCGGCCATGGCCTTTGGTGGCTTGCAGTTTGATACCAACGACTTCACCGCCGCCCGCCAGGTGATGGATGTGTCGGGTGACGGTATCCAGAACGCAGGGCTGGATACCGCCACCGTGCGGGATCAACTGCTCGCCTCCGGCATCGATACCATCAACGGCATCACCATAGGTCAGGACTATGCCGATGGGGTGTTGCAAGAGTGGTATGTGGAGAACGTGGCGGGCGGTCAGGATGCATTTGTCATCAATGCCACCACCTTCGCCGACTTTGGCAATGCGCTGGAGCTCAAACTGGCGGCCGAAATTGAGGGGGGCATTATTCCGGAAGGGGCACTGGCCGCCCCCATCGAGGAGATCCCGCTGGCCGCCCAGCTGCTGCTCGGTATGCCGCTACTGCTGGCCTGGCGCTATCAGCGCCGTAACCAAGGACGCCTGCAGCACGCCAACGGGCAACTGGCACCCGCCATCGGCTGATTTATCACCCCGTGTGTCGCGATTAGGGAGCCATGGCTCCCTGATTTTTGCAGCAGCTATAGCCTGAAATATCCAACATTGTTTACTATTGGCCCGAGAACTCACGTATTTGAATAATGGCGCTGCTTAAATCCTCTTAATTAAAAAACTCTTTCAAACATATACACTCGTCTTAAACACTTAAGGCTGTATTAAAGGGTGCGCAACGCAACCACTTTATATAAACCATTGCTTCTTAAATCTAAAAGCGAGCGTTGGGAGCCTCTCTCAAATGAATTTTAAACTCGTGACCTTAGTTGTATAAGTGGCTCTGATTTCATCTGCTGAATGAAACCAATTTTGTCAGTTGTTTCTGCGAAGCCACGTAATTGTCCCAATAGGCCACCAATTGCATCAGGGGCATAATTTAGGAATTTCACCATATCTTTAACATTATAACTATACATAGGATGTGTTGGATGAACTATCCCATTCCGCTTGCTTTTTAACTCAATAAATTTAGAGCGATACTTCGATGATTTGAATTCTTTATGTTTATGGGCTGCGAATGTTGTAACCCAAGCATCAAGCCTATCCTCAAGAGGTGCTTGGGAATTTAGTGTCACCAGATTTATGAACTCTTTTGAATTAGAAACCAATTCATTCACGTGAAATGTGTATTTATGCAAAAAGCAATCAACTAAAGATACTGCACATTGTAGGTATGAACGGTAAGCCCTCGTTAAACTTGAAAAATCGTCAGATAAAATTGCTTTATATGCTTCCTTTCGATAATGCGTAATATCATCAGCAAAAGAGATTTCTGGAGACTCAATACCTCCGGGGACCTTTACATTTTCGGAGTGACTTACGTACTTGGCACCAAGATCAATCTGTACCCCTGTATCATCCCCCATTATTGCGATAGATATTGGCGAACTTAGAAATCTGTCATTCTGATCTAGCATTTGTTGCAGGACATTTGCCTTACCATTTTTCCTAACACAGTCTATCTCCCCCTTCAAATCGATGATAAATGCATCAGCTAATTTCTGATTGATGATTATCTCACTATATAGATACTTTTTGTTAATCTTAGGTAGGTTAAGCTCCTTCCAAATTTGGATTACGTATTTCTCTGCCTTTTCTTTTCCTACTCTTATCTCTTGAAAATTAGCCTCCAATGTTCCTCCTTGCACATAACTTACTGTTAAAATATAAGCAGAACAATAACTATGCCACCGTATACAACCTTGGCCAATAAACCAACGTAGCATCAAAATGCTACACGTTGGATGTATCTCTTCAAACGTTTGGCATGTAAATATTACTGTGAATCATTTGAAAATAATGGACTTGGGGACAATGGTGATAGCTCCGATGCCCTATCCCAATCCTTTTTAAACTCATCAAGCCATTTACTCATATCTGCTGGGTGGCACGCTTTAGCTAATTGTGCTCGACGTTTCAGCTCACCAAAACTCTTCGCAGCTTTTTCATGTTCATTAATGTTGCTTGGGCCAAGAAATGTTTGGATGCTAGCAAATATGCTCGCCAAGAGACTAAGAATTGATACAACCATAGGAAGACCAATTTCAAGCGTCTCGATACCTGAAAAAATAAAAGCACTAGCTAAAGCCGAAAAAAGTGCGGTAGGTATTCCTAGCCAAAAATACATCCTACGAGCTCGATTCGCTGCTGCATATTGAGCTTTTTGACCTCGACGTACTTTTTCGTACCATAGATTTAATAATTCTTCTGGTGAATCTGCCACCACATACTCCTTTGTTAAAATAACAGTAATTCGACAGATGACAACATAAACATATCAGTAACATCTTCCATCTAACTCCACCCAGCAACTTGTCATCACAAAAATAAATCACGTTAAAGCCATGGCATGACCAACCCGTTTATGATTTACAATTTATTATCAATGCATTACACCAGCTCCACTTGTACCACTGGATAAAACCACAGTCAACAAACGGAAATAGAAAATGAAGTCTATCTCCTCTTTTATGGGCCTGCCGCGATGTTTACTCCGCCATCCGTACATGTCTAGTCCTGAAATAGGTTTACACATTTTC
>NZ_JAJNOE010000015.1:0-130331 GCF_027854445.1 Aeromonas sp. PI_26
ACGCGCCGGCAGGAGTATCACCATGCCTGACCCCGACAACCAGACGCCCGAACAGCGCATCAAGGAACTCGAGCAACAGCTGGCACTGATGAGCCAGAAGGCCCAGTTTTTTGAGGCCGTCGTCGATGTACTGAAGAATGACTACGGCGTCTCCATCGTAAAAAAGCGACCCGGCAAGTCATCTCGCAGCGGCACGTCGAAAGGCTGACCATTGTCAGGGCTTGCCTGTTTCTGGGGATAAGCCGGCAGGCTTACTACAAGCGCAATCGGGTCGCCGACGAGCGCCATGCACAAGGGCTACAGGTGGTGCGCTTCGTGCGTCAGGTTCGACTGCGACAACCGCGGGTGGGCACTCGCAAGCTGCATTATCTGCTGCAGGGTCAGGATGATGGCGGGCTCAAGGTAGGGCGGGACAGGCTGTTTCAGATATTGGCCGAGCACCGCTTGCTGGTGCAGCCCAGGCGGGCGTATCACAAGACCACCCACAGTTTTCACCGTTTCTACCGTCATCCCAACTTGCTCAAGGCGGGGCCAGAGCAGGTCACACCGGTAGCACCGGAGCAGGTCTGGGTCGCTGATATCACCTATCTGCCAGCCAGGAGCGGGCCGCTGTACCTGAGCCTGGTGACGGATGCGTACTCACGCAAGATAGTAGGCCACCACGTACACGAAGGAATGCACGCGGAGTCGGTGGCGATGGCGTTCAAGAAAGCGCTGAAGCAACGACGTGGCGGCGGTGAGCTCATCCATCACTCTGACCGCGGCGTGCAGTATTGCTCGGGACTGTATCAGTCATTACATGAACGGTACGGGGTGAAATGCTCGATGACGGATGGGTATGACTGTTACCAGAATGCGTTGGCGGAGCGGGTGAACGGGATTTTGAAAGGAGAGTTATTGCTACAAAGCCCGCAGGATTTAACGCAAGCGCGGGAAATGGTGCGTGAAGCAGTGGATATTTACAACGAGGAGCGGCCGCATCATGCGTTGAAATACAGAACCCCCGATGCGGTACATCGGGGGTTCTGAGAAGAGAAATGCTAGTTGAAAATGTGTAAACCTATTTCAGGACTAGACATTTCGGTTCTGTTGAAACCGGGATCAGTGACCCGCCAGCTTCATATTCTCTACCAGCACCGAGCCGGTCTTGAGACTGGAGCGCTCATCCTCGTCACGACCCACCGCCACGATATGGCTGAACATCTCGGCCAGATTGCCGGCGATGGTGATCTCCTCGACCGGATAGGCTATCTCGCCATTCTCGACCCAGAAACCGGCAGCGCCGCGGGAGTAGTCGCCATTGACGATATTGACCCCCTGCCCCATCAGCTCGGTCACCAGCAGACCGGTGCCCATCTCTTTCAGCATGCCCTGAAAATCCTGGCCGGTATTGGAGACCTGCCAGTTGTGGATGCCACCGGCGTGCCCCGTGGTGGTCAGCCCCAGCTTGCGCGCAGAGTAGGAAGTCAGCAGCCAACTCATCAGCTCGCCGTTACGGATGATATCCATGTCACGGGTACGCACCCCTTCCCCATCGAACGGGGTACTGGCGAGCCCGCCCAGCAGGTGGGGGAACTCCTGAATAGTGAGCCACTCGGGCAGGATCTGCTTGCCCAATTTGTCGAGCAGGAAGCTCGACTTGCGATAGAGGTTGCCGCCGCTGATGGCCATCACCAGATGGCCCCACAGGCCGGAGGCAGTGTCTGGGTGGAACAGCACAGGGGCATGGCGGGTAGAGATCTTGCGGGCGCCGAGACGGGAGACGGTACGCTCAACGGCTTCGTCGGCAATGCGCTGCGGGCTCCAGAGCCCATCGAGGGTACGGCTGGAGGAGTAGCCGTAATCACGCTGCATATCGCCATCCTGCTCGCCGATCAGCACGCAGCTCAGTGAGTTGCGCGACGCCGCATAACCTTTGACGAAGCCGTGGCTGTTGCCATAGACCTTGATGCCAAGATGGCTGGAGAAACCGGCACCGTCGGAGTGTTTGATGCGGGCATCGCGACCAAGCGCCAGCCGCTCGCACTCGATGGCCAGCTCGATCCCGCGCTGGGGATCCAATTCGATTTGGTGGCACAGTTGCAGATCGGGGGCATCCCAGGCCAGCAGCTCGGCGTCCGCCAGACCGGCGCAATCATCCGCCGAGGTGTGGCGGGCAATCTCGATGGCCGCTTCAACGGCGGCACGAATGGCGGGTTTGCTCAGATCGGTGGTCGAGGAAGATCCCTTGCAACCATCGCGATAGACGGCGATGCCGAGGGCGCCATCCTTATTGAATTCAATGCTTTCCAGTTCACAACCCCGGGTGTTCACCGACAACCCGGTCTGCTTGCTGATGGAGACTTCGGCCAGCGAGGCGCCCAGTCCTTTGGCTATCTCCAGGGCTTCGGCAACCACGGCCTCGAGATGGGCTTGATCCTGGCGGATTTGGTCTTGCTGATCCATAACTCACATCTGTATGAAAGAAGGAAAGGGGGGTAAGCATATCAGACCCCTGCGCCCAGCGGGAGAAGCTGGTAACATATCCGCCAAACGTGAATGACAGGAATCAAGAGACCGATGAGTCAATATCAAGACGACAACGAGTTCGAAGACTGGGGCCCCAGCAAGAGCCAGCTCAAGCGCGATGCCGAAGCATTGCAGAAAATGGGGGAAGAGATCGTCTCCCTCAGCCACAGCGAACTGGAAAAAATCCCGTTGGATGAAGAGCTTGCAGAAGCTGTCGAGCTGGGTCGCAAACTCAAGCCGAAGAAGGATGAGTCCTTCCGTCGCCATCTGCAGTTCATCGGCCGCCTGATGCGCAGCCGCGATATCGAGCCGATTGCCGAAGCGCTCTCCATCATCAAGAACCGTCACTCCACCGTGAATGCCCGCCTGCATCGGCTGGAGCAGTGGCGCGAGCGCCTGATCACCGAAGGTGACAGCGCCCTCAACGAGCTGATGTCCCAGTTCCACGAGCTGGATCGCCAAAAGCTGCGCCAGCTGATCCGCTCCGCCAACAAGGAGCGGGAGCTGAACAAGCCGCCGGTCGCCTACCGCGAGATGTACCAGTATCTGCGCGGCGAGATCGAAGACCTGCTGTGATCCACGAAACACGCCTCCCCTTGCGGAGGCGTGCTTCTATTGATGCCTTTTCCTCTCCATATCCCCCGCCATCCCTGCGCGTTTAATATATCCACCATTTTGCTACCCCAACCATAACGGCTCATCTCAACAGCCCCGTTAAATCGCAGCTTCAGAGCAGTTCAAGACAAATCCGTTAACAACTTTGCATCATTTTGTTTGACATATTGAACGGCCTTGGCAGACTGAAGAGAGGATCCATGCCGTCGCTGCCCAGGCTGACCAACGATTCTGCCACCCGGCCCGACGCGGGATCCCATGACCATGCCTTGAGGCATGCCCTTGCCCTGACGGTTTGCAAGGGCCTGCCCAAGGCGAAGGATGAGACTTCAACGCCAAGGATAATCAAGGTGCCCTATGCCAAATCCCCTGCTTCCCGCTCCCCGTAAACCTGTCGTACTGATGACCATGGGCGCCCAGCCCCGCAACGGCCACGCCTATCAGGTGATGACCCACAAATACATCATGCCGCTGGTGGAGATAAGCGGCTGCGTCCCGCTGCTGGTGCCCACCTGCTGCGGCACCACCGATCTGGAGCAGTATCTGGATCTCGCCGATGGGGTCTATCTGAGCGGAGCCGGTTCCAATATCGATCCAGCCCTCTACGGTCAGGAGAACCTCACCCCGGAGAAACAGCAGGACAGGGATCGCGACCTGTTCGATCTGCCCCTCATCAAGGGAGCGCTCGCCCGTGGCTTGCCGATCCTAGGTATCTGCCGCGGCATGCAGGAGATCAATGTGGCGCTGGGGGGAGACATCCATCAGAAGGTCTATAACGAGCCGGGTTATGACGATCACCGGGAGGATGCCGACGATCCGGTCGACGAGCAGTATGGGCCGAGCCATCAGATCAAACTGCTGCCCGGCAGCTGGTTTGCCGAACTGATGGGGGAAGAACAGATTCCGGTCAACTCCCTGCATGGGCAGGGCATCAACCGGTTGGGGAAGGGTCTGAAGCCGTTGGCCCACGCCGAAGATGGGCTGATAGAGGCACTTCATGCTCCCGCACTGTCACCCTTTTTGCTGGCAGTGCAGTGGCATCCGGAGTGGAAAGCCAATGAAAACCCCCACTCCATCAAGATCTTTCAAGCCTTTGGCGATGCCTGCCGCCAACGCTGTGCATTGATGGCAGCGAGGTAATCCCTCATCGATTCAGTCGCCAAACCCGCGCGCCTTGAGCTTGGGCAGTCCGCCCCGCTCGGGGCGCAGCGTACGGCAGATATCCATCCCTTTGAGCCCGCGCTGGATATGGTCAGGCGAATGGCCAAACACCATGCCGTTGCTGCGGTAGAGGTTGTTGTCATCCAGCTCGAACTTCTCGCCGCCGATCAGCAACTGCTCGCGGCCATTGACCGTATCACCCCGCTTGATGGGCACCTTCATGTCGCTCAGCACCTCGCCGGTGGCACACCCCTCGCGCCAGCGCGCCTCGCTGGAGAAGGGGGTAATGACTATTTCACGCCAGGAGCCATCCCGGAATTCGACCCGATACTTCTCGGCCAGCAGGTCGCAGCCAGCCAATGGCAACAGGGCCATCAAACAGATGATTTTCTTTGAAAATTTCACTCAATCGCACTCCTTTGCCCGGTTCTGCACAGGATAAATAAATTGCCGCCCCAACGCACCATTTCCCCGCGCCGCAGCAGCTATGCTGGAAATAAAACCACAATAAGGTGCTGCTATGGCTGGCGAAAACCTCACCGCGCTACCGACGCTGATCTGGATTGGCGAACACCCGTTCTGGACCTTGCTCACCCTCTCCCTGATGCTGATCCACTTCTGGCGCCGTCCGGGACAGCGACGGGAGCTGCTCTCCGAGCTCAGTTTCGTGATGATTAGCGCGGTGGTAATCCTGCTGATCCAGCTGGAAGGGGGCTGGTTCAAACTGCCGCTGCCCCATCAATTGCTGATCGAGATCTCCACCCTCTTGGCCGGCCTGATACTGGTCAAGATATGGGGGATCCTGCTGTTCGAGTTTCTGCTCCCCCTCTGCCATGTGCGGATCCCGCGGATCATCGCCGATATCGTCATCACCATCGGCTATATCGGCTGGGGTCTGTTTCGTCTCTACGCCTCCGGCATGGCGCTCGGGGAGATAGTCACTACCTCCGCGGTAATCACTGCGGTCATCGCCTTCGCCATGCAGGACACCCTGGGCAACCTGCTGGCCGGGGTCTCCATTCAGCTCGACAACTCCATCGCCATCGGTGACTGGCTGCAAGTCGACACCACCCAGGGCCGGGTGGTAGAGATCAACTGGCGTGCCACCACCATCGAGACCCGCAACTGGGAGACAGTCGTCATCCCCAACAGCCACCTGCTCAAACAGCGCTTCACCGTGCTCGGGCGCCGCCGTGGCGAACCCTTGCAGTGGCGGCGCTGGGTCTGGTTCGATCTGACCCTGGATACCCTGCCGACCCAGATCATCGCGCTGATCGAGAAATCCCTGCGGGAGACCAAGCTCCCCTGCGTCGCCAAGCATCCGCAACCGGACTGCCTGTTGATGAATGTCGAGGGTGGGATTGCCCGCTATGCAGTGCGCTACTGGCTGACCGACCTGGCTCGCGACGATCCGACCGACTCCATGGTGCGCAGCCTGATCGATGCCGCCCTGCGCCGCAACGATCGCCGCCTCACCCCGCCGATCTTCAACGTCTTTATGGCCAAGGAGAAGCAGCATCTGGATGCCCGCCACAAGCGCCACACCGCCGAACGAACCGATACCCTGCGCAAGCTGCCACTGTTTGCCATGTTGCAAGAGAACGAGCTGCTCCAGCTGGCCGATCAGGTGAAGTTCGCCCCCTTCGTCAGCGGCGACATCATGCTGGAGCAGGGGGATGTCTCCAGCTGGCTGTTCGTGCTGGTCAAAGGGGAAGCCGAGATGGTGGTCAATGTCGAAGGGCGAGAGCTGAAGCTTGGTACGCTCAACGCGGGAGACTTTTTTGGTGAACTGAGCCTGCTCACCGGCGAGCCCAGCTCCTTCACGGTACGGGCGGTGGCCACCGTCGAAACCTATCGCATCAATCAGGCAATGTTTCAGGAGTTGGTGATGCAGCGCGAGGCGCTGGTCGAGCCCCTCTACCGGGTGCTGAGCGACCGCCAGCAGGAGCAGCAGGCGCTGCTGGAGCGGGAAGCGGAAGCCATGAAACAACCACCACAACAGCTTGATCTTCTTGATAAACTGATGAAGCTGTTCGGTGGAAGATGACGTAGCATGGCACGAGATTGAGGACGTGAAGAGAGAACCGCAGCCATGTTACTGACAACCCTGGCCCTTGCCGCCAGCCTGCAATTTGATTGTCCCGCCACCATCGAGACTCGCCAGAAGCTGCTGACCCCGCAGCAGGGCTGGCAGGCGTTCACCCGCAATGACGATGGCAAACCGGACGAAACCCTCAGCCATCGGCTCGATAATCTGGCCCTGTTCGACGGAGATCCTGCCGAACTGGCCCAGCTAAAACCGGATAATGGCGACAGCGACGAGATCCACTACTGGAGCCAGCTCGATAGCAGCCTGCGCCCGCTCTATCTGGTCTGCCGCTATCAGAACAGCGCCATCACCCTGCAGCAGGCGCTGCCCGCCGGCATCAGTTACTGCCGCGTCAACCAGCGCGACCGCTACACCCTGCTCGGGTTGGTTTGCCGCAAATAGCGGGCGTAACCCCTTGCCATATATCGCTATTCGCTGACAGCCATTACCGCCTGAGCCGAGCCTCCCGCCAGCGCCATCAGAGCAGCAGTTCGGCCAGCTCCTCCAGTGCCGTCAGCTCCACGTCCGGCAACAGTTGCAGCTGTTGCCACGGTTGCTGCCGCTCGTTGAGCCAGGCAGCGCGAAAGCCGTGCAAGCGGGCACCCAGCACATCGGTCTCGGGATGATCCCCCACATGGAGGATCCGCTCTGCTGGCAGCTTGAGGGCACTGCGGGTCTGCTCAAACATATCCGGCGCCGGTTTCATTCTGGCGCACGCCCCCGCCTTGCAGACCAGCGTGAAGTAGCGATCCAGCCCTGCCTGCGCCAGATCCAGATTACCGTTGGTGATGACCACCAGCGGGTAGCGTTCGGCCAATCTGGCCAGCAGCTGATGAGTGGACTCGCTCACCTCGATCTTCGAGCGCTCTGCCAGAAACGCAGCAAACACCTGCTCCGCCTCGCGGCTGGCCTGCTGGTCGGCCATCCCCCCCTCGACCATGGCGGCGCGGATGGTCTGCTGGCGCGCCAGACTGACATCGTGGCGCAGCTCGGGGGAACCGTTCAGCACACTGCGCTTGAGTTCCAGCCAGCGTGGCTTGTCGAGCATGGCGGTGGCCAGATATTCGCTGCGCAGATGGCTCAGCATCCACTGCTCGGCCCGCACGATGGCGGGACCGTTGTCATAGAGGGTGTCATCGAGGTCAAACGAGATGGCAGCAACCGGCTGCCAGCGGCGATAGAAGTGCATGGACTCTCCTCTGCAACGGGGGCTCATGGCCCGTTATTCATCGTCCTGCGCATCCGGGTCACGCTTGGCCCTGGGGTGGGCGCTGTCGTAAACCTTGGCCAGATGCTGGAAGTCGAGGTGGGTATAGATCTGGGTGGTAGAGAGGTCGGCATGTCCCAGCAGCTCCTGTACCGCCCGCAGATCGCCGGAGGACTCCAGCATATGGGTGGCGAAGCTGTGGCGCAGCTTGTGGGGATGGACGTGGGCGTTGAGCGCCTGCTTGTTGCCCCAGCCATCGAGGCGGGCTTGCACCGAGCGGGCCGACAGCCGCTGCTTGCGGCTGGAGACAAACAGCGCCTCGCTCTCATCCCCGGCCAGCAGCGGGCGCACCTTGAGCCACTTCTGCAGCCACTCGACCGCCATCCGGCCGATGGGCAGCACCCGCTCCCGCGAGCCCTTGCCGGTAACCTTGAGCTGACGGTCGTCAAGCTTCAGATCCACCAGATTGATCCCCACCAGCTCGGCGAGACGCAGCCCTGAAGAGTACATCAGCTCCATGATGGCGCGATCCCGCACCGCCAGCGGATCCTGCTCGTCGGTGATGTTGAGCAGCTGGTGCATCTCGTCCACATCGAGGTTTTTCGGCAGCGGCCGCCCCTGTTTGGGGGTGACGATGCCACGGGCCGGATTGGCGGTCAGCCGCCCCTGCCGCACCTGCCAGTCGCAAAAGCTGCGCAGGGCCGAGACCTTGGTGGAAAGGGAACGAGGAGCAAGGCCCCCCTTGTGCATCCGGGTCACCAGAGTGCGCACCTGACTCGCCTCGAGCCGACCCCAGTCAGTGAGCCCGAGGGCCACCAGCTCGGCGGTCATCGCCTCCAGATGGGCTTGATAGTTATTGCGGGTATGAGGGCTGAGCTGACGCTCGACCCTCAGGTATTCGATAAAGGCCGCCAGCTCGTCCGCCAGTGCCGCGGGCAATGGCGGTGCGATGACGGGTGCTTTGGCAGGCGCCCTGGCCGGTGTTCTAGCCATGAGTCAACTCGGGCAGACGCAGTTGCAGCAGGCGCCCCAGTTGGCCCAGCAGCAGGGTGTCGTTGTGGGGAGTAAAGTGGCCGGGATCCGAGCTGGCGAAGGCCAGCACGCCGAGATCGCCGAGCCGCATCAGGGCCACCGAGTTGACCAGCACATCGTGGCCAAACAGTGCCTGCTTCTCGCTCTGGCTCAGGCGGCCAAAGTAGTAATCCTGCCTCGGCAGACGCTGACCCAGCAGGGATTCGAGCTGCTTGCCCTGTGCCAGAAAACGCTGCTCGGGCCCGCTCAGGGTAAACTTCTTGGGGTTGAGCCAGAGCCGCAGCCCGGTCAGGCGCAGCCGCTGGACAAAGGCCTTGCCCATCACGGCACTCACCTCGAACAGGGTCTGGCAACCGTACAGCTCGCCGTAGAGATCGGCATAGACCCGAAAGATCCGCTCGTTCTCGCTGGCGATCCCCATCAATTCGGTGATCTCCTGCTCCAGCTGTTCGATCCGCTCGCGCTGACGCTCCAGCTGACGTTCGACCAGCGAGACCGACCCTTTGCGTTCATGGGGAATGCGGATCCGGTCCAGCACGGCGGCATGGCGTTGGAAAAACTCGGGATAACGGGCCAGGTACTCCAGCACAGTGGCTTCATCCACCGATTGCTCCTGCCGTTTGAGTTCGCTCATAAATTGGTTGATCCATCAGAGAAATGGGGCTCGCTGCCCCGACATCATGGGCAAAGGGGGCCAACGCCCCCCGTACCTGAACCTTTATCGGCTAAACCTCTATCTGGCCGTCAAACACATGCTCGGCGGGACCTGTCATATAGACCGGCTGGCCCGGCCCCTTCCAGGCGATGGTCAGCTTGCCGCCCGGCAGACTGACGGTGACCCGCTCCTTGAGCTTGCCCTGACTGATGCCAATCACCGCCGCCGCACAGGCACCGGTGCCGCAGGCCAGGGTCTCGCCACAGCCCCGTTCGAACACCCGTAGCTTGATCTCGGTGGCATTGACCATCTCCATGAAACCGACGTTGACCCGCTCGGGAAAACGCTCGTGGCGCTCCATGATGGCACCGAGCGTCTCGACCGGCGCATCGGCGACCGAAGGCACCTCGATGACGCAGTGGGGATTGCCCATGGAGACCACGCCACACATCACGGTATGCTCCTGCGCCCGCAGCAGATAGGTTTTCTCTGCCTTCTGGGCCCGGAACGGGATCTTGCCCGGCTCAAACTGGGGAACCCCCATGTTGACCGTGACCTGATTCTCCCCCTCCAGCTGCAATACGATGCGACCCCGGGCGGTACTGACCGCGATGCGATCCCGGTTGATCAGCCCCTTGAGACGCACGAAACGGGCAAAACAGCGGGCGCCGTTGCCGCACTGCTCCACCTCGCTGCCATCGGCATTGAAAATGCGATAGTGAAAGTCGAGTTCAGGGTCATAGGGCGGCTCCACCAGCAGCAGCTGGTCAAAGCCGATCCCGAAGTGGCGATCTGCCAGCTTCTTGATGACGTCATTGCTGAAAAATACCTTCTGGGTGACGCCATCCACCACCATGAAGTCGTTGCCCAAGCCATGCATCTTGGAAAAATCTATCAACATCGTGCATTCCTGTGCTGTTAGGGCTGTAAAAATTCACCGAACCAAGGGTCGCCAAGCGCCATGAAGTCGTTGTCCAAAGCCCCATGCATCCTGGAACAATCTATCCACATCGTGCATTCCTGTGCTGTCAGGGCTGTAAAATTCTGTCATCTCTATCTACTGCATCAGGGCAGCAGGTGCTCACCGCGCCAGAGATCGGCCAACTGCTCACGCTCGCGGATCAGGTGCGCCTCGGCACCATCCACCAGCACTTCGGCTGCGCGCGGACGGGTGTTGTAGTTGGATGACATGGTAAAGCCGTAGGCACCGGCCGAACGCACCGCCAGCAGCGACCCCTCGGCAATCGCCAGGGTGCGCTCCTTGCCGAGGAAGTCACCGGTCTCGCACACTGGGCCCACCACGTCATAGAGCGCGGGAGCATGACCGGCGCGGCTATCCACCTCGATGATGTTCATCCAGGCGCCGTAGAGCGAGGGGCGCAGCATGTCGTTCATGCCGGCATCGATAAGCGCGAAGTTGCGGGTCTCGCCAGGTTTCAGGTACTCGACCCGGGTCAGCAGCACGCCGGCATTGGCGACGATGGCGCGGCCCGGCTCGAACAGCAGGGTCAGATCCCGGCCCGCCAGCTTCTGCTTCAGCGCTTCGGCATACTCGGTCGGATGGGGTGGCTGCTCGGAACCGTAGTTGACCCCAAGGCCGCCCCCCACGTCCAGATGATGGATATGAATGCCTTCTGCAGCCAGACCGTCGATCAGCCGCAGCAGCTTGTCAGCCGCTTCCATAAAGGGATTCAATTCAGTGAGTTGCGAGCCGATATGGCAATCCACCCCGACGATTTCGATGTTCGCCATGGCGGCCGCCTTGCGATAGATGGCTGGCGCCAGCTCGATGGGAATGCCGAACTTGTTCTGCTTGAGGCCAGTGGAGATATAGGGGTGAGTACCGGCATCGATATCCGGATTGACCCGTACCGAAACGCGAGCTTTCTTGCCCATGCTGCCCGCTACCCGATTGAGGCGCTCCAGCTCGGCTTCCGACTCCAGATTGAAGCAGAGGATCTCTTTATCCAGCGCGAGGCGCATCTCCGCTTCACTCTTGGCAACCCCAGAGAAGACCACTTTGCCCGGATCACCACCCGCCGCCAGCACCCGCGACAGCTCGCCACCGGAGACGATGTCAAACCCCGAGCCCAGACGGGCCAGCAGGTTGAGCAGCGCCAGATTGGAGTTGGCCTTCACGGCATAACAGATCAGATGGGGAATATCGCCAGCAGCCTTGTCGAAGGCGTGCCAGTGGCGCTCGAGGGTCGCACGGGAGTAGACGTAAAGCGGGGTACCGTACTGCTCGGCAAGCTGTTGCAGCGAGGTTTGCTCGGCCTGAAGCTGGCCGTCGGCGTCGTAGTTAAAGTGATCCAAGGGGGCGGTTCCTTCCTAGAATGGGTGCGGCATTAGTGCGGCGCGGCCTCGGTGGCAGCCTCGGAGGTCGCAGGCGGTGCTGCTTGCGGTGTACTCTGGCTCTGTGGCTGCTCGGGGGGCGGCATATAGAGCGGCCCCTTCAGACCGCACGCGGCCAACCCGAGGGACAGAAGAGTGGCAATCAGACACTTGGTGAACTGGGTGATCATAATGGTTCGCTGCGAAAAAATTTTTGGCCCTCTATAATCGCACTCACATTGTTAAAAGCAACAGGATAAACCGATGAAGGATCACGAGTATCACGCCCTTACCGACGCCTTTTTCCAATATGTGGAAGACACTCTCGACGAGGGGTATCCGGATATCGACTGCGAACGCAACGGCGGCGTATTGACCCTCTCTTTCGAGAACAAGACCAAGGTCATCATCAACAAGCAGGAGCCACTGCACCAGATTTGGGTCGCCACCCGCGAGAACGGCTTCCACTTCGAACTGCAGGGTGACACCTGGATCGACAACCGCTTCGGCCACGAACTCAAGGCGCTGCTGAGCCAATCCTGCTCCGCCCAGGCAGGCGAAGAGGTGGTGTTCCCATGATTGACCTGCACCCGCAGGGCGCCCGTCATGCGGTGATCTGGCTGCACGGGCTGGGTGATTCCGGCGCCGGTCTCGCCCCGCTGGTGGACGCGCTGGACCTGCCCGCCGAGCTACCGGTGCGTCACCTGCTGCCGGATGCCCCCGAGCGCCCCATCACCATCAACATGGGCTACAAGATGCGCGGCTGGTACGACATCAAGAGCTTCGAGGATCCCGCCGAGCGGGCAGTTGAGTCCCATGTCCGTGAATCGGCCGACCAGATTGCCGCATTGCTCGATCAGCTGGTAGCCGACGGGTTTGCCCCCGAGCATATCGTGCTGGCAGGTTTCTCTCAGGGCGGGGTGATTGCCTCCTTCACCGCGCTGCGCTATCAGGCAACGCTGGCTGGCCTGCTCTGCATGTCCACCTATCTGGCCGCCCCCGACAAATTGCTCGGCGAGATGAGCAAGGCTGCTCGCACCCTGCCCATCTGCTATATGCACGGCATCTATGACGATGTGGTGAGCCTGTCGCTCGGTTGGGATGCCAAGAACCGGCTGGAAAGCGCCGGACTCGCCCCCGAGTGGCACGAGTACCCGATGCGTCACGAGATCTACCGTCCGCAGCTCGGCGACATTCGCAGCTGGCTGCTGGCTCGCCTCGGCGCCTGAGCAACCGCAATAGCAAACGGCCTGCATCTGCAGGCCGTTTTTTATGGCGATTCCAACTGACGGGTCAGCCCACTTCTCGAGCGGGCGGCACCTGTTCGCGCAGAGTGCCCTGACTGCGATAGGGGATCACATCCAGCTCGCCATTCACTTGTACTATCTCGTAGTACTGCGGCAGGTTGAAGTTGATGAACTGCCCATCATCGCTGAACCGCTCGTGATTGGAGGTGTAGAAGCGGTTGACCCCCGCCACCAGCTCATCCTTGTTGCCGGCAAAGTGCTGGTAGATCTCCACCCGGTTCGCCTCATCGAGGATATAGATGTTGGTGCCCGCATCACGGGTATCGAAGAAGAACTGCACCAACCCTTCGCTGGCGTAGGCATCGACGATGCTCGGCAGATGCTGGCTGTGGGTCTTGTCGAGCCGCAGCGGCAGGTGATCCAGCTTGTTGTGGGAGATGTGACGGTAAAAATCGATGGCGTTCTCCAGCTTCTTCACCGACACCCCTCGCCGCTCGAAGAAGATGCCGTACTTCTCCTTGCCGAGCGCCATGGTCTTGACCAGCTGCTGTTTGTCGCGGGCCAGGCGCAGGTCGATACACTCCGCCACCAGGGTCTGGAAGCGGGAGCGCACCAGAGAACGGAAGTGCTGGCTGTAGCAGAACACCTCGATCATCTCGGGGGCGGCAGCATCCTGATGCATCTTGCCGAGGATGGTGGTGAGGGCATCGACCACGGCTTCATCCCCCTGGAAGTGCAGGGTACGGATCTCGCTCCAGGAGTTGCGATAGACCAGATCCACCGAGCCGACCAGACACTCCTGATTGCGGCCGAACGAGAAGACATCCACGGTGTTAGCGTCAAATTCGATCACCTGACCTACCCAGTGACTGGTCGGGTCCATCTCTAGGTTGAGGAAGATGGAGAGCTGACGTATCTCGCACGGCCGACTGAGGGCTAGGTTGGTAGCGAGCGGGTACTTCTCGGGGAAGCAGCCGGAGAGATCGCGGCAGAACTGGTGCAGATTGTCGATGTGCAGATCCGAACCCTGATTGAACAGGTGCACCCGCGACTGGGGCGTCAACAGATCGTTGAAGTAGGCCCAGGAGACCAGCTTGCTGATGTAACCGTTGAACTCCAGCGGCGCGCGGCCAATGATGTCCACCGGCTCCAGCGAATGTTTGTAGAGATACCAGCCGGCGCGGTTGAGGCGACCGTGGGGCACCTGCACGAAGCTGAGATCCGGCTCGCTCAGATCCGGCGCGATCTTGAGGTTGATGCGCTGCACCTTGCCCGGCAGGCTCTCGAACGCGGCGTAGAGTTTGCGCGACAGAATGCCGATATCTTCCGGGTTGATCGACTCGCTGATGTTGTTGCGGCGAGCGAACTGGATCAGGTTGCGGTAGCTCTGCATCAGGGCTTCCAGCAGCTCGGCGTGAGCGATCTTCACCTCTTCGATCTTCCACTCGTGGCGATGATCGAGCTGATAGAGCTTGTCCTGACTCCAGCCCCAGTAGGAGACCAGCTGGCTCATCTGCTCGCGGCGCCACTCGGGGGAGTGATCATCCTTGGGATGACTGAGACCGTCACACACCTTGAGGTAGAAGCAGCGGCGCACCAGATCGAGCCGCGCCATGTCGCCGATGGACTTGAGGTAGTTGGTCACCTTGTCCAGCATCAGACAGTAGTTGTCGAGCCGGTAGTGCATCCCCTCGTTGTGCTGGAACCAGTCGCGACCAATCATCGACAGCAGGCGGGTATTGGGATACTCGTGCGAGTAGGCCTCCATCAGCACCGACTTGAGCACCGCTTTGTAGGGGGAGTCGATCCCCTTGTAGAGCTGCCACAGGGCGGAGCCGAAATACTCTTCGGCCGGAATACGGTCAAAACTGCCGAGATCGAGCCAGTCATCCTGCTTGAGCTTGCCGCTCTCGAACAGCCCGTTCACATACGCATCGTAGTGATCATCACACTCGGTGGGCACCAGATACCAGATCAAGCGTTTGCCCGCGATACGCATGGCACTGCGGTAGAACTCGTCGAGCAGCAGCAGGTGCTGGGCACTGCCGCAGCTCTCCCCCTGCATCTCGGCATCGTTGGTCTGGCGGAACTTGTCTTCCGGGATCAGGAAGAAGTTGAGATCGACCCCGCGCTGTTCGGCCCACTTGGAGAGTTGCTGGCATTTCAGCTCCAGCAGATCGAGCCGCTCCTGTGACAAACCGGCCACGTGGCAGACCCAGATATCGAGATCGGAGTGACAGCATTGACCGATGGAGGAGGTGCTGCCCATGGAGTAGAGCCCCTGAATAGCTCGATCATGGGTTGCCAGACCGCTCTGGCAGTTGGCGTTGCGGCAGAGGTCATCGATAAAGGCTTGCTGCTCGGCGGTGGCGCTGAAGCTCCAGATGCCATGAGGGACATCACCGGAGACATAACCGGGCAGCAGGGGATGATTGAAGTGCAGCATGACAGGCAGCAGTTGGAATACCTGCTGCCCATAGCGACTCATGAGGCCTAACGCCCGTTGCGTCTTGAGACGGGTAATGTCGTCATAACGCGCAACCAGCGTATCGATGTGTTCCTGCAATGCCCTGCCTATCACCTAAGTGAAAATGACGCACCAAAAGGGGGATACGTCAAAAAAGTGTGATCATGTTAACAATGCAAACAGCGGTGGTAAACAAGCCTTCAGCTAAACGTCAGATTATTTCTGGTATGACCACATCAAGTATCAGGGGAAATCATTAAATCACAATAAATTCAATGAATTAATCAACACACCTTGCTTAATGAAAATCATTTTCAGCATGCATTTTTGAGCTTGGCCCCGCTTTTGCCGGCTCCGCCATGAAAGCCCGGGCAAAGGGTGGTAATATCGATTTCCTTCTAAAAATGAAACAACTGATTGATATGGCAGCCCGAACCCTGAAAATTGCCACTCGCAAGAGCCCGCTGGCCCTGTGGCAGGCCAACTTTGTCAAAGACCGGCTCGAAGCCCTGCACCCGCAGTTGCAGGTCGAACTGGTGCCCATGAGCACTCAGGGTGACAAGATCCTCGATACTCCGCTGGCCAAGGTCGGTGGCAAGGGGTTGTTCGTCAAGGAGCTGGAGACCGCCATGCTGGAAGGGCGGGCCGACATCGCCGTTCACTCCATGAAAGATGTGCCGGTGGAGTTCCCCGAGGGGCTCGGCCTGCACACCATCTGCGAGCGGGAAGATCCCCGCGATGCCTTCGTCTCCAATCGTTTCAAGGCCATTGCCGAACTGCCGCAAGGGGCCGTGGTCGGCACCTCCAGCCTGCGCCGCCAGTGCCAGCTGCGCGCCGCCCGCCCGGATCTGGTGATCCGCGACCTGCGTGGCAACGTCAACACTCGCCTTGCCAAGCTGGATGCGGGTGAGTACGACGCCATCATCCTCGCCGCCGCCGGTCTGAAACGACTGGAGATGGCGCACCGCATCACCGCCTTTATCGAGCCGGAACAGAGTCTGCCCGCCAACGGTCAGGGGGCTGTCGGCATCGAATGCCGCCTCGACGATGTTGAGCTGCACGCCCTGCTGGCGCCGCTGGAGCACGCCGAGACCCGCGCCCGGGTGCTGACCGAGCGCGCCATGAATCGCGCCCTGCAGGGGGGATGTCAGGTGCCTATCGGAGCCTACGCACTGGTCGAAGGCGAGCAGATCTGGCTGCGTGGTCTGGTGGGTAGCCCGGATGGCAGCCAGGTGATCCGCGACGAGATCCGCGGCCCGCTGGCCGATGGTGAGGCCCTCGGCGAGCAGTTGGCCCAGCGCCTGCTGGCCGCCGGTGCCGACGAGATCCTCGCCGAGGTCTACCGCGCATGACCCCGCTGGTGGTGCGTCCGGCCGTTCAGGCCGCCGAGCTGGTGCAGTTGTTGCGCCAGCACGGCCATGCACCACTCTGCTGCCCACTGCTGGAAACCGTGGCGGGCAGCGAACTCCCTCTCCTGCCCGACCTGTTGCGCAGTGCCGACGCGGTTATCGCCGTCAGCATCCATGCCGTTCATTTTGCACACGATTTTCTGTTGCAAACTGGTCAGACCTGGCCACATATTGAGTACTTTGCGGTGGGTCAGGCCAGCGCAGATGCGTTTGCCGCCATCGGCATCACGGCAAGTTGCCCGGATGACCCGCGCAGCGAAGGGCTGCTGGCCCTGCCCGCCCTGCAGCAGATAGCAGGCAAACGGGTACTGATCCTGCGCGGCAATGGCGGGCGGGATCTCATTGCCAGCACGCTGGCCTCACGCGGTGCTCTGGTGCACTATTGTGCGGCCTATGAGCGCCACTACCCCGAGCTGGACGGGGACAGATTGACCCGCCACTGGCAGGCAGCGGGGCTGGACAGCCTGCTCATTACCAGTGGTGAACTGCTGCAACGGCTGCTGGAGCTGGTTCCCGACCACCAGCATCCCTGGCTTTTTGACCGCCTGTTGGTGGTCCCCAGCCCGCGCGTGGCCGAGATGGCCCACTCCGCGGGCTTTATCCATATCACGATTGCCCAAGGTGCATCCAACCAGGCCCTGACGGCCGCACTGGAACTGAGGAAGATGGAATGACAGAACAACAAGAATCCCAGGTAAAACCCCAGCCGACCGCTGCGGTCAATGGCAGCAAGAGCCGCTCCGGTGCCGTACTGGGAGGGGTTGCCATCCTGCTGGCCCTTGGCCTGACCGGCGGTCTCTATCTGCACGGTCACAAGAATGCCGTGGCCCAGCAGGCCGAACTGGCCCAGCTCAAGCAGCAGCTGGCGAGCGCCCTGAGCAAGATCGACCAGACCAGCAGCAAGGATGCCGAGCAGCTGGCCGCGCTGGATCAAACCCAGCAGCGGCTGCAGGGGGAGATGCAGGGTCTGCAGAACCGGGTACTGGATCTGAATGACAAGCGCCCCAACGACTGGATGCTGGCCGAATCCGAGTATCTGGTACGGATGGCGGGCCGCAAACTGTGGCTGGAGCATGACCTCGTCTCCGCCATCACCCTGCTCGGCAATGCCGATGAGCGGATTGCTGCCCTCAACGACCCCAGCCTGATGCCGATCCGCAAGGCGCTGGCCGAGGATATCGCCAAGCTCAAGGGGATGCCGCGCATCGACCGCGAGGGGCTGACCCTCAAGCTGGCTGCACTGTCCGACCAGATCGAGCTGCTGCCCCTCTCCACCGTCAGCATGCCGGAAGCCAAGGCCGAGCCGGATCAGGCGGTCAGCACCAATCCCGACGAGTGGGAGAGCAACCTGAAGAAGAACTGGGTCAAGTTCACCGAGAACTTCGTCACCATCCGTCGCCGCGATGGCGCGGTCGAGGCGCTGCTCTCGCCGCAGCAGGAGATCTTCCTGCGTGAAAACCTCAAGACCAAGCTGTTGCAGGCCCAGCTCTCCGTCTATCGCGAGCAGCAGGCGCTCTACGAAGACAGCCTGGACAAGGCCCAACGCTGGCTGACCCAGTATTTCGACACCGACAACAGCGCCACCCGCTACATGCAAGGCGAGATCGACAAGCTCAAGGGTGAGCAGATCCAGATCGACTATCCGGCCCAGTTCAAGACCCAGGCCATGCTGGAGCAGGTGCTAACCGAACGCCTGCAACGCATTCTGGCTAGCAGCTGAGGAGGGCACCATGATCCGTATAATCATTCTGGTCGCCGTGATGGTCGCAGGGCTGATCTTTGGCCCGCAAGCCTCCGGCAACAAGGGCTATGTGCTGATTGCCCTTGGCAATTACACCATCGAATCTTCCGTCACCAGCGCGGTGATCCTGGCCGTGCTGTTCTACGGCGCCCTGCTGATCGTCGAGTGGCTGCTGGGTCGGGTATTCGGCCTGCGCCGCAAGACCCTCGGCTGGTACGGCTCGCGCCGCCGCCGCAAGGCCAATCAACAGACCGTCGCCGCCACCTTGGCAATGGCCGAAGGGCACTACAGTCAGGCTGAAAAGCTGATGATCAAGGGGGCCAGCAACAGCGACACCCCGCTGCTCAACTACCTGAGCGCCGCCAAGGCGGCACAGGCCCGTGGTGACGACGCCCGCCGGGATCAATACCTGCAAAAAGCGCAGGAGGAGAATCCCAAAGCCGAGCTGGCGCTCACCCTGACCCAGACCCAGTTGCAGATCGAGCAGGGCCAGTACGATACCGCGCTGGCGATGCTGGAGTCGGTCTACGCCCTCAACCCGCGCCACCCCATGGTGCTGGATCAGCTGCGCCAGGTGCATCTGGCCCGTCAGGACTGGAGCGCCCTGTGCGACCTGATCCCGGCGCTGCACAAGGTGGGCAAACTGACCCCGAAACAGGAAGAAGATCTGCTGCAACAGGCCTGGTGTGGTCGCCTGCAACAGGCTGCCGGCAGCCTCGAGACCCTCAAGGCGGTGTGGCAGGATCTGCCGCGCAAACTGCGCCTCGAGCCAGAACTGCTGGCCTGCTACGGCGATCTGCTGCGCCAGCTGGGCGCCGATGGCGAGGCAGCCACCCTGTGGCAGGAGGCGCTGCGCAAACAGCCGATGCCCCAGTTGCTGGCTCGTCTGCCCAAGCTGAAACTCGACAGCTACCAGCCGCTGCTGGCGCTGCTGCAAAAACAGCAGGGGCAACCGGAGGTGGACACCGCACTGGCCCAGCTCTATCTGCTGGCAGGTCAACTGGACGATGCCCAGAAGCTGCTGGAGCAGGAGGTGGAGCGGGCGCCGAGCGCCGCCGCTTATCACGCTCTCGGCCAGCTGATGGACAAACGTCGCCTTACCAACAAGGCCAACGAGTACTATCGTCAGGCACTGGAACTGGCGGGGATCTGATCCCCGGCGAACAGAAACGCGAGAGGCCGCATGATGCGGCCTCTTTTTTTATCTCTTCGCCCTGCCCTCGTCAGGTGGTGAGCCGCTCCAGCTCGCCGATCAGCCAGATGGCCTCGGCACGGTGGCTGCCGCACACATCCATCATGGGGCGAAAACCGCCGCACACCGCCGGCCGCTCCGGTTGACCGAAGATCTTGCAGCCGAGGGCGCTATCGAGCTGGATACAGGGGACGCCAGCCGGTTTGCCATCTGGCATACCGGGAATGGCACTGCTGATACTGGGGGCGATGCAACAGGCAGCGCAGCCGCTACGACACTCCATAGACTCCACTCCTTTGGGACGGTCTGAGCCACCATAGCCGAAGCGGCGGCACAAACGTAGCTGGCGCACAACAAAAAGCCCGACCGCACGGGCGATCGGGCTTCAGACAACACTGCCGGTTCAGCGAGCCATCATCACAGGATGATATCGCGTACCACGCTGTCTTTGCGCTCCAGGTAATGGATCGACTTGATACGGCGAATGGTACGGGATTTACCACGGATCAACAGAGTCTCGGTGGTCGCCATCACGCCATCGCTGGTGATGCCATCCAGCAGATCACCCTTGGTGATGCCGGTGGCGGAGAAGATGACGTTGTCATTCTTCGCCATATCTTCCAGCTTGAGCACCTTGTTGACATCGATGCCCAGCGCTTCGCAGCGGGCAATTTCCTGCTCGCCCAGCGCACGCACTTCCGGGCTGTCGCCCTTGACGCGGTGACGAGGCACCAAACGGGCCTGCATGTCACCATCCATCGCGCGGATCACCGCCGCGGAGATCACCCCTTCCGGTGCGCCGCCGATGCCATACAGCATGTCGACTTCACTGTCCGGCAGACAGGTGAGGATGGAGGCGGCAACGTCACCATCAGGAATGGCGAACACCCGCACGCCCAGACCCTGCATCTCCTTGATTGCCTTGTCATGACGCGGCTTGGCCAGGGTAATGACGGTCAGACGGGAGAGCGGCTTGCCCAGCGCCTTGGCCACGGACTTCAGGTTCAGCTCGAGAGCCTGATCCAGGTCGATGGCGCCTTTGGCCTTGGGCCCGACGATCAGCTTTTCCATGTACATATCGGGCGCTTTCAGGAAAGAACCCTTGTCGCCCACCGCCAGCACCGCCAGCGCGTTGGCCTGACCCATGGCGGTCATGCGGGTACCCTCGATGGGATCGACCGCGATATCCACCGCGTCGCCGTGTCCGGTACCGACCTTCTCGCCGATATAGAGCATCGGCGCTTCATCAATTTCACCTTCGCCGATCACAATCTCACCATCGATCTCGATCTGGTTGAGAATGTGGCGCATGGCCGCTACGGCCGCCCCATCAGCGATATTCTTGTCACCACGTCCGAGCCACTTGTAGCCAGCCAGTGCAGCCGCTTCCGTCACTCGGGAAAACTCGATTGCCAGTTCACGTCTCATCGCATATCCAACCTATGGAGCTCGAAAACGGGCGGCATTCTACCACAAGGGCAAACCTTTGCGCACAAAAGTAGCCGCTGCGAGCAAGAATGTAGCCAATTCATCCAATTGCAACCCAATTGCCATCGACTCTTCATCCAACTGTCACCCCGCTGTCATCCCCGCTGCCTAGCATGACCCCGTTTTCAAAACAAAAGCTTGCAACACCACAAGGGATTAAGATGAAAAAGCTGACTGTAGTGGCACTGGCTCTCACCGCAGCCTTCCAGGCTCAAGCCGTTGAAGTGTACAAAAATGACACCTCCATGCTGGATCTCTATGGCCGTATCTACGCAGGCCACTTCTTTGGTGACAAGAAGGAACTGGATGCCAGCGGCAAACCGAAAAGCGAATACAGCGACAAGCAGGGTGCCAACCAGTTTGTCCGTTTCGGCGCCAAGGCCGAGACCCAGATCCAGAGCGGTCTGAAGGCTCTGGCTCAGTACGAAGTACAGATGTATATCAATGACAGCGAGAAGACCATCAGCGAGAACTCCGACAACCTGCGCACCCGTCTGGCGTTCGCCGGTGTCGGCGCTGACTGGGGCACCGTGACCTTCGGTCGCCAGAAGGGGGCCCCGGGTTTCCTGGCCGACTGGACTGATGTCTCCCTCTCCGACGGCTACGGCAACGACGCGCTGGGCGCCAAGACCGACACCTTCGCCACCAACCGCGCCGGTTCCGTACTGAAATACTCCGGTCTGTTCAATGGCTTCCAGCTCGACACCAGCTACAAGTTCGACGGTGGTGACACCGAAGAGACCACCAGCAAGGATAGCGACGCCGCCTACGGTGCTGCCGTGGCCTATACCTTCCCGTTCAACCTGTCTTTGGGTACCGCGTACAACGTTGGTATCCGCGACAAGAGCGGTGAAGAAGATGCCAAGCTGTGGCTGATCTCCGCCAAGTTCGACAACAAGGCCGCCTACGCCGCCCTGAGCTATGCCGATGGCAGTGACTTCCTGGCGACCGGCACCGATCACACCGGTTGGGAAGCCGCGCTGGGCTACAACTTCGAGAACGGCTTCGGTCTGATGGCCCTGTGGAACAAACAGGAGCAGGACAAGGCTGGCATCAAGAAAGACAACCTGGATTACTACACCCTGGGTGCCCAGTACAAATTCAACAAGAACCTGCGGGTGATTGGTGAATACCGTATCAACAATCTGGACAGCAAGGAGAGCGGCAAGCTCAACGTCAAGGATGACTTCCAGCTGGCTGCCCGCTACGACTTCTAATCGAGGTTTTGCGGATCCCCAAAGCGCGATGGCTTGCCATCGCGCTTTTTGCTGAGCGTCGTTCACGACCGGAGAAAGTGGCCTAGGCTCAACAGTAGATGTATCGCCGGAGAGATGATCATGGTCAGGCTGCTTTTCGTCCTGCTGTTGCTGCTGGCTCTTCCCGCTCACGCCCTCTCTATCGCCATGGTGCTGTGGCGCGGTGAAACCGCAGCCGAAGCGGGCTTTCGGGCAGAGCTGACACGCCTTGGCTATCAGGCCACCATCACCACCTATAACGCCGATCAGGATCGTACGGCGCTGGCAACCATGCTGCGCCAGCAGATGCTGCCGAAACTGGCCGAATACGACTACATCTACACTTTTGGCACCACCGCCACCACCATGACCAAGAGTCTGGTAGCAAACCGCAAGCCACTGATTTTCAATGTGGTTTCCGATCCGGTCGGGGCAGACATCTTCTCGGAAGACAAAGCCCAGAACAGCATGGTGGCTGGGGTGAGCAACATGGTGCCAATGGCGCTGCAACTGGCCAACGCCAGCGAGCACCTTGCCACCGGAAAACGGCTGCTGCTACCCTTCAACCCCCGTGAGCAGAACACCCTGCTGGTGGCCGATATGTTGCTCAATGAAGCGAAACGCTACCAGTGGCAGATGGTCACTTGGCGAATGGCCCCTGACCCACGGCGGCTGGACAACGAACTGAAGCGGCTGCAACAGGATGCCAAAAACGACATCGTCTTTCTGGCCGCAGACAGCTATCTGCTCTCCATCGCCCCCCGCCTGCTGAATGCGCTCAACGAAGCGGCCATCCCTACCATCTGCAGTGCCGAGCTGTTCGTCGAGCACGGCTGCAGCGTTGGCACCATCAGCAGCTACGAGGCGCTGGGCAAGATGGCCGCCGGGATCATCCACCGCCACCAGCAGGGAACAGCACTGCAGGATATTCCGCTGCAGACCGACCCCCATCCCAAACTGGTGCTGGGGCAACTGGGTAACGCCACCACGCAGGAGGCGAGCCCCGAAAAGCCGAAGCCTTGATAAAGATCTCGGCCAATCAGGCTCCGGGCGGGTATGCTGTTGACCCCCATCGCCCGAGAGCCCTTTCCCATGAGCACCACCGTCTTTTTTGCCGTTCTGCTGGCAGCCCTGCTTCACGCCAGCTGGAATGCGCTGGTCAAAATTGGCGAAGAGCGGCTGGTGGGCGTGTCACTGGTGGCGATCTTCTCAGGGCTTATCGCCGCCGTGGCGCTGCTACCCATGGGGCTTCCCTCTGCTGCCGAGCTGCCCTGGCTCGGCCTCTCAGTCCTGCTCCATATCGGTTACTGCCTGTTTCTCAGCCATGCCTACAATCAAGGCGATTTTGGCCAGATCTATCCGCTGGCCCGTGGCAGTGCCCCACTGCTCGCCATGGCGTTAAGTGCCATATTGCTGGGGGACTACCCCGGTTACGGCGGCATTGTCGGCGCCTGCGTGCTGATCATGGGGGTCTTGCTGATGGCCTGGCGAGGTGGGCAGCAGCGCCTTGACAGCAAAGCGGTTCGGGCGGCACTGATCACGGCCATGTTCACGGCGACCTATACCCTCTCGGATGGTGCCGGCGCCCGTGCAGGGGGTGAACCGGTACGCTACACCCTCTGGCTCTTTGCCTGCACCGAGCTGGCGATGCTGCTGGTGCTGATCGTCCACCAGAGGCGTAACGCCTGGCGCCAGATCCGTCGCCATGCGATGGCGGGAATAGCAGGAGGTGCCATGTCACTGCTCGCCTACGGGATTGTTATCTGGGCCATGACCCAAGCCCCCATTGGCGTGGTCGCGGCTCTGCGCGAAAGCAGTGTGCTGTTTGCCATGCTGCTCTCGGTCTGGCTGCTGAAAGAGCCGCTCGGGCGCATGCGGCTGACGGCGGCGGCCATTATCACCGGCGGCGTGCTGCTGACCCGGCTGGGAGGATAAGCGCTGTCGCCATTGGTGCAGATTTATCTGACAGGATGGCGTAATGCACTCCGCCAAATATGCCGAATACCAATAGTGGAAATAAGTGTCGGCCCGGGCGTAAATGTTTACATCCGCAACGTATCAATTAACTGGCAGGTCTGTTTATTTCAACCACAGCTTCATTCGGGAAACTTACCTGCCAAGCAGCATTAATGATAAAATCGTTCACAGTTAATTTTCGGCAACGCTGACCAATACCGCGCATGGCACAGACCATGCCGCTCCGCCCATACATTCATTGACCGCCTGACGGGTAAGCCAGCCCGGTCAGAGATGACCCGATCGCGCCCGCCACAGCAGGATGGCATGGCGCTACCGCGTTATTAATGGGTCCGGTTTCGTCTGTTTAATTTTTGATTATTTTAAATCCAGCACCATCAGGGAGTTTTTAATATGTCAGCAAAAAAGCTGAAGTTGGGCGCCTTTATATTGATGATATTAACATCGGTATTTGGCGTCACTAATATCGGGATCGGTTTTTACCGAATGGGATATGCCGCCATTCCGATGTTCGTGATCGGCGGTCTGTTTTTCTTCATCCCGTTCATTTTGATGATGATTGAGTTTGGTACCGGCTTTCGCAAAGAGGCGGGCGGTATCTTTACCTGGATGCGCCACTCGGTCTCGACCCGATTCGCCTTTATCGGTCTGACCATGTGGTTCGCCTCCTACGTCATCTGGATGTTTGGCAAGGCGCTCTCTATGTGGGTGCCCCTCTCCTTCATGCTGTTTGGCCGCGACATCACCGTCATCCCGGTCACCCTGGGTACCGGCATCGACTTTGGCCCCTTTATTCTGGGTGTGGTCGCCATCGCGCTGGTTGCCACCGTCACCAAGCTCATCACCCTGGGTAGCGCCCGCTTCGCCAAAGTGGCGGCCATCGGCGGTCTCTCCGTGGTGGCACTCAACGTGTTGCTGTTGGTCGGCGGCGTCTTCACCTTCGCGGTGAGCGGCATGACCCTGCAGGAGCCCTTCACCCAGGCATCGCTGACGGCCTCTCCCAATGCCGCGTTCAACGACATCATCCCCTTCCTCGGCTTTATGGTGTTCGCCATCTTCGCCTACGGCGGGGTCGAGGCGATGGCCGGGGTGGCTGACGAGCTGGAAGATCCGGAGCGCGACCTCAAGCGCGGCATCTTCCTCTCCGGCGCCTTCATCGTGCTCTGCTACATCATCGGCTTTCTGGCGGTCGGCTCCATCATGCGCTGGAGCGACTTCCCGGCCGAGGGGATCACCTCTCTCTCCGCCCTCTTCATCATCATGCTGGAGCTGGGGCGCCATCTTGGTGGCGAGTGGCTGGGACAGGTGTTCATGCGCTTTGCTGGATTGGGCATGTTCCTGAGCTATCTGGGTGCCTTTATCGCCCTCTCCTACGCACCGCTGCGCCAGTTCATCACCGGCACCCCGAGCTACTTCTGGCCGGAGCGTTTCCAGCGCGAGAACGAGAATGGCGTGCGGATTGAAGCCCTCAAGGTGCAAGCCTGGGTGGTCTGTCTGTTCATTGCCGCCAAGTCCATCTTTACCCTGATCAACCCGGAAGGGGCCGCCGCCCTCTATGAGCTGATCATCACCATGACCAACGTCGGCATGACCCTGCCCTACATGTTCCTCATCTACGCCTGGTATCGCTATCGCAACAACCCGGCGCTGGGCAAGGATCTGATCTTCTTCAAGAGCGCGGGCTCGGTGCTGCTGGCTACCATCATCAGCCTGATCCTGGTCGCCTTCGGCAACGTCTTTACCGTGGTAGCCCCCTTTATCTCCGGCGATATATCCACCGGCGTCTGGACCATCATTGGCCCGCTGCTGTTCGTGGTGATCGCCATGCGCTTCAAGATCAAGCAGGAAGATGCCCACTAAACGGCAGGCAATGCTCCATGCCAATCGGGACTGTTCTGGTCCCGATTTTTTTAGCGCCGGCTTCCGCTCACCATCACGGCCAGCCCATAGTTTCAATGTAAAAAAAGACTCTATGGAGACCTGTTTTACGCTCTCCTCGCCGTCAGAGCGCGCTCAACGCCGTAAATTATCAATATCAAGGTGAGAATGATTGTGAAGCGCCAGTTCACGACATATAACTTAGCGAGATATCCCTGTATTTCGTCCGGTAGAGCTGATCATGATGATGCGTTCCCTCCTTCCCCTGTTGCTTGGCGCAGTAATGCTGCCGGCCACTATGGACAGTGCCCATGCCAACCCCTTTTCCGCCAGCAGCAAGAGCAGCAGCGGCTTTCTCGAGCGACGGGATGTGCCTAACCTCAGCTCGGCTGCCTTCGTGGTGGCCAACCACAGAACCGGCGAGGTGATCTCCGAGCGCAACGGCAACCGGGTCATGCCCATCGCCTCACTCACCAAGCTGATGACGGCGCTGGTAGTGCTGGATGCCAACCTGCGCCTCAACGAAATGCTCACCGTGACCAATGCCGACATCGACCGCATCAAGGGAACCGGTTCACGACTGGCCATCGGCTCCAGGCTCAGTCGCGCCGAAATGCTCCATATCGCCCTGATGTCCTCTGAAAACCGCGCCGCCTCGGCGCTGGCCCGCCACTATCCTGGCGGCCAGCGTGCCTTCGTCGAGGCGATGAATGCCAAGGCTCGCATGCTGGGGATGTGGAATACCCGCTACGCCGACAGTACCGGGCTCAACCCGCGCAATGTCTCCACCGCGCAGGATCTCGCCAAACTCGCCGCCGCAGCGGCCTCCTATCCGCTGATCCGCCAATATTCCACCGACGAGCAGAGCTATGTGCGCACCAACAAGCGTCAGCTGCACTACCTCAACTCCAACCGGCTGATCCGCGAAGGGCAATGGGAGTTCACCCTCTCCAAGACCGGCTATATCCGCGAAGCGGGCCGCTGTCTGGTGCTGGGCACCAAGGTCAATCGTGAGCCGGTGATCATGGTGCTGCTCAATGCCGAGACCACCAACGATCGGGTCGCCGACGCCAAGCGGATCAAAACCTGGCTGGAGAGCTCGGGCAGAACCACCCTGGCCGCCAACCAGAGCAGCATGCAGACTCACCAGTAAGCTCGAGATCCCCAACCAAGCGAGGCACCTGCCTCGCTTTTTTTATCTGCATTTCACCTTGTCAGACAAATGAAAATCAATATCATTGGCATCCCGCTTTGGCGGGTCAGGCTAATTATAATTAAATCAATATGTTCGAGCCGTCAGGTCGACATCCAAAGAGTCAATATTGAATATGCAGCACCCTCACTTTCGCAGAACGCTGGTCTCGCTGGCACTGCTGGGCACCGGCTTCACAGCCCAGGCCGCCGATGAAACCATGACTGTGGTTGGCAAACGCTCCCAGCATCAGGAAGTTGCCACCGCAACCCGTACCAATACGCCAGCCAAGCTGGTTCCGCAGACCATCGACAGCGTAAAGGTCAGCGAGCTGACCGCCTTCGGCCAACCGACGCTGAGTGAAGCCCTGAACGGCATTCCCGGGGTCAACGCCAGCGGTGATACCCGCTTCGACGGGGTCAATATCCGCGGCTTCAGCGCCAGCAACGACTTCTATCTCGACGGGTTCCGCGACGACATGCAGTACACCCGGGATCTCGGCAATATCGAGCGGGTGGAAGTGCTCAAGGGCCCGGCTGCCGTGCTCTACGGACGTGGCAGCACGGGGGGCATCGTCAACCGGGTCAGCAAGAAGCCGCAGAAAGGGCAGGAGTCCAGCGTCACCGCCCGGGTCGGCAGCTTTGACAGCCAGCGGCTGGCCGCCGACCTCAATGGCGAGGCGAGTGAGCAGGTGCAACTGCGCCTCAACATGGCGCAAGAGGACAAAGATAGCTTCCGCAACGGCGTGAAGAGCAAGCGCACCCTGCTGGCCCCCTCCGCCAACTGGGAGATCAGCGACAACCTCAACTGGCTGGTGCAGTACGAGCGCAACGAACATGACCGCACCCCGGATCGCGGCATTCCCGGGGTCAATGGCCGTCCGGCCGATGTGCCGCGAGAGTATGTCTACAGCGATACCAGCCGCGACTTCATCGATGACGTGGCACAATCCACCCGCTCACGCCTCTCCTGGGATATCAACGATCAGTGGCAGTTGCGCCAGCAGCTCGGTTACTCCACCCTCGACAGCCAGTTTGACAACACCTATGTCACCAGCGTCAAAGGGGATCAGGTGACCCGCTCCCGCTGGCAGCAGGATCTGAAAGCGAAGAACCTGATCAGCAACACCGAGGCCGAAGGTCTGTTCCAGACCGGCCCGGTGGAACATCGCCTGCTGGTTGGCTTCGAGCAGAACTGGCAGGAGCGCACACCCAAGCTCTACCAGAACGCCACCGCCATCCCGTCTGGCAATCTCTACGATCCGGGCTCACTGCCTACCTACAATGGCGCCATGAAGCTCTCCAGCGACGCCAAACACAAGGTGCGCGGCAATGGCCTCTATCTGCAGGATCAGCTCAGCCTGGGTGACTGGCATCTGGTGGGCGGGCTGCGCCGTGACGACTTCACTGTCACCAGTCGCCGCAACGACCTCAACAAGGAGGAGAGCGTCTCGGTCAACAGCCTGAGTCCGCGCCTTGGTCTGGTGTGGAACCCCCTCGAGGATCACGCCTTCTACACCTCCTACAGCAAGACCTTCACTCCGGTGGGCGGCGAGCTGATCGGCATCACCCCGGGTGACAAGAACAACGGGCTGGAACCCCAGCACACCCGCCTCTACGAGGGGGGTGTGAAGAGTGACTGGCTGAACGGCAAGCTGGCGACCACTCTCTCCCTCTATCGACTGGAGATGTACAACAAGCGCACCAAGGATCCGCTGGATCCCACCAAGGTGATCCTCACCGGCCTGCAGCGTACCGAAGGGGTCGAACTGAGCGCCCGCGCCGAGCTGACCGACGAGATCTACCTGCGTGGCGGCTTCGCCATTCAGGATGCGGAGCAGGTCAAGGCGGATGCGGATCTGCAGGGCAAGCGCCCGATGAACGTCTCCCGCCAGAATGGCCAGTTCTATCTCGGCTACAAGAGTGGTGAGCAGGGCTGGTTCGGTGAAACCGGCGTGACGGCGGTGGGCGATCGCTTTGCCGACAACGCCAACACCACCACACTGCCCGGTTACGCCCGCTTCGATGCGCGCGCCGGTTATCGCTGGCAACAGTGGGAAGCCGAGCTGAGCGCCGAGAACCTGACTGACCACGAGTACTTTGTCAGCGCCACCAGTGCCAACCAGATCATGCCGGGCACACCCCGTCAGCTGAGTCTGACCGGTACCTACCGCTTCTGATCTCTGTGACAACCACCCCGACTGGCCAGCCCTTGCTGGCCAGTTTTTTATGAAGCAACCACGATGAAACGCAGAAGAGTTCCCCTTCACAACAACAAATGGGTACGCCGCCTCCATGCCTGGGCCGGTTTTTTTACCCTCGCCCTGATGCTGATGTACGGCATCACCGGCCTCTGGCTGCAACACCGTGCCGTGTTGCCCATCCCCGGCCCCCACACCGACAAATCGAGTGAAGAGATAGTGCTCAAGGCACCGCTCACCAGCCCGGAGCAGCTGAAAAGCCTGCTGCAACAGCGCTATCCCGAAACCTTTGCCGATGGGCGCACCATGATCACCCCGGCCCAGACCCTGCCCACCCCGAACGGTCCGCTCACCCTGCCCGCCAAATGGGAGATGCGCGGCGTCACCCTCAGCCAGAGCGTGGCCGCCAGCTATGTTGAGGGTACCCTGCTGGTACGTACCGACCTGCAACTGGCCAACTTTGCCGCCAGCCTCAACCGGCTGCACCGCGGCATGGGCACCGGCCTCGGCTGGCAGCTGTTTGGCGATATCGCCGCCCTGGCCCTGCTGCTGCTCGCCCTCACCAGCCTGTTTATGTGGACCAAGCTGCACGGCACACCCAGAGCCATCATCGCGCTGACGCTCGCAGGCAGCCTCGGTACCCTGCTGTTTGCCCTGCTGGGATAGTGCGGCAACCATGTTCTGATGCAGCAAGGTTTGGAAAAAACCGCAATAGAAACAGGCCGCTGGCGGTGATGCCGTCAGCGGCTATATCAAGAAAAGGAAATAATGGAGAGCAGGAAAAGAGAAGGGATACCAAGAGGTAACAGGAAGTACTGCCAGCTCAACAGTAACGCCCCAAAAGCGCAGAAACGCCAAAAAAAACAAAAGGCCATCATTGCTGATGGCCTTTTGTCATGAATTTGATGGTGCCCGGGGTCGGACTCGAACCGACACGGTTATTCACCGGCGGATTTTGAAACCACCGCAAGTCATTTTGAATCAATGAGTTGCTGTGGCTTCGTGGGTTTGCATGGGGATAAATGGGACTTATTGTGTATCGCTGGTGAGCGCTGCCGCCATTTTGCCGCCATCTTTCAGCGCGGTGATCGGGTTGAGTTTGACGGCGTCTTCGAGATGGTCGGGGGCGAAGTGGGCGTAACGCATAGTCATCTTGATATCGGTATGGCCGAGGATCCGCTGTAGCACCAAGATATTGCCACCACCCATCATGAAGTGACTCGCGAACGTATGGCGCAGAACGTGGGTGCTCTGCCCAGCAGGCAATTCAATCTCGGCGCGCCGTATCGCTTTCTCGAACTCGGCATAACAGTCGCCGAACAACCTGCCGGTGCGCTTGGGCAGCAATGCCAACAGCCAACCCGCAACCGGTACGGTGCGATTCTTCTTACCCTTGGTACGAGTGAAGGTAAGCCGGCCGATGCCAACCTGTGAGCGGGTCATTTTCTCGATCTCTGACCAGCGGGCACCAGTCGAGAGGCAGAGCATTACGATCAGCCACAAGTCTTTCAGTCCCGCACAGGCAGCAAGCAACCGTTCAATCTCATCCTGATTCAGGAATGCCAACTCGGACTCTTGTACCTTGTACTGACGTAGCACCTCTAGCGGATTGCCATGAGCCCACTCACCCAAGCGGCCGAGTTCATTGAACACAGCCTGCAGGTAAAGCAGTTCGCGGTTGATCGTCGTCGGTGATACCTGCTTGCGCTGACCAGGCACATAAAGTTCGCCTGCCAATCGCCGTTCGCGGTATGCCGCAAACTGCTGGGCCGTGAACTCGGTAGCCAGCGGGTTGCCCAACGCCTCAGCCAGCCAATTCAGCTTGTCGCGGCGTCGATCACCATCGGTCAGGGTTTGGCCATGCCGACCATACCAGAGAGCCACCAAGTCACTCAGCCGCCGCTCATCCACATTCCCCGCCGCTGGCTGTTGCCAGGGCTGGACAAGCATGTGCTTTTCCCAAGCCAAGGCTTCGCCCTTTGTGGCGAAGCGCTTGCGTTTGCGGGGGCCATCACGACCCTGGGGATAGACTTCGGCAAGCCAAAGCTTGGGCTTGCCATCGGTGAGCTTTCTTACTGTCATAACTTCTCCACAAAATTACTGTATGCTTATACAGTAAACATCGAGGATTGAGGATGTTTGGTTTAGTTCCTCTCACACTTGAGATGTGTCAGGCCCCATATAAAGCCCCTCAGGGCCTTCTATTAGCAACTGGGCACTTGTGGCCACAATTTCAAAATTCCGATATAATCCCCATCAACTGGAGAAGACTATGCCAACTGCTGTTTCACTATTTTCGGGGTGTGGGGGTTCGGATGCCGGCATTATCAATGCCGGTTTTGACGTTCTTATGGCCAACGACATCATCCCCTATGCCAAAGACGTGTACCTAGAGAATCATCCTGAAACTGACTATGTTTTAGGAGATGTGCGTAATGTAGAGCATTTCCCTAAGTCGGATCTGCTCGTAGGATGCTACCCATGCCAAGGCTTCAGCCAAGGTGGCGTAAGAGAACCAAGTAGAAAAATCAATTACTTATATCTAGAGTTTGCCAGGGCATTACTTCAGATCAAACCCAAAGCATTTATCGTTGAGAATGTGTCTGGGATGGTCAGAGCAAACTTTCGCCATCTGCTTGAAGACCAAATCAAGGTGTTTACAGAGGCGGGGTATCGCGTCAGCACCTCCGTTCTGAACGCTGCACACTATGGTGTCGCTCAAGAACGTAAACGCATTTTCATCGTCGGCATCCGCCACGACTTTGGCTTGACCTATGAGTTTCCTGAAGCAACTCATGGCCCTGATGCTCAGCAGCCGTTCACAACAATTCGTGAAGCCATTGCTGGGCTGCCAGAGTGGCCTGAAGGGGAGTTCTACGATAGGGAATTTCACTGGTACTACATGTCCAGAGATCGTCGTCGAGACTGGGATCAACTATCCAAGACCATTGTTAGTAATGCTCGGCACATGCCTTTACATCCACTCAGCCCTGCATTGACCAAAGTGGAACACAATGTATGGAGGTTTGTGAATGAGGGTAGAGCTAGACGTTTTAGCTACCGTGAAGCAGCTCGATTACAAGGATTTTCCCAAAATCTTGTATTCCCTGACACTAAAAGTGGCTCTTTGACAAATAGGTATACTGTTATCGGTAATGCCGTGCCTCCGCCCTTATTCACCGCCGTAGCATCAGCATTACCGAACATCTGGTAGGCTTAGACATCAATACGCTGCATATTTATCAACCTGTTGATATGCGGCGTATTTATTATTTGCTCCTCATTTAGGTCATAGGTTTCAGCTAGTTTCATAATCCTATTCCTATCAATCATAACAACAGATCCTGGCTTTTTATCCCAAATGCCTGTGTTTCGTCTCAAATCATGAGGTGCGAAATAATAATTCATTCCTGGGTGTTGAGGTAATATTTTGCTATTTAGGTTGACAGGGCTAGATTCAAATTGTTTATGCTCTAAATCTTTTAAAGACGCCCCACATTGAGCAAAAGCAACAGGAATATTACCTAGGGCGTCTCCCATTGGATGCCAAGCTATCAAGTCTATCCCACCATCACCAGTATCACCAGGTCTTAACTCTTCTTCTTTGAGGATTAAATCTGCATTCAAGTCTATAGCAAGTTGCCTGAATTTATTAAACAATGTACCAGTGTAACCATCAGCAATTTGTTGATGAGCACCGAAAGGCCTAACTATCCATGGCTCAGGCATCATTTTTTTAAAAATATGATAACCTATTAGTTCAAGGTTAGCAGTGATTGGTGCGTACATCTCTCGGTTTACATATCTGAGGCAAGACGCAATTAGTAGTGCTATATATAGTTTTTGCCTTGGTGTTGGATTGTCCACATCAATGCGGCTGGTAAGAACAGTATCATTTATTGCGAATGGCCAATTGTCACCGAATCTTACCTGTCTTGACCTAAAGCAATTTCTGATGTCAGCCCATTTTCTTTGAACTACATTATCCAACCCATATTCGCCATCATCATCATCTAACCCTTCTTGGTCGATGGCCAAATCCTCTACTTCACCTAATGCATCCTCCAGTCCACCACATGAGAATAGACCATCCGCACTTGTAATAGTCAAAAGCTCAACATAATCAGCCCATACATGAACGTATGATACTCGTGGGGGATCACCTAGTTTGATCAGGAAGTCATCAACCATATCATTCCTCGCTTTTTTTGCGACGAATAGCTCTTCTCATGGCTAGATCTAAATCCTCAGCCATTGCATATATTCTACCCACTTGATCAATATGAGCCTCATCAAAAAACCTAACATTAGGAAACATGCTATAGGCAGCTTTGACCTTCATCTCTACTTCATTGAGCGCTTTTGAAAACGCAACTGTAGGCCCCTCACTATATATATATGCGAGTTCTAAACTTCCATCTTGTTTAAGAGCTGTAACTGAGTCTTCGTTTTTAACGATTGCTGCAAGCTTTTTAAGTTGTCTAGATTCACCTAATATAGTGTTTCCTTGTTGGTCTTGGGCATAAATCCAACTAAACAAGTCCTTAGCTTTTTCTCTATTTAATCCTTTTATCTCAATATCAGTTCGGCTTTCCAAGCCGACATATTCTGATATGTCTGTATATGACAGAGCGGTCGTCAACAAACTAAAATCAACATCCTCATCCTTAACATGCTGCAAACCATAAAAACCATGGCTTTTTGCATCGTCATAAACAGCAAGACCTGTAAGCATTTGTGCGACATAGCCCTTCTTACTACCGATTTCTTTAGCTATAGCCTTGAGCATTTCTTCATTATCTATATTTTTGAAAAACTCATCTCTCAATTGAGATATGTATCTAGCTTTAGATAGAGAATCCCATTTCTTAGCACCAGTTATATGTCTATAACCAAGATACCTCAAAATGTCTCTTCTTTGAGGAAATGCAATACATGGGATTTTTGTCGGAGTATGCTTTGCAGTTTCACGTAATGCTGTAATGGATGGCAATGGATCCCTTCCAAAAGCGCCTGAAAGGAGTTTTAGTGCAGCAAGACGACGATTCCCCTCAACTACTGTATACCCCCCCTCAGGTCTCACAGCAACTAGTAGTGGCTCGCCATTGAAGTAATCTTGTTCACCTATTGAACCCATCAGCTCTTGAACGTTTTCGTTACTAACCATTCGTTCAACAACTTCAGCCTCTGGTTGATGCTGAGTACCATAAAGCCGTGAGAATCTTGGGTTCTCAGGGTCAAAATGTAGATCAGATAAATCTATGAGCTCTACATCCTTTTGTTTATTCGTTGCCATAAATAATGTCTCGCATAAAAAAGCTCTTAAATAAAGGAGCGTTTTCTAAATGATCGGTGTTCTACCATCACACCGATGATCTCGATCGGCTGGCGGTCGGAGTGCATGGTGGGGTAATCATCATTGAGCGGTACCAGCTCGAATACCTCTTTCCCATTCTCATCGATGCCGCGGGGACGATACTTTTTGAAAGTAGCCTCTTCGCCGCCGTTCTTGGCGACCACATAGTCACCGGGTCGAGGTTGTTCGTCGGGGTCGATGATGACCAGATCGCCTTCGTTAAAGAACGGGGTCATGGAGTTGCCACGTAACCAGAGGCCAAACCCACACGGGCCGATATCAACGCTGGCAGAGACATATTCAATGTTGCCATCAAAATCGACTGCCTGTTCGCACATTCCTTGCCAATGACCAGCCTGGACATAGCTCAGAACCGGGATCCGCGTCCCTTGCGGGATAACTGCGGGTTCAACATTTGACAGCTCAGGCGATCCCTTCCCTGTAGAAAGCCAGTGGGCATCCACGCCAAACACCCTCGCGAGCGCGACGAGATAGTCCGCGCTCGGCGATACATCACCACTTTCCCACTGCGAGACTGATGGCCCGGTCGCACCAATAAGCTCACCAAGCTTGCGCTGGGTGAGTCCGTGTTTTTTTCGCAGTTCTTTGATTCGTTCATTTTTCATGTTTGAAAACTTTAACATCGATATGTATTGAAGTTTTTAAATTCGATGATTGACTTTCCAAAGTCAAAAAGATAAAAATCTCAAAGTTAAAGATTGAAGTTCCAAAGTTTTGTTCATGATTGAAAGGAGTTTGCGATGAAAAAGGCGGATGTGCTCGAGCACTTTGGTGGGGGTTCTAAGGTGGCGAGGGCGCTGGGCATCAGCGCTGCCACAGTTTCCTGTTGGGGTGAAGTTATCCCCAAGGGACGAGCCTATGAGATCGAGGTGCTGACAGGCGGAGCACTCAAAGCAGGTGAGTGCGTGAGAAAAGCGACGGCCACTGCGCAAGAGCAACCAGGAGAGGCGTAAGAGCATGCCACCCCGCCATATAGACCCAGCCAAGTCAGCATCTGTGCCGGCCGCCATCAACGCGATCAATATCGTGATCTCGCCTGATACCCCGCCACTGATGCCAATAGCCAAATTCGCAGAGTGGGTGGGCGTCTCTGTAGATACCGCTCGTCACTGGGTAAAAACAGGCCGCCTGGATGTGATGAAAAAAGGCCATAAAAACGAGCTTGTGATGGTGATGGTGCACGTGTTCATCGCCAAACAAATGATGGGATTGTTGCCCGTCAACTTGCTCCAGCGTGCAGCGTAAAAGGAGGCAGGTATGAATGCAGCAGAAAAGGCGCTCTCTGAAATCCACGCCCTCTTCGAGCACGAAAGAACAATGGTCCCGAGATGTTGGGCCGATCTTGAGCAGTGCCAGCGCGAGGCAATTTGCTTCACAGCGCAATTGCCAATTTCACTGGCAAAGCCTGAATTCCCTGCGGGGAGGGGTGATCGTGAATCGCTGCGTCTGGCCGCCGCTCGCTTGGACTATCACGACAAGTTCCTTGGTCGCATGGGGTCAAAAGATTGGCGTGATGCACAGATGCCGCCAGAAGAAAAAGCAAAAGGGGGAGAGGCGGAGCCAGTTGACGAGCTGGCACGGAAAAGGAAGGTCTTGAAAGAAGCGCTATCAGCGAATAGCGGACAAGAAAAAACCCAGGTCACTGGCGCCGCAAACGCCTAACTGGGTTTCTATCAATCGCAACCACTACGGAGTAACTGACGTGCAAATACTACCAACGACCAGCGCCCAGCGCAATCTTGAGCTGCTTCAGTGCAAGCTCTCCTGGACTTATGGCAGACGCCTTTCACCGGCAGCCAGGGCCGAACTTATTCGCCGCGTCAGCGACATGGTGCCTTCACCCGCAAATCAAGGAGGCCGCTGATGGCCGATGCAGCTGTTATCACCCGCCGCACTCTCCCCAGCCACAAGGATGCTCACAAGTACCTGCAACAGCAGGGTTACTTCTGTATCGGACAAAGCTGGATGCGCGGTGAGCGTGGCTATGCCCGCATCGAGCCTATGGCCAGCGGTGGCGTGAAAGTTATCGAGGGGGTGGCGTGATGGCGCTTTACCTCATCAACACCCGAACTGCCAGTCACTGCGTGCGCAACACCTTCTCGGCACTGCGCTTGTCTGCGCAGTTGTCTGCGCCTTCCAAGGCAACCAGCACAAACACCAATCTGATCCGCAAATCAGAGCGCGCAGCTGTTCGCTGGCTGGATCTGAATTGCCACCTTAACGCTATCGCTAACCGCCGGAGTAATCAGTCATGACCATGCCAATGCAGATCAACGAATCCCCGCTCAATTACGAAGCCAGAAAGCGCCTGCACCTCTTGCGCAAGAAGCACTTGAAACTGAGCAGACCCAAGTTTGCTGCGCTGCTCGATATGCCGCCGACCACTCTCAAAAACTACGAGCTCGGCTATCGCGAGATCGGTGGCGGTTTCTTTCTGGCAATCGCCAACCACAACTCGCTCACCGAGCACGCCTTCTGGCTGATGACCGGTACCCAGAGATCCCCGCTCATCAACGTCGAGTAACTACCACTTGGCCGGTTCGCCGGCCTTATCGCTGAGCCCCTATGCGTGGGGGTTCATCGATAACCACTACGAGGAAACACTTGATGAGCGATGCAATCAAGATAGCCGCCCAAGCCCCCAAGCTGGTAGAGGGGATGCTGGCAGACATGTTCGCCGCCAACGCCGATGACAACCGGGTGTGCATGGGCAGCGTCCAGTCTGGCCCGCAACACATCCAGATCCAGCTGGTTGTTACCAGTCGCCCAGATGCGCTGCTCGATGATGACAGTGGTGACGATGACGAGTCGGGTACCACAGAGCCAGGCCAGCCGAGAAGCGGGCTGTGGCTGCATTGGCAAGAGTATCGGGCTAGCTGCATCAGCGCTTTCTCCGCCGCCTATGGGACTGTCGAAGCTAGGTACCTACACCTTGGCTCTATTCGTGCCATCTACTGGACTGCGTTGGGACAAAACGATGTCGCGCTGGCGGCTGAGATCCGGGAATGGTGGGAAGATTTCGCTCCCCTGCATGGCTTGGGCGAGGTGATCCAATGAGCAGTCTCTCATGCAATGACGTTGTTTATGGCCTGCTTAAGTGTGAACTGGTGCACCAGTGGTGCTTAGTTCGAGAAGACAGCATGCGCTCCCTTGAAGGAAGCGAGATGCAGGTCGCTGGATACATGGCTATGGGGGCCGTTCGCCATATCTACTGGATCGCACGGACCCTAAAGATGGATGGACTGGCTGCTGAGATAGGAGGGTGGTTTGCCGACAGGTGGCGGCTCGAGGTTGCTGAGCCACCCCGCAAGATTGACGGGTCACTGGAAAGTCACTGGATTGTTGCGAAAGAGGAATTCATCAAGGCAGCTTGCAATCCAGCCACCAAAAACGGCGACCCGGAAGAGTTGGTAGCGCTGGGCTCTGTTCGCGTCATTTATAAGCTGGCGCGCTGCTTTGGCAAGCCAGCGCTCACGCTCGAAATTGGTAATTGGTGGCATGCCACACATCCACACCATGGCTTGGGGAGGGCAATCCAGTGATCGCCACCCAACCAAACTACCCCGATTTTGCTGAACGTGAGGCACAGCTTGTCGCTGAAATTGCGGCTTGGAATGCGACGGCACAAATAGACCTGGCCGCACTGAACCAATGCCGCCAACAGCTGAGAGCTGCACTCGCAAGTTGCCATCGTCGGGACTACGCTTGCGTCCTTCTGAGGCAGCGCTGCAGCCTGTATCGACACCTTTACCGGGTCTCTGTTAGCAACGTCCGCAGCCCAGAGTTCCAGCTCGCCAACCTGCGTTGCGAAGAGCCCCTACCGTTCTGATGCACCTGCACCACCCCGCCTCGCTATTTGATGCAAAACCCGTCCAGCCCAGGCAGCCTTCTGCCTGGAAGCTGGCTGCATCTGTCAGAACCATGGCAAAGAGCATCATGAACACGCGCCGCGTGGCGCTGTGCTCTTTGGCTGATTCACGCCTGCCGCCGGCTCGCCGAGCGCCATCTGCGCTGGATCTCGATAGCCAGATTGCAGCCATCCGCTCCTACTTCGCCGGGATCCACGGGGCCTATGCCATGGACTGGGCGCTAGACTTGCTAGCTCGCCCCATTCCCCGAGCCAACGGTGGGCCAGGGGTGGAGTTGCCAAAAGACCTCTGTGCTGAGCTGTTCGTGGGCTATTGTCGCCGCCGCGCCCCTGACGTGCTCAAGGGGGTTGTCATCACCAAGGATGCCAACCGCTGGCTCTCGAGTCGCATCAATACTCTGCGCCAAGTACAGAACGTCATCCCAGAGCCCCTCGAGCAGCTGCGCACCAAGGAGAGCCGCGACCGCTTGGCCATCAACTACGTCGAGCGCGTTGTCCGGCTACGTGATGCTGCCACTGATTCAGGTAAACAGCAGGTACCACCGCTCCACCTGTGGAATATGTGCGGACAGCCAGTCGACGCATGGGGCATGCTGCCCCGCCTGCCAAAGTTCCGAACCCCCCAGGGGCGCGACGACTTTATTGCCTACCACCTGATCCGATGGCTTGACCCCAAGTGGTGGGAAAGACGCCTGCGCAAGATCTGGGATCAGTACAACGAACACTGCGCCATCCTGCTCGGCAAAGTGCGCAAGGGCGTCTCTGCCTACGTTTCCAGTCAGGGGCTGCAGGCCTTTGTCGAACGCCAGCGAATGGCAGCCGCCTGGCTCAAGGACATGGAAGCCTATAACGCCCAGGAAGATATCGTCATCAGCCTGGAGGAGGCTGTCCAAGCCTCCATCGCCAACCCCACAAACCGCCGCCACGAACTTGTGGTGCGCGCTCGGGGATTTTCTGACATAGCCGACGAAATGGGCTATGTGGGTATCTTCTTCACATGGACAGCACCGAGCCGCTTTCACCCATGGAAAACGGTTAAGGCTTCCCAGCCAGGCAAGGCCGACTCCACAGAAGAAAACCCCAAGTACGACGGTTCATCCCCCACCGATTCACAGCGCTACATCGCCAAGCTGTGGGAGCGCTGCCGATCGGCATTGGACCGCAACATATCCATGGCGCCAGGGTTGCCAGTACCCTGCAAGCCGCTTCGCTGCAGAAGTTTTCGCGCAATCCAGCCGCACATCGACGGCCCCGCTCGCTGGCACCTTGGCGGGGGCTGGGACACATTCCGGCAGCACCTCGCCAACACCCCGCGCCCCTATGATGACCCCATCAACTATTTCGGCTTTCGGGTAGTCGAGCCGCATCACGACGGTACGCCCCACTGGCACCTGTTGATCTGGGTCAAACCAGAGCACAAGCACCGCCTGATCGGCATCCTGCAGCGCTATGCCCTGAGCCATGACAAAGGCGATCTGGAGCGCAAGCGCCACCCAGAGAGCAAGTGCCCCTATAGCGACATCAACCCCCGTTTTAACTGGAAGGAGATGGACAAAGAGAAAGGCGGCGCAGTCGGCTACATCGTCAAGTACATCGCCAAAAACATCGACGGCCACCGCGTCGGCGACCAAGGTGATCTGGAAGCAGAGACAGCGGCAACAGAGGGAGCCCGCCGAGTAAGAGCCTGGGCCTCCCTCTGGGGCCTGCGCCAGTTCCAACCTTTGAAAGGCCCACCGGTCGGGATCTGGCGGGAGCTGCGCAAGTTACCGGGTCGCCTGCAGGAGGCCAAAGGGATCGTCGTGGCCCCCTTGGCCAGCCCCATCATGGAAGAGTGCCGGCGCTATGCCGATGCCGTGGACTGGAAGAACTTCACCCAGGCCATGGGCGGCCCCTGCTGCCGTCGTGATGAACGCCCTTTGAGTATCCACCGCACAGCCTTTGCCGAGCCAAATCAATACGGCGAGCCGACCACCAAGCTCGTGGGCGTGCGCGCCGCTGACGGCCACATCCAGCAGACACGCTCCGGGGAGTGGGAGCTGCGCAAATGCGGGTCACAGGCTGCCACTGGAGCCCAGGACGGCGGGTTTTGGTGTGTGGGCGAGCGCAGCGAGTTAAAGGGTTTCGAGCGAAGCGAGCATCTTTCCCCCCTTGGAGCTCTGGCAACAACTGTACGGGACGATCTCGGAGGATCTAAGAAGGATCCATTTAGCGGGATGAATCTATTCCATTTGGGGCTAAACGGGGAGGACGTGGCAATGATCCAGCGTGGCCTGATTGTGAAAGCCGGAGACAGGTTCATATGCATTCGAAATGGTGACTTGAAGGTGTCAGAAAAGCACCCATACGCATCACCGGATGAGCCGAGCGCATTCCATTTGGAGATGGAAGCCAGGCGGCGAGAGGAACGCCGCAGTGCTGCGCTCGATGAAGTGCGCGGGCTACTGCTCGAATCAGGAGACCCGCGAGCATGGCTGGCATCGATGACGGCCGCCGGCACCGATGACTCGCTGACGCTGCTTGATGCCCTGGGGGATGGGGATGCCGAGGTGGCTCGCCTCCAGCTTGAGCGGCTGCGTGACCGGGCAGGGCCTGCCGAGGAGCCACTGCATGCAGCGGGAGCAAAAGCCCGTCTGCAGGCTATGAAAGAGAGCAACGAACGCCACAAAGAAGAGATCGCCGCCGCACGCAAGCGTCGGGGCTTTGAGTAACAACAACCAGGAAGTAAATGACATGACTGATGAAGCCAGCACCAACGAAGTGATGATGAAGGGCTCTCGAGCTCGTAGCCGCTACATGCCTATCGCAACAAAAGCGGCCAAGCTGGAAGCCGAGGGAGCCCTAGATGCCGCGGGGAAGTTGTGGGGGCATGCTGCTGCAGAGGCTATCAAGGAGGTGAATAGGGAGTGGGCGATGGCGCGTCAGAAGCACTGTGGATATGCGTTGAAAAAATGAGCCGCCTGGCGCGTGGTGACTAGCGTAGTCTGTCACCGCGCTCCAGGTGGCCGGCAAGCGAAGCGCGGCAGGAATTTCCCTGCAGATATGAGAAAAAATTGATTCGTGTGTATTGGTGTGTATAATCAATTCCAGATTAGGAGGAACGATGAAATCAGCTGACCTAATCAAGGAATTGACCGCCGCCGGCTGTGAGTTGAAAAGGCAGGGTAAGGGAAGTCACCAGATATGGTTTTCTCCCCTCACTGGGAAAACATTCCCAGTGCCACACCCGAAAGGCAATCTGCCGGTTGGTACGGTCAAGTCCATCAAAAAAGCGGCGGGGATATAACCCCGCCGCACCTTGATTTGAGGAGGAGCATTATGCTGTTTTCAGTCGGGGTCGAACTGCCGGCCCAAGACAATGAAGCGTTTGGCTTGGTTGTGCCTGCGCTCTGCTCTGCTGGCTTTGGCTGCTTCAGTGCTGCCGATTCAGAGAAAGAGATCCCTTCCATGGTCACCGAGGCGATAACCATGGTGCTGGAGGAGTGGCGTGATCAGGGGCACTCTCTTGATGCCATCAACGATCTTGGTGTCATGCGCTATCGCGCCGATCCGGAGTATGCGTTTTGCGGTGCCTGGTTGATGCTGGACGTTGATGTGTCTGCCTTTGAGGGGCGGCCAAAACGGATCAATGTCAGCCTGCCGGATACTCTGATCCAGCACATCGATAACCGAGTCAGCGCCTCGCATGGGCAGTATCGGGATCGAAGCCACTTTTTGGCTGTGTCGGCTCGCCATGAACTGCAGTCGAGCAGATAAGCGAAGGGCCGCATTGATGCGGCCCTTCTTCATTGCCCGAGCTGCAGCTCTTGTTGCAGCGTCTTGCGCCCCTCGGGGCCAAGTGACTTAATCAGGCTTAACGCAAGCTGTGTGGTCGTGCGAGCTGACGGGCTCAATGTGTGTTTGAAGGAATGTTGCATCACCCAGGTGTGACCACATTCCGGGTCATTGCACTGGCAATATGAGTCACTGGTGTCCGCGCTGAAGCGCTGCGTTTTGGTGATCTTCCCCTTTCCGCCGCACTCTCTACAAAATACCCGCATACGTCCCCCGCAGTGCCCAATCATCTACTGATTATACATCCACCTGTGTCGGTATACAGTATTACGCCGCCGTGCCATGTTCCCTGTCAAACGAGACCCATAACCGCTTGGGGAGTCCAGACCCGTTTATGGTGTCCTCGATGAGCTCGCACATCGGGATAGTCTCATTGCGTGCATAGGTCCGGTCATACTGCTCAGGATTACCCAATCCGCCACTGCCGAGCCCGGGGATGATGCCAGCCAGAGCTGCCGGAAACCGGTGAGCGGTCAGCACGTCCTGCGCCGTGATGGACTTGATGGCCGAAAACTCATCCTTTGTTGCAATGTCGCCCACGGGGATGAGTTTGATCCCGTCAGGCTTGCCGTTCGGGATGTTCACAAACATTGACTTGAAGTTCCCCACGCCTTTGGAGCTGGCGATCATCTCCTTCATCTCCTCTTCCTGTTCATCGTCCATATTCGGGTCGGTGGCGTAGAAGATGAACCCCATGTGCGCGCCGTTCAGGAAGTATTTGCGCCGAAACATCGTCGCGTCATTGTTCAGGAGTGCAGACTGCAGACCGCCAAGGTAGTCAGGCTGGCCGTAGATCTGCTGCACTGGGTCGTACTGCGCCAGCCAGATGATGTCCTCTTCGCGATAGTGCAGGTGATTGCCATCGCGCTGCAGTAGCAAGAACCCGCCCCCCTTCTTACGCCGCAGGTAGAGACCGGAGAGTGGGTAAAGTCCCACTACTTGCCCGAAGCCATTGCGCAGCTTGAGCAACGCCGCATCTCCGAACTGCAGGAAGTTATGCGTGAAGGCGGTGATCACCTCCCGAGGTACGCCAGGGCTGCTGATAAAGCGCCCGGAGATCATATTGCGCCGAGCCATCAGAATGGCGCCATGATGTGCATTGATGCGGGCGACCTTGGCCAGCCCGTGCCTGTCGATAGGCGGCATGTAGTACTCGCCCCACGGGCTGTAGAACACGTCGGTGTAGTCTGTCATCCAAGCCGTGGGGTCTATCTGCTCCGGGACGGAGAAAGTAATAGCCTTGTTGCTGGCGGCCACTGCAGGGGTGGTATCTGGCTGTGTCTGTGCGCTGCGCTGCGAGCGATGTTTGCGACTCATGTTTTCCTCGTTTGCTGGTCACCCAGGTAGATTTGCGCCGGCGCGATGTGTCGAGCGGCTCGTTATCGATAGCGTGCGCGATGGCAAAGAACACATCGGCGTGGCCTGTCTCGCTGCTACGCGATGCCCGGAAGGTCATCTGGCCCTGTCCGGTGGTGCTGCGCTTGATGCTCATGAAGGCAAGCGGGATCTCTATGTCCTCCTGATCCCACTCGATGCGGTCAGACTCGACAACGTCGACCATCTTCAGCACCAGCCGCGCCTTGCTCTCGACGCTGTAGTTGATGGGAGTGATCGTGGATTTGAACACCGGCTGCAGCAGGTCATAGACCCCACTCCCCACGCCGGACACGTCGACCCCCAGGTAAGTGACGCGAAATTTCTTGGCGATCTTCTCGATCTCGTCCGCCTGGTAGCGAAAGTTCATCCCCCGCCAAAAGTGCTTCTCCAGCACCCGGAATTTCTCACCCGGGAACAACGGCGGGGCGACCACAACCAGCGTTGCATTATCCCGGGTACGGCTGGGGTCATAGCCCAGCCACACCTCGCGCTTGCCGAATGGCTCGCGCAGCTCCTTGCTGTAGTCATTCCATTTGCTTGCATCAATGCTGGCACGCTCCATGTGCTGGAACTTGAACACGGCCCCCTCTTCATCCACGAACTTGCACATGTAGAGGTGGTCGAACGTCTCGATAGAGGTTTCCTCTCGCAGCTCCTCGAGGTTGATGAGATCGAACCCCTGCGCCACTGCATCCTCAATCGTGATGATGTAGCGCCATACTCGGTCTGGGCAGACCCGCCCGCCATCCCGCAGCTCTTCATCGGTTGGGAACTCCATGGCCAGGCGCTTGGTGTCCTTGCCCTTCCAGTCATCGCCGTTCCACAGTCGATAGCCGCCGTGGGCCTTGCTCGATGGGGTGGAAAAGAAGGTTTTGCGCCAGTGCGCCTGCGACCCCATACCGGTGGCCACATCGGTGACCGCCTTGAAGTTCTTGATCCAGAAGTATTCGTCGGCGTAGAAGTTGCCGGTGTAGCCCTGGGCGGAGTTGGCACTGGTTGAGCAAAACACCAAGGTCGCGCCGTTGGAGAGCACCATCGGGTTGCCGCTGAGCTCAACACCCAGGAACGTGCGGGCCAACTTGATGATGTAGAGCCGGAAGATCTCGGACTGGGCCCGAGTGGCGGAGAGGAATATCTGGTTGCCACCTGTGAGCACGGCATCCTCGAGCGCTTCACCGGCGAAATAGTAGGTCATGCCGACTTGGCGGCTTTTGAGAATATTGCGAGTACGCGGGATATCGGGGTTGTTCTTGGCATCCCGTACGTAAAGCTGATGGGGGTAGAGCGAGGCAAGCCACCCCTCGAAGTCCTCGGGGCCCAGGTCATCGACCCAGTTCTTGGTCTTCTTGCCGCCCTTCTTGCGCTTGCCGCCCTCTGGCCGCTCACGTCCACAGGGTGCGCCATCGTCTGTCTCTGCCGCACCTTCGCGACGCTTGGCCTTGAGGGCCAGCTCGCGCTCCGCCAGTTTGACCGCCTGCTCCTTGAGCTTGACGTGATGACCTATCAGCCTGTCCATCTCGGCAAGGTCGGCGTGATTCTTTTTGCTCTTGCTGGCCAGCGCCTGATAGCGACGGGTGATCGCATCTTCCAGCGCCTCGTCACTGAGGAGCTCCGTCCAGCCATACTTTTCCGCCCACAGGTACACCACCCGGACGCTGCCAAGACCCAATTCATCCTTGATCTCTTGCGCGCTCCAGCGCTGCAAGTACAACCGCCGCGCGGCTTGTCTTATCTCGTCTGTGTATGCCACCGGGGCCCCCAGTTTCGTATCTGGGGCCATGATAGTGAGCAGCGATGCCGCCACCCGCCCATCTCATTCGGATGAATTCGGATATCGCGAATATCCGAATTCATCCGAAAGCCTCACCGTGCCGCCCTCTTCCCTTCCCGATAATCTGGCGCCAATTCGATACAAGGGGGCCGCCGTGCCAACACCGACTGACTCATCACTGCGCACAGGCTGGGTGGCCGTCGCCACTCAAGGCGAGTCCATTGATGGCCGCGAGATCTCGGCCGACTGGATAAACGACATGGTCGAGACCTACGACCCCGAGTTCTATTGCGCCCAGATCTGGCCCAAGCACATGAAGTGGGGCGACAGCATGGGACACGTGCAGGAACTCAAGGCCGATACGGTCAAAGGCAAACTCACGCTGTTTGCTGTGCTCTGCCCGACCCGGGATCTGATCTACCAGAACCAGCGTGGTCAGATGAAGTTTTGCTCCATCGAACCCCTGCCGAACTTTACAGGCACAGGTAAAACCTACCTGTTCGGCATCGGCGTCACAGATGTGCCAGCCAGTACCGGCACCACCATGCTCAAGTTCTCCGCCAAGCACGACAAGCCCATCATCGGCCAAAGCATGCCGCTGGATCTTGGTGGCTTTTCACTGCCATCGACCATGCCAGCCGCGCCAGAGGCGAACGACCGCGTAGGCCTTTTGCACAAAATGTTCAATTACCTGGCCGGCCATGGCTCCACGCCACCCGAGGCGGCCATTGCACCAGAGGATGAAACCGAGATGACCAAAGAACAGATGGACCAACTGGCGGGGTTGTTTACCTCGCTTGGCGCCAAGATTGAAACCTTCAGCGCCAAAGTGGACGCCATGGGAAAGCCAGCAGAAGCGCCCTCCGCCGATCCGGTTGTTGCCGATCCCGCACCGGTGACCGCACCGGTAGTTGCTCCCGTGTCTGCCATCACTGCTGAGCAGTTCAGCGCGATGGAGCAGACCATCAAGAGCTTTGGCGATCAGGTCGCAGCCCTGAATGAAAAGATCGAATCCTTCTCGGTAGAACTGCCAAACCAGCGCCCCAACGGCCTGGGCGGTGACGACACCACTGTGACCATTTGCTAAGGAATCAACCGTGAGTCAATCCAAGACCCCCCAGGCAGAAAAATGCCTGGCACACTTCTCCGCTGAGCTGGCCAAGGCCTACGGGGTACCTGTTAACGCCCTGGCCCATCAGTTTTCGGTGTCAGAGCCCATGGAAACGGTGCTGCGTGCAGCCATTCTGGAGTCGACCAGTTTCCTTGGCCTTATCACCTGCCAGGACGTTGATCAGCTGACTGGTCAGGTAGTGCAAGTGGGCGCCAGCGCTCTGCATACCGGCCGCAAGACCGAAGGGCGTTTTCGCCGCAAGGTCGGGGTGGGCGGTCACAAGTACAGCCTGACCGAAACCGACTCCTGCGTCCGTCTGGACTGGAGCACCCTGTGCTCTTGGGCCAATGCCGGCAGCCCGGGGCAATTTGCAAAACTGGTCGCTGACTTCACCAACCAGACCTTTGCGCTCGACATGCTGCGAGTCGGTTTCAACGGTACCCACATTGCAGACGAGTCTGACCCTGAAACGTTCCCGCTCGGCGAAGACGTGAATATCGGTTGGCAACAGCTTGCTCGCGAATGGAATGACGGTTCACAGGTGGTGAGCGCAGCCGAGGGAGACAAGATCTATTTCGACCCCGACGGACAGGGGGATTACAAGACCCTGGATCAGATGGTCTCCGACCTCATCAACTCCACCATCAACCCGCTCTATCGCACCGACCCGCGCTTGGTCGTGCTCATCGGTACCGACCTGGTCGCAGCAGCTCAAGCCAAGCTCTACGGCGAAGCCACCAAGCCCTCCGAGCAGATTGCGGCCCAACAGTTGGCCAAGTCCATCGCAGGGCGCCAGGCCTACATTCCGCCCTACTTCCCGGCCAACGGATTGTGGGTCACCACCCTGGCCAACTTGCACATCTACACCCAGCGCAATACCCGCAAGCGCAAGGCCGCCGACAACGACGAGACCAAGGGCTTTGAGAATCAGTACTGGCGCCAGGAAGGCTATGCCATCGGCGTCTATGAAGCATTCGGCAGCTTTGAAGAAGCTGACGTGGTGATTGGTCCTCGTCCGGGCGGTCCGAAGGCCGTCAACGAGAGCGCGCCAGACACCGACTCCGTGGTCGCCTAAAGATGAGCTCGCCGGGGATCCGTCACAAACAGCGGGCGCTGGCACGCCAGGGGGCGGCCCAGGCGGCCGCCACTGGGCAAGCCACTGGCTTGGTGGCTAACAGCTTGCACCTGCAGCTGATTGCGCTGGAAGAGGACATGAAGCGCCTCAAGGCGCTGGTGCGGATGAGCGACAAGGTGGCGATGAAGCGGGATGAATTGTTCCCAAAATATCGCCCCTACGTGGACAAGTACCTGGAGCTGGCGGCACTCGGCACTGTGTATCAGAACGAGTTGTTTCAGCGCCTCATTGTCTGGGCGTTTGATATAGACGATCTGGAAACAGGCATCACCTGGGCGCTGCTTGCCATTGAGCAAAACCAGCGTACCCCGAGCAACATCAAGCGCGACTGGGCCCATTTCACCGCCGACACCGTGCTCAAGTGGGCAGAGGAGCAGGCGGCGCTGGGTCACGGCGTAGAGCCCTGGTTCTCCCGGGTGTTCGACAAAGTGAAGGGTGACTGGCGCCTCAACGAGCAAGCCACTGCCAAGTGGTACCGGCTCGCCGGTCACCTGCTACTGCGTGACAAGGACGGTAAACCGCGCCCCAGCGCACTGGCTGACAGCGCCACTCTCGAGCAGGCCGACCACTGGCTGGCGCTGGCCGAGAAGACGCACAGCAAAATCGGCGTAAGTACCTTGCGCCACAAAATCGCGATGCGCTTGCGAGCGCTCAACCCGGAGTAACGACTCCCCCGCCACCGCGCCCCGGCGAAAGTGAGCCTGCAGCACACCGCTGTCATCAGCTCAGCTTCGTGGCCTCAGGGGCGCCCCATTTGATAGGGCTGCAGATGATTTCAGGTAAAGGCATCGGGTACAGCGCCAGCACCATCACCAACGATGGTTTTTGGCCGGATATTTCTGTCGGTGACTTTGAGCGAAGTGGCGCTTTGCCGGCAGACATGGATAGCACCGCCACCGGTGCCGCCCTGTTGGCTGCCATTGGTGAAATCAACCTGCAGCTCGATGAATACCGGCAGATGCAAGAGGCCGAGGGTTACACCTCATCACGAGAGGTGCCAGGCCCGCGCATGGTCCACGGCGACAACGCCCTGACCGCCAACTACATCGCCGCCGTGCATGCCCGCGCCAAAGCGTCGCTCTTACCGGAGTTCGCCACCGTCACCGAGCGAGATGCTCGTAAAGACCTGGCAGAACGATCTGTCCCGCTTCGTGACCAGCTCCTGGCCACCAGTCAGCAACTGGTGAGAGTCATCAAGGGCAAACGCCGCATAGGGGTCGCACTGCTATGAGCGAGACCGCCGCTGAGCTACGCCCACAGGGGTATTTTTTGGCAGCGCTGCACGCCGAGCTTGTGCGCGTCCTGCCCGCCCGCTGCGCCCGTAACCTGGACAGCTGGATGGAGGGCGGCACCATTCGCCTTGAACCCAAGAACCTCGGGCCCACAGGGCATGTGGTGGCCTGGCTCAACTACACCGCCGTGTTCTCGCTGGAAAACCTGCCATTTCGGGAGTGCCGCACCGAGACACTGATTGCGGTCGCCGCCTCCTGGGTGCAGGAGAGCGACGAGTACCGAGAGGATTTCTCGCTGCCAGAGCCGACCTACACGGTCGTGCCAAACGATGAGCACACGGCAGACCTCGAGATAGAGCTGCAGTTTTGCGAGCCGTTGCACATCGTGCCTGACCCCGAGGGTCCGATTAACTGGCAGGGCCAGCGCTGGAGCGTAGCCCCGTTCGATGTGTGGCTTGCCGAGCACATCACCATTCATGCCGGCGGCGGCTCACACTCCGCCCCTGAGCTTTCATAAGGAGAGTTGCGCCATGTGGCCACAAGTCAACGTCAATAACCTCAATCAGATGCAGGGGCCCACCAACGAGGTGGAGCGCCACTTGCTGTTTATCGGCCACGGAACCACCAATGCCGGCAAGCTGCTGTCAGTGAACACCCAGTCAGACCTGGATGCGTTGCTCGGTACCGGCAACAGCGAGCTCAAGGATAACGTGCTGGCGGCGCGCGATAACGCCGGCCAGAACTGGACAGCCGCGGTGCATGTGCTGGCTGCCGGTGAAGCCTCATGGCTGGAGGCAGCCCGTGCTGCCCAGCGAGCCCAGTCTTTTGAAGGTGTGGTGGTGCTGGGTCAAGAGTGGGACAAGGCGAGCATCAATGCCGCCCATGCGCTCAGTCAGGAACTGATCGCCAAGTGGGGGCGCTGGCAGTTCATGTTGCTCGCGGTGCCCGGCATCACCCCCAAGCCCGCCGCCAGATCAACCCCAGCCCCGACCCAGGATTGGTCGGAATACGAGGCTGCGCTTGCTGAGTTGCAAAAGGGCATCGCTGCGAGCTCCGTCAGTCTGGTGCCCCAGCTCTGGCCAAACCTTGTCGGCGCTTATGCTGGCCGCCTGTGTAATCGCGCAGTGAGCGTGGCGGACAGTCCTTGCCGAGTGAAGACTGGCGCCCTGGTAGGCCTTGGGCTTGCACCGGTCGATAAGGACGGCGTACCGCTGCCACTGGCAACCCTGCAGGCGCTCGAGAAGAACCGCTACTCGGTACCGATGTGGTACCCCGACTATGACGGTATCTACTGGGCCGATGGTCGCACGCTGGATGTCGAGGGCGGTGACTACCAGGTGATCGAGAACCTGCGCGTGGCCTACAAAGTCGCTCGCCGACTACGGATCCGGGGTATTGCCCGCATCGGTGATCGCTCCCTCAATTCCACGCCCGGCAGCACCGCGGCCGCCAAGACCTTTTTTGGCAAGGACCTGCGTGCTATGGCCAAGTCCACAGTGATTAATGGCCAGCCGTTCCCGGGCGACATCGCCTCCCCCAAGGACGACGACATCACGATCACCTGGCAAGACAAAAACCACGTGGCCATCTACGTGGTGGTGCGCACAGTCGACTGCCCGAAAGGGATCGCCATCAACATCATGCTCGATTTGAGCCTCAACAACGGGGAGGGCTAAGCCATGACCAAGCGATTTTCGGGGATGAACTTCGATATCACCCTGCTGGAAACCATGGTGCACGTAGAAAAAGCATCGCTGTCTATCACTGACAACTCAGCGGTGGCCACCACCCGTGGCGTACCAGATGGCTTTGTCGATGGCGAAGCATCCGCAGAGCTGGAGTTCGAGCTCGATACCAAGAACTTCAAGTTACTCGGCAGCGCGGCCAGAGCAGCGGGCAGTTATCGCGGCCTGCCACCGGAAGACGTGCTGTTCTACGCCAACACGGGCGCAGAGGAGCTCAAGATTGAAGCCTTTGGCGTCAAGCTCTGCGTGGCCGACCTGCTCGATGTCGATCCCAAGGGCGGCGCCAAAGCAGTGCACAAGGTGAAAGGCTTCGTCACCTCGCCGGACTTCGTTCACATCGACGGCGTGCCCTACCTGTCTGCCGACGATACGCGCCACCTCATCGGCTAAGCCATGGATGACATCGACCGCGCCACGGCGCACGCGGCCCGCATGCTCGATGCCCAGCTTGCACATCAACTGGGCAAGAGCCGGGGACAGGGTGAGAGCGCATACATCTGCGATGAATGCGACAGCCCCATCCCAGAGGCGCGCCGCCAGGCTATCCAGGGCGTTCGTCTGTGCGCCCCCTGCAAGGGGCGCCAGGAGCGCGCCGGCCATATCAAGAAAAAGGGTTGACTGCTATGCCGAACAAAGACGCCACGCTCTGGGCTATCGCCCTCGCGTGGTTAATGGAGAACTGGCCTGCTGTGTATGGTGCGCTGCTGGCGCTGGCCATCTCATTTTTACGCATCACCTACGGTGGTGGCTCGGGTCGCCGCCGGCTCATCGAGGCGCTGTTGTGTGGCCTCATCACCCTGGCTGTGTCCACGGGTATCCACCTCATCGGCATCCCGCTGGAAGCCACGCCACTGCTTGGCGGCATGATTGGCCTGCTGGGTATCGACATCATCCGTGAGCACGCGACAAAGCTGCTCGGCAAGAAGGAGATCTGACATGCGTTGGATTGACGAGGCCCGCAAATTCTTGGGGCTCAGAGAGATAAAGGGCTCGCAACATGCCCAGGCCATTCTGGATATGTGGAAAGCCATCAAGCGGGGCGGCATCAAAGATGACGAAACGCCCTGGTGCGCGGCCTTTGTGGGGGCTTGCCTGGAACGGGTTGGCATCCAGTCTACCCGCTTCGAGAGTGCCAAAAGCTATCTGGATTGGGGCACAAAGCTGAATGCTCCCGTGCTGGGTTGCGTAGTGGTGTTCACTCGCACAGGCGGTGGCCATGTGGGCTTTGTAGTCGGCAAATCCCCGACTGGCAACCTGCTGGTGCTGGGTGGCAACCAAGACGATGCCGTGAACGTGAGAGAGTTCCCTCTCAGCAGAAATCCAAGTTATCGCTGGCCGCTCAATGAGCCGCTGCCAGTGAGTGATCTGCCTGTTGGCACTCCGGCACAGCTGTCGATGGGTGAAGCATGAAGCGCGACCTTCTCATCCTGGCTGCTCTCACCGTATTGCTGGGGTTGTTCCTGGGCGGCATGAAGCACATTAGCCGCCTGACCACCGCGCTCGCCACCGCCAACAGCGCCATCGATTTGCTTGAGAAGGTCAACGCACACCAGGCCGCCGCCTTCGAAACATTGAGCAAAGAGGAGCAAGGGCTGCGCAAGCTGCTGGCACGCCAGCAAGCCGACCTTGCCGAACTCGACCAACAACACAGGACGACCGCCAATGAACTGCAACACGCTCTGGCGACGCCCCCGGTGGGTCGCCCGGATTGCGCTCGCGAGCCTCTGCCTGGTAGCGCTCTGCGCCTGCTCCAGCCCGCCGCCGCGCACCGTGGTGACCACTCAGGTGATCAAGCGCCTGCCGCCGGCGGCGCTGGTGCCGCACTGCCCGGAACCTGATTTTTTAGGCACTACCTGGGGCGAGGCCGTGAGCTTTGTCCCGACACTGCAGACGGCGCTGCGCCGCTGCCAAACCCAACTCAACACCCTGAACCAGTGGATCAACCAAGAGGAAGCCACACCATGAGCAAAATCACCCCGATCACCCTGACCATTGCCGGTACCGACATCACCTTTCACCCGACCATGACGGCTTACAACAGCTACATCAACGGGCTCTCGATGACCGACAAGATCGCCCCGTCCCACCAGTACCTCAAGCGCATTATCAGCCCCGAGAGCAAAGAGGCGCTGGAAGCGCTGCTGGCACGCCCGGGCGCAGCGCTCCAGATCGCCGCCAAGGTTAACGAGCTGTACGCCCCGGATCTGGACATCGAAGTAAAAAACTGACCGCGCGCGCCGAGGCTATCGAGCAAAACCAGCTGGAGCAGGCACTGACGCTTCGCCGTCATTACTTGCCTGGTGAGGATGATGAACTCGATAGCCTGGCTCGCGCCCTCTGGCTGGACAAGTACTTTGCCGAGCGCGCCGCCAACAGCGTCGCGCACGGCATCGGCACTGCATTTAACGGGTAACCCATGGCCTCTGCGACCGAACAACTGATGATGCGAATTAGCCTGATAGACGCCGCGACCCGGCCTCTGCAGGGCATCAAAAAAGAGCTGGGCCAGGTGAAGCAGGTGGCAGGGGCAGGGTTTGCCCAGCTCGCCGGCGGCGGCGCGGCCATCGCCGCCGGTGCCATGGCTATCAAGGCAGCGCTCGGGCCCGCCATCGAGATGGACCGGGCGCTTGGAGAAGTGGCCTCTCTCGATGTCTCGCAGACAGGTCTGCAGCTTCTGGGAGAAGAGGCGCTGCGCTTTAGCGTGGAGTATGGCAAGTCCGCCACTGAGTTCGTGCGCGCCTCCTACGATATCCAGTCCGCCATCGGCGGGCTATCCGAACAAGAGCTCCCCGCCTTTACCCGCGCATCTGCCGTACTGGCAGCGGCCACTAAGGCCGACACGGGCACCATCACCAGTTACATGGGCACCATGTACGGCATTTTTGAGCAGCAGGCTGCTGTGATGGGCAAAGCCGAGTGGGTCGAGGCCGTCGCCGGCAAAACAGCAACCGCGGTGCAGATGTTCAAGACTACCGGCCAGGGTATGGCAGATGCATTCCAGGGCGTGCAGTCCACGGCCACCTCGCTCGGTATCTCGATGGACGAGCAGTTCGCGGTACTGGGTACCCTGCAAGCCACCATGGGCGGTGCCGTTGCGGGTACCGCCTACAAATCATTTTTATCTGCGATCCCCAAAGCGGGCAAAGAGCTTGGATTGGGCTTCTATGACGCGGCTGGCGCGATGCTGCCGATGGTCGATGTACTGGATCAAATCAAGGGCAAGTTCGGCGATGTGCTGGACGGTAGCGACATTGCCGCCCTGCAGAAAGCATTTGGCGAAACGGCAACGCCGGTCATCTTGAACCTGCTCAGCAAAACCGATGCGCTGGGTCAGAGTATCGATGCCCTGGGACAGGCCCGTGGCATGGACAAGGCGACACTGATGGCGGCCGCCATGACGGACCAATACGAGCGAGTAGAGGCGGCATGGTTCGCCATTCGCGCCGCCCTGTTCAGTGCTGTGCTGCCGTCCATCAACAAGGTGGTCGGGGTGTTTGCCGATGGCGCGGGCGTCGTCCTGCGCTGGACCAGAATTTTCCCCAATATCACAAAACTGGTGGCTTATACCGCACTGGCCATCGCAGGCCTTGGCATAGTTACTGGCACATGGCTGGTACTTGCAGGCGTGGCAAAGCTCGCCACCCTGGCGTGGGCGCTGACATTTGGCAAAGTCACCTTGGCCACAGGTCTGCTTACAGGTGCGCTTAAGTGGTTACGCACCACCATGCTTGCGGTCAATATGGCCTTTGCGCTCAACCCGGTGGCGTGGATTGTCGGTGGTCTGATCGCTCTGGTCGCTGCCGTAGTGCTGGCCATCGCCTATTGGGATGAGCTATGCGCCGCCTTCGCGATCATCACCAGCTTTGAGCTCATCACCGAGTTTTTAAGTGGCATCGCAGACACACTGGGGCCCATGGCGGCCCAGTCGCTGGCCCCACTGATCGAGTGCTTCACGATCATCGCGGGGTTGCTATGGGAGGGGGTGACATGGCTTGGCGGCCTGGTCGCGGGGCTGTTCAAAACCACCTCGGCCATTGACGGCGTAGCCGACAGCGGGCGTACCTTGGGGACCGTTCTGGGGCACGCCTTTGACTTGCTGCTCACTCCTTGGCGGATGCTCATCAAGCTCATCAAAACCGCGCTGGACTTGGCAAACCTCATCCCGGGTATTGATATCGATACCAGTGGGCTGGATATCAACGTCCTGCCGGCGTTTATGCAACCAGATACACCGGCCCTGGCTGCGCCAGCTCAAGTGGTCAACTCACCACTGGCCAGCTACCGCCAGCAAGGGGCAAGCGCGCCCCCGGTCGGTGGGCTCGGCCAGCAGCTCATCCAGAAGAATGCGTCGGTCACGGCAGCTCGCCAGCCGCCAGCGAAAACCCTCAGCACCGGTGATGTCCACATGTATGTGCAAAACCCGCTCACCCCCGAGCAGCTCTCAAACAACGTCTGGATGGAGCAACGCGGATGAGCGAAAAAAAATACATCGATATCCTCGTCATAGAGGGGGCGTGGCAGCTCGATGCCGGCGGCCAGCCACGCTACACGCAGGACCGCCACAGCGTGGGGCAGGATATCAAGCATCGCATTATGGAGTCCGGGCTCGCCCGCAAGCTCATCGGTGAGCGCAGCCCGACTCTGCGAGCGGATGTGATGACCGAGATTGAGCTGCTGGTTGAAAACGACGTACGTCTGGTACCGGGCACCATCCTCATTCGTGAGGAGGCCCCTGACCGGGTATTGGTAACCGCCCGCACTTACGAATTCGGACACTTGGAGGTCACGCTGTGAAAGCTCGCCCCACTATCGATTTTATGGCCCTGCTCACGCAGTCCGGGATCCCGACCACCGAGCAGGCGGTCGAAGCTGAGCTCAAGCAAGAGGTCATCGCCGCCGGCTCCCTCATCACCAATGACTCGGACGTCAGCCCGTTCTGGCGACTGGTCCGCGGCGTGGTGATTAAGCCGGCACTTTGGCTGCTCAAAACCCTGCTCGCCGGCCACGTGCTGCCGAGTGCCTTCGCGGCCACGGCATCCGGTACTTATCTCGAGCTCAAGGCGTGGGATGTGGATCTCACTCGCAAGCCCGCTCAGAAGACCGTCGGCATCATCCGCTTTGTCAAAGCGAACCCCGCCGACACAGTGACCATTCCTGCCGACATCTGGGTCACCACAGAGCGTATCAACGGCGTCATCTATCGCATGAAGCCACGCCAGGCCGTGGTCAGCCCAGCTGGTGAAGCAGTGGCGCGGGTCATCTGCGAGGCAGAGGCCCCCGGGGTGGCGTGGGATTTGGCCCCGGGTTACTACAACCTACTGAGTGAACCGGTTGCCGGGATCCTCTCTGCCCGCAATGAGGGCCATGACTGGATTGTCACCCCGGGCGCAGATGAGGAGAGCAACGACGCCCTGGGCCTGCGCATTCAGAACCAGTTCTCGGCGGTGGGTCGTTATCACATAGATGCCATCTATCGCTCGATGCTGGCCAGTGTGGCGGGCATTCGTGCCGACCATATCTTTTTCAGGCACGAAGCCCCCCGGGGGCCAGGTACAGCCAACGCCTACATCCTGCTGGAAGTGGGCAGCACGCCGGCGGCGCTCGTCGATCGCCTGAACAGCTATGTGATGACCGAGGGCAATCATGGTCATGGCGATGATGTGCTGGTGATGGCGCTCCCGGAGACCCAGCACACCCTGGACCTGACGGTGTGGCCGGTTGCCAACCTCACCGAGGAGCAGTTGGCCGCCCTCAAGCAGGGGATCCGCGATCTGGTGCGAGCCGCCTTTCGCCAGTCTGCTGCCTTCCCGGACGTGACTCGCACCTGGCCGCGCACCCGCTTCTCGCTCTCGCAGCTGGGCCGCGAGCTGCACCGCCAGTTCCCCGAGATCCACAGCCTGGACTTTGCCCAGACCGACATTGTGGCAGGGCTCAATATTCCACGGCTCACGGCGCTGGAGGTGACATTCGGTGAGTGACCCAATCCACACTCAACATGATGAACATGCTCCCATGCTACCGGGCAACACTGCGCCTTGGTGGGAAGATGGCACCACCATCAGCCGCACTCTGGCCGAGCCCGCTTTTTTGGTGAGGGGGATCATGGCGTTCTGGGCCAAGGTGCGCCGCTGGTTGCTGTTGCCACTGGATCAGGACCCACTGACCTGCGCCCAGCCGGTGCTCTCGCTGATCGCTTGGGAGAGAGGCATGGTGCGTGTCGCCGGCGAGCCGCTCGAGCTCTTTCGCAAGCGGGTCAAGTTCGCCTTCGTCAACGCGCAAGACTCCGGAGAAGTGGCGGGGTTCAAGCGCATTTTTGAACGCCTGGGGCTCGGTGCATGTGAGTTACACGAGCGCCAGCCAGACATTCCCTGGGATGTCATCATCGTCGAGATGGATGACAACGACTTTACTCGCAACCAACTGCTCATCGAGAGCCTGATCCAGCACTACGGGCGCACCTGCAGGCGGTACCGGTTCAAATCGACCTACGAGGTCAAAACCCAGGTCGGCGCACCGGGAGCCATTGAGCTGGCGCACCAGGTCGGGACAGCCTTTTTTTACATCGAAAACGACTGGGCGGAGCAGGTGTTGAGCGCCTGTTCGCTCGGGTTTACGGAGGAGACATGAACAAACTGGATGGCGACCTCGCGGTCGAGCGCCTGAACGCTGCGGTCGGATCGTTTTTGGACATCATGACCAAGCCTGAAGGCGAGATGGTGCCGGTTCCAGGGCGAGAGGCCCAACCCAGCTTGGCTGAACGCGTAAAACGAAACCTCAAGCCAAGTACTGATGAGGCACAGCAGTATGCACAGAAAGCAGAAGAGGCAGCCAGAGAGGCCAGAGAAGCGGCAGACAATGTAGGTAGTTCGGTCAAAGTGGACGTATTTAAGGTGTCTGGGACATGGAGGAAACCATCTGGTGCAAAGCTTGTTCACATTCAGCTGTGTGGTGGTGGTGCCGGTGGCCAAGCTGGCTTTGTCGGAGTTCAGCCTGAGAATGTCAACGCAGGCGATGGCGGAGGGGGCGGAGCAACCACAGATATACTCGTCCTTGCAAGTCACCTTACTGACGCAATGTCAGTTGAGATAGGCGCTGGAGGCGCAGGCGGGAAAGCCAGCGCGGGACCAGGTAGCAAAGGGGCAAACGGTCGAGAAACAAAATTTGGAAACGTCTCGGGCAGAGTGAATTTTTCAGCTGCTGGCGCTACGGCTAGAACGGGGGGGTATGGACCTCACTCAGGAGGTGCTGGCGGAGTAAGTGGCGCCAATGGCAATGCCAGTGAAGGGGCCAGTGGCGGTGGCGGTGGCGGTCCTATCTCCAACCAAACGTCGCGCTATGGTGGTGGAAGTAGGGGGTCAATTTTAATGGCACCAGCAGGCCAAATTATTTCGGGCACTGCGGGGGGAGCTAATGGTGGCGCTGGCATGGATACCGGGACAAGTCCGCTCTACTCGCAAGTTTTCCCGGGAATTGGTGGCGGCGGTGGAGGCTCATCAATTAACAGCGATGGGGGACGCGGCGGGCACGGTGCTAATGGTGGCGGTGGCGGTGGCGGTGGCGCAGCCTGGTCGCCTCACCTGCCTGGTGATGGTGGGGATGGCGGGAATGGTTACGCCATCATTACAACATTCTTGTGAGGCAATACATGCGCTTTTTTTTAGAAGACCAAAATATGGTGCTATGGGCTGATGACGATGGATGTTGTGGCATTGTCACCAAGGAAGACAGCTCATGGAGTGAATATCAAGAATACCTGAATGCAGGCCACCTGCCAGAGCCTTATCCGGTTCAGACTATTGATGCAGATACCGCCATGGCTATGGTGGAACGAGAATTCGAGCGTGCTTGCACTCCTCTTCGCGGAACATCTACCCAAGCAGAAATCGACAGCTGGCCCCAGCAAGCTGCAGAGGCCAGGGCCTATCTGGCAGACGATCGAGCCAACACTCCGCTCATCGACGGCATAGCGCTGCCTTGGGAAGACAAAGAAGCACTTTGCCGTGATGTGATCGCCAAAAACGACAGATACGCCGCAGCAATGGGAGACATCCTGATGTGGCGCCGTATCGCCATCGCTGCCGTCGAGGCAATGTTTGAGCGTGGTCCTCGCAGCGGGTTTAGCGTCCAGTACCCGGACGTGCCAAGCGCGACATAACAGGAGGCACAAGAGATGGGACAAGCAATCACCAACGCATTCATCACATATCTACGTGACTGCAAAGCAAGCCAAGAACCAGTCGTGCTCGATGAGGTTGTGCTGGCCAATATTCCAAACCTCGATCCAGATGCGCCAATCGACCAAAACAGTGGTCTGCCTGCCGCAAGCCGGATCGTGCACAGACAACCGGTAGACCAGCGCGGGCGCATTAATGCCGATGCAGTCACCTACAGTATCGTGATGGATACCACGATCGGCGACTTTGACTTCAACGCGATGTACCTCATCAACAGTGCTCTCGGCATCGTAGGCATGATCGTGCACAAGGGCACTGAGCGCAAAGTCAGCAGTAATATCGATACCGGCAAGACCGGAAACTCGATCGTCAAGTCCATGGTGATGAGCTATCGCGGCGCGGCCAGCGCCACCGTGACCACGGTTGATGCCAGTACCTGGCAAATCGACTACGCAGCCCGTTTACGTGGCATGGACGATGACATGCGGCTCGATGCGCTGCGGGCCTTTGGAGCCGCATCGTTCTTGGGAGATAGCTTCAAGCTGGTCAATGACGGGGGCACCTTCAACATTTTGCCAGGTGTGGCTCACGTGGGTGGTTTGCGGGTTAAGCTCGATGAAGCCAAACCAATCTACCCACAAACACCATGGTTTGACGTGTGGCTGGATGTTCACCGAGCCGGATCACCGCTAGATGCCTGGGTGAACTACGCCTCCATCAGGGTCAGGCAGTCTGTGCTGCTCGATTATGTGGACAGTCACGGTTATCAGCACTACGTAACCAGGATTGGCCATGTTGATGAGGCTGGCGCCATCACAGACCGGCGCACTCAGCGTAAGTTGCGCCTAACCGGTGATGTACAAGGCACCGCCACGCTTGATGTAGAGGGCGATATCATCGTCACGCTGCAAGTGGCGGACGACAGCCATGAGCACACCATCGCTACCATCAGGGGGCTGCAGCCAGCGCTGGATAGTAAAGCGCAGGTGGGTCATACCCACTCACCGAATGAAAGCGGGGCAGCACCTGCTGTGCACGGGCACGCTGTCGCGGATATCTGGGGGCTGCAGGCAGACCTCGATAGCAAATCTAACGTGGGGCACACCCACACCCCAAGTGAAAGCGGTGCAGCACCGACTGTGCACGGGCACGCCATGGCGGATGTCGCAGGCCTGCAGACCGCGCTCAGTGGCAAATCAAACATTGGCCATACCCACTCCCCGAGCGAAAGCGGAGCCGCGCCTGCCGTGCACGGCCACAGCGTGGGTGACATCTGGGGGCTGCAGGAAGATCTAAACGGCAAAGCTGATGTAAGTCACGCGCACTCTCCAGGGAGCATCGGTGCAGCACCAGCAGAACACTCTCATACCGCAGCCCGAGGGAACGCAGATGTTGTCGCTGGGGGCTCAGGACAAATAGGTACATACGGATTTTTCTACACCCAAGCATTGGGCGCCTATGGTCCGGGACAAACCGTGCCGGGCAGCAGTCTGCGCTGGTCTTCAACTGATATGCACGAATCAGATATGGGGGGAGGTAGTCCTGCTGGCACTTGGAAGTTGATGGGGTATTACCCTGGAGGCGCTTGGACCAAATCACTCTGGATAAGGATCGCTTGATGAACATCATCACTGCAAAGAATGTCATGACCCGAACAAACCAGCCTGATAGCTTGGACATGGAAGTGCTATTTAGCCATCAGCCAGACAGGTTCATCCCCTTCACAGCTAAAAGGGATGATTCGGCCGCACACGGGCGAGAGCTATATATGCGCGCAATGTTCGGCGAGTTTGGTGAAATCAGCACGAAAGAAAAGAACGAGAGCCAACAAAACGAAGCCGAGAAGAGGTACAAGCTCGAACAGCTGATTACTGATGCGACAGTGCGTATCGCCCCATTGCAAGATGCCAAAGAGCTGGGGTTGGCTACACCGGAGGAGCTGACCAGGCTGGAAGCGCTTCAGCGTTACCGGATTGCCCTGATGCGCCTCCCTGAGTCTGAAGGATGGCCCACGGCTGTCACTTGGCCGGAACTCCCGCAATGAGCTGGTCACAACGCCCAATCATGTGGCCTGCCTGTGCAGCAGAGTTGCATAGTCAAACTCGGCGTGAGCTGGCTGCGTTGCCTCAAGAGCAGCTTTCGGCGCTCGACAGATTGCAAGGCGTGGCTGGGCGCGCCCAGTATCGACAAGGGCAACAAAGCGCGGCATCGGCCGCGCTTTCCTCACTACGCGCGAGCCTCGATAAACTGCTGGTCGCGGGTCAGTGCCTGACTGTGACCCCTTATCAACACGGTGTAGGCCAACTGCAGGGGGATCTGCATAGCCTTGCAGCCCCCAATGCAGTCGCGACCCTGGCGGCTAAGCTGCAGGATGGTGCAGATCCCCGTCGCCCATCCGGTCCGCTTCACGCTGTCGCGTGGCTCGTCACGGGGAACAGCGCCGAGGCGCTCGCTAAGGCACTGGCGCCGCTATGCATCATCCTCCCCCTCCCTGAGTGGTGCGCGGCCCTGCGCCGCCTGACAGCCAGCAACGACTTGATGGGTCAGCCTACTGCAGCCACAGTGCCACGCTGGAGGGCCAGCGAGCCCCTGATGTGGGATCCGTTACGCAGTTGCCGATCACTCCTGGGGGCCGAAATCGCCCAGTTGGAAAGCCAAGCCAGTGCTAAGCGTTCTCCCATCGACAAACTGCAGGCACTGGCAGCCCGTCGCAGCGCCCGTCTCGAAGAGCTCAGCGCCGCAGTCGACGCACTATCTCAAGTGAGCGGTCAGATATGGTGCTGGCACGGCCACGGGGATCCGGCCAGCCTGGCAGCGCAGTTGCACGATAGCGCGCCTCCTGATCACAGTCACAGCATGACGGTCGCCGCACTCATCCTCTCGCCCTCTCCGATCATCTTCTGGCAGGAAATGACCCCATGACCCAATCCGCCATGCTCACCCTGGACGGTGAGCCCATCGCCATGAAATCCATGCGCATTTCCCTATCCATGCAGTTCAAAGACGAAGACCAGTCCGGCCAGACCAGCGCCACTGGCAGCGCCGAGCAGGGCACAAAGGCCAAGGAGCTCAGCGTCTCGGGCCTGGTGCCATTCAAGGAGGAGGATACGCTCAGCCGTCTGTTTGAGATGGCCGATACCAAGGGAGATGGCGGCCAGCGTCACATCTACCGTGTCGGCTCACTCTTGGCCAAGAGCGTCAAGGTACGCCAAGCGACGTTTTCAGGCTCTATCAGTGCCACAGAACAAGAGGGGCTACTGGCGTGGCAGGTGCAGTTCACGCTGCGTGAATACAACTCGGTACCGGAGAAGCGGGAAGCCAGGTTGCCCAAAAATGCGGCCAGCGTTGCCGGCGGCACCCCGGGCACGACAGAGGCCAAGCCCGGGGAGGGCGAAGCGGGAGATGAGGAGCTGAGCCGGTTTGAGCGTCTGGTAAAACGCGCGGATAGCGCCATCGGGGGGATCCTGTCATGAAATTGACGACCAGGGCCAACATCGGTGGTCAAGATGTCCATATCGTCAATCACGACATCATGCTGGACCTCAATGCCGGCGGCCGTGCCATCGTGACCATCAACGGACAGGTGCAAAAAGGGCAGTTGCTCACCCTGGACGTGGGCTACAACAATGACATGCGCCGATTTTTTGATGGCTACGTGTTCGACGTGCAGCCAGCACCTGGTAACGCGCAGCAGGTGCTGTGCCGCGAGCGCGCCGGGGTGCTCGCCGCCCGCTTCCCTGTGAGCAAACAGCACGCCACGCTGCGCGCTCTGCTGGCCTGGCTCACCGAGCAGACCGGCCTCGTCTTTATGCTGCCAAAGGCGGATTACGTCGATAAGCCGATCCCCAACTTCACCAGCTCGGGTTCGGGGTATCAACTGCTCGACAATGCAGGGCGGGCGTTCGGTATCCCCGACTTCGTGTGGTACCAGGAGCCCTCTGGCCACATCTTCGTCGGCAGTCATGCAGACAGCCAGTGGCACGGTCGGTACATGCCGCTTGATCCGGCCTGGTCAGGCCGCCAAGCAGGCAACCTGCTGGTTCTGCCAGTGCTGCCGGCCATGCGCCCGGGGATGAGCATCAACGGCAAGCGGGTGACCCGCGTGCGCGTCAAGGGTGACGAAATGACCCTGACAATGGTCACCCCGGGAAAAGTGGTGAAGTCGCCGGCGCGCGCCAACATCGAGAGCGAGTTCCCGGAGCTGGCCGACGGCATGCACCTGCCAAAGTTTGGCAGAGTTGAGGCCATCAGCGACAGTGCCGCAGCAGGCCAGCTCAATGACCCATATCGCCCGCGCTATGCCGTGGATGTGCAGTTGCTGGGCGAGGATGGCGAACCGGACACGCTCACCCCGCTCTATCGCGCCGTGCCGATGCCGGTAGCATTTGGCGGGCCGGAGCACGGCTTGCTGCAGTATCCCATCGAGGGAACCATCGTTGAGCTCGGCTTTGCCTTTGGCCGTGCCGATCGGCCATTTATCCGCACAATCCTGGGCACCGGCTGGCCGCTGCCAGATATTGCCCCGGGCGAGCAGCTCCAGCAGCAGCGGGAAGAGGTGTTCAGCCGCACAGACACGGTGGGCAACCAGGTGCGTCACACTGACCGCGCTCAAGACGACAGGGCGCTGCAGATGTACCACCAGGCAGATGAATACCTGGGCGCGTTCGGTCAGCACCACATCACCACGCTACAGCACAGTATCGAAGAGGTCGGGGCGATGAAGCGCATCGAGGCCCTCGGCGCCATCGAGCTGCTCGCCGGCGATGACATGGTGATGGGCTGCCTGGGTGATATGAGTCAGACAGCTGCAGGCAACTTGACCGAGGTGGTCGGACAGATGCGCCGAGCCGTCGCCGGCGAACTGCAGCACCTGGAGGCGCCCCGTTCGTGGGTGGGAACGGACAGCATCAACACTCTGCGCCTGATGCTGGAGCTGATGGGCGTGGTAGAGCAGTTGGCCACCCTGACCGCCAGCCACCGCCACGGTGGGCCACCACCGGATAACACTCAGGCTATCGCCGCCCAGGGCGCAGCAGCTGGACAGCTATCTAGCCAGCTCTCCCCCATCATCGAGTAAGGAGCGAACATGATTGAGATCTCCATCAACCAGCCACAGTTGGCCCGCGCACTGGATAGGCTGGAGCTGGTCACCCTGCCGCCAGCCAAGCGCCGAAAGCTGATGCAGATGATCGGCCGTGAGGTAGTCAAGGTGAATAAGCAGCGCATCAGGGCGGGCAAGGCACCGGACGGCACTAAGTGGGCTCCGACAATAAGCAAACGCAAGCACAAGCGGCTTGCGGGGCTTTCCAAGCGCCTGCGCACCCGCGCAACGGCAGACGAGGCAATTATCAACTTTGATAAGCGCTTTGTAGGGATGATCGCCAATCAGCAGCAGCAGGGGATGGACCAGCAGTTCACGGCACCACCGGCCAAGCCAGCCCGTCCGCGCTCGTCGGAGAAGGGCAAGAGAGCTGAGCCGTTCCAGCCAACGGATAGCCCCTGTACGCGCAGCCAAGCGCTGCGCCTTCGCGCCCTGGGTTACAAGGTGCTATCGAATAGGGGGAAGCGCCGGCGCTATCGCAAGCCCTCGCTCAAGTGGATACAGGAGCACCTGAGTGTACAGCGCGCAGCCATCATCATCCGAACAACCACGGGAGAGACGAGGAAGAACCGGTGGACGGTTAGCACTCCTATTCGCAAGATGTTACCAGAGGCGGGCAACGACGAGCTGATGGCTATCGCTGCCAAGGCATTCAAAAAAATGGGATGGGGAGGAGGCTCGTAGAAAGCCATAACCACTCACAACACGACAGCGACGCACATGCGTCGCTTTTTTGTGGCCCGCCCCCAGGCTTGCAGCCCAGGCGCCACGGCGGAATCCTCTGACTCACGGAATCCGCACTCCTCCCCCCCCACCTTCGGGCTTTATAAAAAAAATTTTGTGAAATTTTTTTTAGTGCATTTCTATTCGCCAGGGCGCGCCAGTACTGGGGCTTTGGGGCAAAACCAGAATTTCACAAAACTTCATTTTGCGATCGTTTTTGGGCTGTTTGATCACAAAGGATCGAGGGAGCAAAAAGCACAAGTGATTGATATTGCTGAGATGGTGGCTACTTTCCGTGAGGATCTGGGGCGGCGTGCTGGATCAGGTCGAACCACTAATGAAAAAGGGCAAGGCCAGACGGGGCAAGGCTTAGCGGGCTATTTGGGCAAGGATCCAGAATTTCACGAGTGAAGTTTTTGACGCTCTCAAAGGGAGACAAACGGGGCGTGTGAATGCCGGAGCCTAGGGCCGGAGAATGGCTACTTTCCGTGGCTTTCGTAGGAACAGGGTTGGCTAGGTTGTCAATGCGAGGTAATGACTACCTCACGTGAGGTGGTCATTACCTCACACTGGTCTGCTACTTCTCGATGGGAAGCGTGAACGCAGGGCCAAGCCATTCGCGCCCGGCCACCTTAAGCAGCATGGCGGCAAAGAAATCTGACTGCTCTCGCTGGGCGAACCCACTTTGTTCGCGCAGAGCATGGAACAGATCGGAGGTCGAGGTATCGAGCACGAGACGCAACTCTTTCGTGCCTTCTTCTGCTCGCTTGGTTCGCAGGCGTTTGCTGCGAGCGGCACCGTCAAGGGTATGCTCTTTGCGGGGGCGCCCCACGCGGCGTTTTGTCTTAATCAATTATTGTCGCTCCGTCACATAAATTAATTATGTAAAGATAGAGCAAAACTGTGAGCCTGGAAAAGAAAAACCCCGACCATAAGCCGGGGTTTTTTACTGCTGGGGCATCCAAAAACATGGCCAGGGAATGGCGCCGCATGAACTGGGTACCACCGAGCAGCGTGGCATCATACCCATCTATACCAAACAAAAAAATAAGAAGGTCGCGCAGAAATGAAGAGGAACAATGAACCGCAAGAAAGTAACGCTGGAGGATAATCAGCATCGATCATCTAAATCACTGCCGCCACTATGCCGCCACTTAACAGCAGAAAAACAAAAGGCCACCCGCTAGGATGGCCTTAAGTCATTGAATTCTAATGGTGCCCGGGGTCGGACTCGAACCGACACGGTTATTCACCGGCGGATTTTGAATCCGCTGCGTCTACCGATTTCGCCACCCGGGCAACTGCGAGGGATTATACGAATGGCGCGATGCCATGCAAGGTGTTTTTCGATTGAACACTCCCGTTTGTTCATTTATTCAACGCCTTGCCGATGCGGGGCCAGTTACATAGAATGCCGCCATCATCTTAATGGAATAAAAACGATGGCCAAGCCTAAAAAAGTCCAACTAAAATCCCCCTCTCCTGCCACTCAGCCATACCCGTCAGCAGGTCTGCTGCGTCGCCTCGGCGCTCTGATTTATGATGCGCTGGTGGTGACTTCGCTGCTGATCATCGCTGGCTTTATTGGCATGGGTGTCGCCAAGCTGTTGCTGGTCACCGGCATGGCCAGCGTACCGGCGGGTGAAGATACCGTCTGGTTGCTGACCCGCCACCACCTGAGCCTGATCTACACCCTGTGGCTCGCCTTCGTCATCTGCGGTTTCTACACCTGGTTCTGGACCCGCGCTGGCCAAACCGTCGGCATGCGCGCCTGGCGGCTGCGCATTCAGAACGAGGATGGCAGCCATATCCGCGTTACCCAGGCGCTGATCCGTCTCGCCACTGCCGCCTTTGGTCTGGGCAACCTGATGTGCCTGTTCAACCACCAGCGCCCACGGGCGTTTCAGGATATCTGGGCCGAGTGCGAAGTGATCGTGCTGAGCAAGCAGGAAAATCTGGAATTGCTTAACAAGTAATACCGGAGCAATGCAGCAACGAAAGAGGGCACCAACAGGTGCCCTCTTTGCATTTCCTCATAACCTCGTGCGGATTACTGCTTGCGGCTGAGGATGTAGAAGGAGATACCGCCAAACAGCAGGCTGGGCGCGATAGCCGCCAGAATGGGCGGTACCGCATAGACCAGACTGATGGGGCCAAACACCCGATCACTCACATAGACAGCAAAGCCGGTCATGATCCCCATCAGCATCCGTGCCCCCATGCTTACAGAGCGTAGCGGGCCGAAGATGAAGGAGGATGCCAGCAGGATCATCGCCACCACCGAGAGCGGTGACAGCAGTTTGCGCCACATCTCCAGCTTGTAGCGACCGGCATCCTGCTTGTTGGCATCGAGATAGCCGATGTAGTCGAGCAGACCGGAGACCGAGAGGTTCTCGGGGTCGATACTCACCACCCCCAGCTGTTTGGGCGTCAGCTCCGAGCTCCACTCCATCTTGTCATGCTGCTCGCTGCGGATCTGCGCGGGATCGTCGAAGCGGGTAACCTGGGTCTGCTTGAGCAGCCAGTGGTGGCGCTCGAACACCCCCTCCTGCGCCTGCACCACGTCGATCAGCTTGCGCTCGGGGGTAAAGCGATAAAGGGTAATGCCGGTGAGGGCACCATCGTTACGCACCCCGTTGATATTGACGAAGTTGTTGCCATCGCGAGCCCACACCCCGTAGGCGGAAACCGTCAGACGACCTTCGGAGAGCGCGCCCGCCTTGATGTCATCAGCTATCCGCTTGGCGGCGGGGGCCACATATTCCCCCATCAGCCCTACCATGATCATCAGCGGGATCGCCGTCTTGAGCGCCGCCATCACGATACTGATCTTGGAGCGACCCGCCGCCTGCATCACCACCAGCTCGGAGCTGGTCGCCAGCTGACCCAGACCAATCAGGCCACCCAGCAGCGCCGCCAGCGGGAAGAAGAGCACCGCCTCCTTGGGCATGGAGAGCAGCACATAGTAGAGGGCGTTGATCATGTCGTAGTTGCCGTCACCGACCGACTTGAGCTGCTCCACATACTTGATGAGCGCCGCCAGACCAACGAGCGTGATTTCACACAGCAGGATCGACATAAAGATGACCCTACCGATATATCTATCGAGAATGCCAAACATCAGCAGAAGTTCCTATGTTGCAGCATCATGCTGATTTTCTGTTGAAATAGCGCCCTTTCACCCCGTTCCACCAGCTGGTGCCCTGCAGATTGAGGGGCAGGCCGATAAACAGCAGGTAACCGAGCGGCACCAGGAACATCCCCGGCCAGTAGGGCAGCCGACCGCTGTCGATGGCCGAACGGGCGGCGCTGAGCAGCAGGAAGTAGGAGAGATAGAGCATGATGGCCGGCAGCAGCTTGGCGTAGCGCCCCTGACGGGGATTGACCCGCGCCAGCGGTACCACCAGCAGGGTGAGCACCGGAATGGATAGGGGCAGCGAGATACGCCACTGCAATTCCGCCATCATGGCGTTGTCCTGGGAACCGAACAGTTCCATGGTCGGCTTGGCCGCCGCCTTGCGGTTGGAACGCTCCATCTCCTGCTGGCGGATCACCAGACCATATTCGCGAAAATCGGAGATCTGGAACTGCTTGCCAGAGAAGTTCCCTTCGTAGCGGGAACCATCCATCAAGGTCAGCCACTGCAGACCGTTCTCATCGACCGTCACCACCCCTTCGGTCGCCACCACCACCGAGGGAGGACTGTTCCCCTCCGCCCGCTGCAGCACGAAGATCTTTTGCAGTTTTGAGCCGTTGTCGTTCAAATCCTGGATATAGGCAACCAGACGCCCCTTGTCGAGCTCCATAAAGCGGCCAGGCTGCAGGAAGGAGATACCCGGATCGGCTTTGAACTGGTCGATCACCTGCGACTCGCGCTCCTTGGCTTGCGGGGCGATCCAGCCGGTGTTGAACGCCGCAACCACAGCCGTCAGCAAGGCCAGCAACATGGCGCTGCGCATCACGAAACGGTGGCTGAAGCCGACCGCATGCATCACCGTCATCTCGCTTTCGGCGTAGAGGCGACCATGGGCAAACAAAATGGCTAAAAAGAGACTGATAGGCAGCATCAACAACGCCATATTGGGCAAGTTGAGCAGCAGCAGGGTGGAGACCAGACGTGTCGGCACCTCGCCATCGGCGGCGTCACCGATGATCTTGATAAATTGTTGGCTGACAAAGATAAGCAGCAATACGAATAACACTGCCAGCTGGGTTTTCAGGGTTTCCCTGAACAAATATCGGAAAACGATCACAGTCATTCCCAAGTAAACTTGTGTTTTTAGTCGAATGCCTGAAAAATAGGGCCGTATATTGGATTTTTACCAGTTTGAACTGCGGAGCCTGTGGCTGTTCGCTCCGCCTCTGATACCCCAACAAGCACCGCATTATTCAATAAAAGGTGCCTTTTGTCTTTAGGATGTAGGAGATTCCATGGAGTTCAGTGTAAAGAGTGGCAGTCCAGAGAAGCAACGGAGCGCCTGCGTCGTAGTCGGCGTATTTGAGCCTCGTCGCCTCTCTCCGGTTGCCGAACAACTGGACAAGATCAGCGATGGCTATATCAGTTCGCTGCTGCGCCGTGGCGACCTGGAAGGGAAACCAGGCCAGATGCTGCTGCTGCATCAAGTACCGGGCGTGCTCAGCGAGCGCGTACTGCTGGTCGGATGCGGCAAGGAGCGGGAACTCGACGAACGCCAGTACAAGCAGATCATCAACAAGACCATCACCACCCTGAACGAAACCGGCTCCATGGAAGCGGTCTGCTTCCTCACCGAGCTGCACGTCAAGGGTCGGGATACCTATTGGAAGGTGCGCCAGGCGGTAGAAACCACCAAGGCGGGCCTCTACAGCTTCGATCAGTTCAAGACCAACAAGGCCGAGCCACGTCGCCCGCTGCGCAAGCTGGTATTCAACGTGCCGACGCGTCGGGAACTGACCATTGGTGAAAAAGCCATCGCTCACGGTCTGGCCGTGGCCAAGGGTGTGCGGGTCTGCCGCGACGTGGCGAACATGCCGCCCAACGTCTGCAACCCGGCCTATCTGGCCTCCCAGGCCCGTCGTCTGGCCGATGCCTACGACAACATCACCACCAAGGTGGTGGGCGAGCAGGAGATGGCCGAGCTCGGCATGAACTCCTATCTGGCGGTGGCCCGCGGCTCCGATAACGAAGCCATGATGGCCATCATCGAATACAAGGGTCATCCGGATGCCAAGCCCATCGTGCTGGTCGGCAAGGGACTGACCTTTGACTCCGGCGGCATCTCCATCAAACCGGCCGACGGCATGGACGAGATGAAGTACGACATGGGTGGCGCCGCCTCCGTGCTCGGTACCATGCATGCGCTGGCCCAGCTGCAACTGCCGATCAACGTCATCGGTGTACTGGCTGGCTGCGAGAACATGCCGGGTGGCAACGCCTATCGTCCGGGTGACATCCTCACCTCCATGTCCGGCCAGACCATCGAAGTGCTCAACACCGATGCGGAAGGTCGTCTGGTGCTGTGTGATGCGCTGACCTATGTGGACCGCTTCGATCCGGAAACCGTGATCGACGTGGCGACCCTGACCGGTGCCTGCGTCATCGCGCTGGGTCACCACACCTCGGGTCTGCTGGCCAACCACAACCCGCTGGCCCACGAGCTGCTCAACGCCTCCGAGCAGGCGGGTGATCGCGCCTGGCGTCTGCCGCTGTTTGACGAGTATCAGGAGCAGATCGACAGCCCGTTCGCCGACATGGCCAACATCGGCGGTCGTCCGGCCGGCACCATCACCGCAGCCGCCTTCCTGTCACGCTTCACCAAGAAGTACAACTGGGCCCACCTGGATATCGCCGGGACCGCCTGGAAGAGTGGCAAGGATAAAGGCTCCACCGGTCGTCCGGTGCCCCTGCTGACCCAGTTCCTGCTGAACCGGGCTGGCGTGGATATCGAAGAGAAAGAGTAACTCTCCGGCCCCTGCCGATGGCTGCATCGGAAGGGTTGGCGTTACCCTGAACCACAAGGAAGAGGCCCGCCTCTTCCTTGTTTCATTCTTGAATCAGTGAGCTGCGGACGGGAAACGCCCCGTCAGCCTCATGAGGCGGTCAACAGTCCGTCACCGCAAAACGGGATCAACCTGATGAGCCAAGTGACCTTTTACCTGATGAGCGAACAGGATGACGCGCAGGCCTCTGCGGTCGAGCGACTGGCCTGCACTCTTGCGGCCGAGTCGTGGGGGGCGGGCCATATCTACCTGCTCTGCAACGACGAGGCCCAGGCCCTGCGCCTCGACGAACTGTTGTGGCAGCTGCCGCCGGAGCGCTTCGTGCCGCACCAGCTGCAAGGCGAAAGCGGCATGGCCCCGGTGGAGATCGGCTATCAGCCACCGAAACGGCGCTACGCCCGCCTCATCAATCTGGCCACTGCGACACCTTTGTTTGCAGGACACTTCGCTCAAGTGGTAGATTTTGTCCCCACTGACGAAACACAAAAGCAGCAAGCCCGCGAGCGCTACAAGCACTATCGCCAGGCAGGCCATACCCTCGAAATGAGGGATCAGCCCGTCCTTGCCGCACCGGATCCGGCGCAGCCCTGACTGCAACCAATTGATCCATAAAGAATCAACACCAGACTCCATCCATCCAGATTACGGCGAGACCATGGAAAAGACTTTTAATCACAACGCCATCGAACAGGCGCTCTACCAGCACTGGGAAGCTCAGGGCTACTTCAAGCCCCACGGCGACACCAGCAAAGACTCCTTCTGCATCATGATCCCGCCGCCGAACGTCACCGGCAGCCTGCACATGGGTCACGCCTTCCAGCAAACCCTGATGGATACCCTGATCCGCTACAACCGCATGCAGGGCAAGAATACCCTGTGGCAGGCAGGTACCGACCACGCCGGTATCGCCACCCAGATGGTAGTTGAGCGCAAGATCGCGGCAGAAGAGGGCAAAACTCGCCACGATTACGGCCGTGATGCCTTCATCGACAAGATTTGGCAGTGGAAGGAAGAGTCCGGCGGTACCATCACCCGCCAGATGCGCCGTCTGGGCGACTCCGTGGATTGGGAGCGCGAGCGCTTCACCATGGACGAGGGTCTCTCCGCTGCCGTGCAGGAAGTGTTTGTCCGTCTTTACGAAGATGGCCTGATGTACCGTGGCAAGCGTCTGGTGAACTGGGATCCGAAACTCAACACCGCCATCTCCGATCTGGAAGTGGAAAACCGCGAGATCAAGGGCCACATGTGGCACCTGCGCTACCCGCTGGCCAACGGCGCCAAGACCGCTGAAGGCAAGGATTACCTGATCGTCGCCACCACTCGTCCGGAGACCATGCTGGGCGATACCGCCGTGGCCGTGAACCCGGAAGACCCGCGCTACAAGGCGCTGATCGGCCAGCGCATCCTGCTGCCGCTGGTGAACCGTCTGATCCCCATCGTTGCCGACGAACACGCCGACATGGAGAAGGGCACAGGTTGCGTGAAGATCACCCCGGCCCACGACTTCAACGATAACGAAGTGGGCAAGCGCCACAACCTGCCGATGATCAACATCTTCACCCTGGACGCCCACGTGCGCGCCGAGGCCGAAGTGGTCGACACCAACGGCAACCCCAGCACCGCCTATGACGCCGCCCTGCCGACCGAGTTCGCCGGGATGGAGCGCTTCGCCGCCCGCAAGGCCATCGTCGCCAAGCTGGACGAGCTGGGCCTCCTGGCCGAGATCAAGGATCACGTGCTGCAGCAGCCCTACGGCGATCGCGGTGGCGTGCCCATCGAGCCGATGCTGACCGACCAGTGGTACGTGCGCGTGGCCCCCATGGCCAAGACCGCCATCGAGGCGGTGGAAGATGGCCGCATCCAGTTCGTGCCGAAACAGTACGAAAACATGTACTTCTCCTGGATGCGCGACATCCAGGACTGGTGCGTCTCCCGTCAGCTGTGGTGGGGTCACCGCATCCCGGCCTGGTATGACGACGCCGGCAACGTCTACGTTGGCCGCAGCGAAGATGAAGTGCGCGCCAAGCACAGCATCCCGGCCGTAACCGTACTGCGTCAGGACGAAGACGTGCTCGACACCTGGTTCAGCTCTGCCCTGTGGACCTTCTCCACCCTGGGCTGGCCGAACAACACCGAGGCACTCAAGACCTTCCACCCGACCGACGTGCTGATGAGCGGCTTCGACATCATCTTCTTCTGGATTGCCCGGATGATCATGATGACCATGCACTTCATCAAGGACGAAAACGGCCAGCCGCAAGTCCCGTTCAAGACCGTCTACATCACCGGCCTTATCCGTGACGAAGAGGGCCAGAAGATGTCCAAGTCCAAGGGCAACGTGCTGGACCCGCTCGACATGATCGACGGTATCTCGCTGGAAGATCTGCTGGAGAAGCGCACCGGCAACATGATGCAGCCGCAGATGGCCGAGAAGATCGCCAAGCGTACAGCCAAGCAGTTCCCGGAAGGGATCGATGCCCACGGTACCGATGCCCTGCGCTTCACGCTGGCAGCGCTGGCCTCTACCGGTCGTGACATCAACTGGGACATGAAGCGCCTGGACGGCTACAACAACTTCTGCAACAAGCTGTGGAACGCCTCCCGCTATGTGCTGATGAACACCGAAGATCAGGATTGCGGTTTTGCCGGTGGCGAGATGCAGTTCAGTCTGGCGGATCGCTGGATCCAGTCCCAGCTGCAAGTGGCCATCCGTGACTTCCGTACCGCCCTCGATACCTACCGCTTCGACATCGCGGCTGGCGTGCTGTACGAATTTATCTGGAACCAGTTCTGTGACTGGTATCTGGAGCTGACCAAGCCGGTGCTGACCAAGGGTTCCGAGGCCGAGCAGCGCGCTGCCCGCCACACCCTCGTCAGCGTCCTCGAGACCCTGCTGCGTCTGGCACACCCGATCATCCCGTTCATCACCGAGACCATCTGGAAATCGGTCGCGCCGCTGGCTGGCGTACACGCCGACACCATCATGATTCAGGCCTTCCCGGAGTTCGACGCCGCCAAGGTGGACGAAGCCGCGATGGCGGATCAGGAGTGGGTGAAGGAGTTCATCGTCAGCATCCGCAACATCCGCGCCGAGATGAACGTGGCACCGAGCGTGCCCCTCAACGTGCTGCTCCAGTGCGATGCCAAGGATGCCCAGCGCGCCGCTGACAACGAGGCTTTCCTCAAGTCGCTGGCCCGTCTGGAGTCCATCCGCGTTCTGGCGGACGGTGAAACCGCCCCGCTGTCAGTGAAGAAGCTGATCGGTGCCACCGAGCTGATGATCCCGATGGCCGGTCTCATCGACAAGGATGCCGAACTGGCCCGTCTGGCCAAAGAGGTTGCCCGTCTGGTGGGCGAGTGCGGCCGTATCGAAGGCAAACTCGGCAACGAAGCCTTCGTCGCCAAGGCGCCGGAAGCGGTCATCGCCAAAGAGCGCGAGAAGCTGGAAGATTACCGTCTCCAGCTGACCAAGCTGGAAGCCCAGCAGGCCGAAATCGCCGCGCTGTAAGCACCGCCTCAACCGATACAACAAAGCCCCCGGCCAAGGGGGCTTTTTCATATCCGCGCTTCCCGCTTCAGCTCACCAGCAGCCAGCCGCAAAAACCGAGATAGAGCAGACCGACCAGCGCCAGCCGCCCGGCGGTCATCGCCCCCCTTCTGAATCCCCACCACAGCAAGCCAACCGCCAGCAGCGTCACCAGCGAGGAGGCCATCATAGCGCCATCCAGCAGCCAAGGGGTGAAGAGCAGACAGAACGCCTTGGGGATGGTGCCCTGGATCATCATGGCCCCGGAGATATTGGCCAGCGCCAGCCGGTTCTTGCCCTGCCGCACCCAAATCAGCACGTTCATCAGCTCCGGCATCTCGGTCGCCACCGGACTCAACAGCAGGGCCGCCAGCACCGGCGAGAGGCCAAACAGTTCGCCCATGCTCTCCAGCTGATGAACAAACAGCTGAGCCGCCAGCGCCACCACCACCAACGCAGCCAGCGTCTGCAGCAGTACCTTGCCAAGGGACGGGATCCCGGCATTTGGAGCCAGCTTGAGGGGCTCAGGCAACTCGACTTCGTGGCTGTCGCTCTGCTTCAGCTCGCGCCTTACATAGACGAGGTAGACCAGCACAAAGAGCGGGGCCAGCCAGCTCTTGCCGGTAAAGGCAACCAGACCCAGTACAGTCGCCACCAGAAAAATGCCCATAAACCAGCGCTGATCCCGGCCAATCTCGCGCTGTACCTCGCCATCGATGGCCCGTTCGGTACGCCCCATGCAAAGCAGCAGGGTGAGACCGACCGCCCCATAGCCGATGGTCGCCAGCACCAGCGGCCCGCCGAGGGCGGCACCGATGCCGATCTCCTGCTGGGCGGCCGTGTTGCCCATCAGCAGGGCGGTGAGGGTGACGATGCACTCAGGCAGGGCCGTACCGAGCGCCGCCAGCAGCGAACCGGTGGCGCTTTGGGAGAGTTTGAAGTGGTGGCCGGTCCACTCGATGCCGTTGACGAAGTATTCGCAGGCAAGGTAGATGGTGACCGCAGAGGCGAGAAATAACAGCAGGGTAATCAACATAATAGATACCGCCAGGCGAGCAGAATAACCGATGGACCCGACATGGCTCGCCCGGCTGGCGTGCATATCGAGGCCAAAGGTCTTGCAGAGCGATAGTGCCTATCGCCGCCCATGCCATGGATGCGAGGATCCAAGAGTGTTGACATGGGCCCGGCCCGGAATGCGGGCGGGTTGCTACTCCCCAATGACTGAGGGGACGTTTTACCAACTCGACCGCCGCCTCACAAGGCAAATTAATGACAACTCATTCAATAAGTTGTAAGGGAATGTAACCTATCCTCCTGCCGCCATTGCGCTGTTGGCACACCGATTGCTGTAGGTAGTTCACTATCCACAACAGTTTGGGAAGGATGAACAATGAAACGGTGGATCCAACATTTCTATCAACTGAACCGCCTCAATTGGCTGATGGTCTGGTTGTTGCTCTGCTGCAGCATCATTTTGCTGTTTCCGGCCGGGCTGATGAAAGGGGCCGTCAGCCAGTGGGCTGCGGATCATGCGGCCTGGCTGGGGGTCGGCATGCTGATCGCCATCTCCTACTTCTGCAGTCAGGGCTTCCTGATCGCCTGGGAGTGGGCCTGTGACGAGTGGCAGGCGCGCCGTCAGCAGGACCAGCTGGCCCAGATGATCGGCTTCCTCGACTTCAACGAGAAAGCGGTGCTGCGCGAGTTCGTGCTGCAGCGTAAAAGCGTCATAAACTTGCCGATCACCGAACCCGCCGTCAAAAACCTGATGGATGCCGGCGTCCTCACCTACGCCTACGGCAAGCCGACCCGGGAGAAGGATGACGAGAACCAGATCCGCGCCCTGATGATCGCCCTGCCCGCCCGACCGCTGCTCACCTACAAGGTGCTGGGGCTGTCGCGCGGCAAGATGAGCGACGAGCAGGTGGAGCAGATCATGAACGCCCGTCCCAAGTTCGCCCAGAAGGGGTTCCAGCGCTAACCGCCGCCCAACCGCCAGATGCAAAAGAGCCGGACACTGTCCGGCTCTCTCGTTTCTGCGCGACGTTCTGTACCATCCCTTACGTCTTGTTGTGCCCTACCCCTTTAGGCTGGAGCAAAAGCTGACATCGTCCTGCACCGGATCATCGCTCATGCTGTGATAGAGCTCGAAGCAGGGACCATTGCCAAACTCCAGCCCGGCAGCAACGATATCGCCGATATGTTCCTGCCAACGCGGGCCATACTGACTGCGGTCGGTAATAAGATAACGGGACTGGGCGTAACGACCGGCGGGAATAAGCTGGATCTCGACCGCTCCCATCCCCACCGTCCCCGCAGGCACCGTCACCCCGATGTCAGTGCGACACTGGGCTGGCGGGGTCACCTCGGGGTTATCGTGATAGATGAAGATCCACTCCCCACCTTCCAGACCGCGGGCGCTGGCCCACTGATGCAGCTGGCGGCAGACGGGGTCATACCCCTCACCATAGGGGCCGGTGACACGCATATAGGCCAGAGTACGGGCGTCCATCTCGATGGTTTTCATGGTATTGCTCCTTGCTGATGAGTGACCCTCAGCATAAGGATTCGGCTGCACAAGTGCGTGTCCATCCTTGCTCATCAAGTGTCCATTCTTGCTCTTGTCGCGGCGAAACTCTCCCAGCGTGCAACCATAGTAACGGCGGAATACCTTGGCAAACGCCTGAGAACTGGCGAGCCCCGCCCCCAACGCAATGGCCGTGACACTGGCATCGGTATAGCAGAGCTGCCAAGCAGCCCGCTGGATGCGCAGACGACGACACATCTCCCCGGGCGTCTCCCCCGCCACAGCCGTAAACACCCAGTGAAAATGGTAGAAAGACAAGCAGGCACTGCTTGCCAGCGTTTCGATGGAGAGATCGGGATTCTGCTCCAGCGCCCGGATCACCGGGCGCAATCTGGCCTGATAATCGACCATACCGTTAGCGACTGGCGCCCCCCGCGACTCTGGCCATATAGAGCGCATCCACATAACGCCCCTGGCGGAAGGCATAGTCACGGGCTCGCCCCTCCTCGGTAAAACCGAACTTGCGATAAAGCGCCTGTGCGGCCTCATTGTCGGTATAGACGGTCAGCTCAATCCGGTGCAGGTTGAGCCAGTTATCGGCCAGATCCAGCGCCGCAGCCATCAGGTCAGAGCCCACCCCCTTGCCAGCCCAGTCATCCCGCACTCCCATGCCAATCCCGGCCACATGCTTGCGTCTGGGATTGGGCTCAACCAGCAGCGAGAGCTGGCCTACCAGCAGGCCGTCAACGTCGGCGACCAGTGCCACCACGCTGTCGCTCTCCAACCGCTTCTGCCACTGGCTAAGGGGTGGCATAGGCAGGTGCAAAGTGCCCGCCTGGGCATTGGGCATGGCGTAAAGATCCCGCAAGGCGGGGGCATCGGTGGGTTCGGCATGACGGATAGTAATCTGCATATGAGGCTCCTTCTCGAAACCTCCATCATGCAATATCCGGCGCGGTTACATGCACCCATTTGTCTTGCCTATCAAAGGGCGAGGAAAGGCCCATTGGCCGAGCACGGCGCAGATCCGTAGGCTGGCCCCATATCAACAAGGAGAGAAGCCATGACTGACAAGACCCTGCACAGCGCCAACGGCGCCCCCGTCGTCGACAACAACAACAGCCTCACCGCCGGTCCGCGCGGCCCCATCCTGATGCAAGACATCTGGTTGATGGAGAAACTCGCCCACTTCGACCGCGAGCGCATTCCCGAGCGGGTGGTTCACGCTAAGGGCTCGGGCGCCTACGGCACCTTTACCGTGACCCACGACATCAGAGCGTTCAGCAAGGCCGATCTGTTCCGCGCCATCGGCAAGCAGACGCCTGTATTCCTGCGCTTCTCCACCGTGGCCGGTGAGAAGGGCGCCGCCGATGCCGAACGCGATGTGCGCGGCTTCGCCCTCAAGTTCTATACCGAGCAGGGCAACTGGGATCTGGTGGGCAACAACACCCCGGTCTTTTTCATCCGCGATCCGCTGAAATTCCCTGACTTCATCCACACCCAGAAGCGGGATCCGCACACCAACCTGCGCAGCGCCACTGCCGCCTGGGACTTCTGGTCACGCCATCCGGAATCCCTGCATCAGGTCACCATACTGTTCAGCGATCGCGGCATCCCCAAGAGCCTGCGGGAGATGAACGGCTACGGCAGCCACACCTTCAGCTTTATCAACGACGCCAACGAGCGCTTCTGGGTCAAGTTCCACTTCAAGACCGAGCAGGGCCACAGCTTCTACACCGATGAAGAGGCCGCCACCGCCGTCGGGCAGGATCGGGAGACCAGTCAGGCGGATCTGTTCAATGCCATCGAGCGGGGCGACTTCCCGCGCTGGAAGGTCTATGTGCAGGTGATGCCGGAGGCCGAAGCCCAGACTTACAACATCCACCCGTTCGACCTGACCAAGGTGTGGCCGCACAGCGACTACCCGCTTATCCCGGTGGGCATACTGGAGCTCAACCAGAACCCGGACAACTACTTCGCCCATGTGGAGCAGGCCGCCTTTACCCCGGCCAACGTGGTGCCCGGTATCGGCTTCTCGCCGGACCGCATGTTGCAAGGGCGACTCTTCTCCTACGGCGACACCCAGCGCTATCGCCTCGGCGTCAACCACGGCCTGCTGCCGGTCAACGCCCCGCGCTGCCCGTTCCATCACGGTGCCCATCGTGACGGTGCCATGCGGGCGGACAGCAATGGCGGCGCCAGCCCCAACTACCAGCCGAACCGTTTCGGTACCCAGCAACCGAGCGAGCAGCACGAACCGGCGCTGAGTCTGGAAGGGGCCGCCCTGCACTACGACTTCCGTGACTACGACAGCGACTACTACAGCCAGCCGGGTAACCTGTTCCGCATCATGGACGAGGGGCAGCGCTCGCGGCTCGCCGCCAACCTGGCCCGCTCCCTTATCAATGTGGAGGATGACGCTATCGTCGCGGCCCAGCTCAAACACTTCGAGCAAGCCGACCCAGAGTATGCCAAACGAGTCGAACTGGCACTGGCCGCCTTGCAGCGCTAAGCCGCAAGCAGGCAAGATCTGCAAAAACAAAACGGGGGCCTGATGGCCCCCGTTTTCTATTGCGAGCAAGCTCGCTCAGAGAGCAGGATCCTGCCCGGCCTGCCACCGCAACGCGTTCGCCTCGTGCTCTTTCACAAAGGCATTCTTGCCCGCACAGTAGCGCTCGATATCGTGCTGACAGCTCGCGGCTACCGCCAGCTTTAACTCGGCGTATTCCCGGCATACCGCAGGGTGGGCCCTTAGATAGTCACGAAAGGCCAGATGGCGATGCACATGGTCATCCCCTTGCAAGAAGGCGTGGATCTGGTGGGTTCTCTCATCACCCCCCTTGCGAAAATAGCGGCGGCGCGCAATCCCGCACTCCCCCATCGCCTCATAGCCCAGCGCCTCCAGCTGACCATTCTGCTCATCGAGCCGCTCCAGCGATGATACCTCAAGCATGATGTCGATGATGGGCTTGGCGGCCAAACCGACGACAGAGGTACTGCCGATATGGTGGACAGCTAGCAAGCAGTTATCCAGCGCACTGCGTAATTGAACCTCTTCAGCTACAAAGCTGGCTGGCCATTGGGGGTTGTAGGAGACAACGTCGACTCTCACAGTTTCAGCTCTCTGGATAGTTGCCGATGGCATCGGGCAACAGGGTATGCGATGGGTGGACAAGATAACCAGACGGCAAATTGCCAACAACAAAAACGGAGCCCGAGGCTCCGTTTTTCAATGCAGTATCAATCCCTTACGGAACGCGCTTCGCGCTCTTCCCGCTCCCTTGCCAACAAGCGTTTGTACCACCAGCTACTGCGACGACGTTGTGCATTGGAAGAGCGACGAGCCATTTCTTAGGTTCCAGCCAAGAGAAGAAAGGAGCTGCATTATGCGACAGGGATCACGTCCATGTCTTTAGCTGGATCAAGAAAAGCCTCACTGACCCACGGAAATCGTCTTCTGATCTTTTGCTCCCCGGGTGGCAGGCAACACCACCGCAGGAGAGCGCCAGGCCAGCGCGCCATTGCTCTCGAGGTCGTTTTGCGGGCCGCACTCCAGCCAGATATCTCCCTGCAGAATACGGGCCCCTTCGGAATATTTCTGATCCGCAAACCAGCAGACCCGCTCGGGCAATGAGCCCAGCGGCATCACCAGCTCGGGGCTGGCAGAGTCGCCCACCACAGTGGTTTTGGACGCGGCCAGAGCGGGGATAAGCCAGAGGGAAGCCAGCAGGCAGAGCAGTACATTTTTCATGAGGGGGACCCTGTTGCGATGGGAGGCACTCTCGAAGAGTCGACCAGCCCCGGGGTTTACTTGACGGATAATCATACAGCCTGCTGGCATTGTGGAACCAATATGGTAGCCTGCCAGCGCCTGCGGGCAGTCTCTCGCTGCCACGCGCAAACTCCCGGTGAATTTGTCACGTCCTGACAAAATATAACCTTATTTATCAAATCGTTATTTGGATATTATCCCAATGCGTATCATGCCGTTGCTCAAGGCTGCCTGCCTGAGCCTGATGTTGTCCGCCTGCGTTGCTCCATTGCTGATGATGAGCCCCACCAGCCAGCTGATGTGGGCCCTACTCAAGCCGCTGGTCGGCTTTGACCCGAACGAGGTCAATCTGTTCGAACAACCCCTGATCAAGGATCGGATGACCGCCATCCTTGGCCCCAATTACGACAGCACCATGCAGTTGCTCAAGACGGCCGACAAGTTACAGCAGGAGGGGCCGCTTTTCTATGTGGTCTCCGAGTATGCGCCCGTGCCGGATATCGCCAAGCAGGCGGGGATGGTGTGGAACTCGCAAACCAACCAGATGTCTGTATTGCTGCAAAAAGGGGATGGCACCACCCTGACCTTCGGCGAAAATCTGGCGGGCACGGCACCGACCTGGCCAACCGCCATGCAGGGCTGGCAGACCCCCACCAGCCAGCTCACCCCGGCGGCCAATGCCCTGACCGGGGCGGCGACCAGTCAGAGTGGCGCCTCCCCCTTCTCCCTTGGCAGCGCTCTGGGCACAGTGACCCGCGGCGTCACCGGCTCGCTGACCAACAGTGCAAGTCAGGCTATCAGCGGCGCAGCCGCCAACGCCACAGGGCAGGCCACCCAAGCGGTAAGCCAAAGCGCGACCGATCTGACCCGTAGTGCAACCACCGCAGTCACTGCGCCAGCCAAACAGGCGGTGAGCAGCACCGCTGCGACCGCAACGCAAGAAGCCACCAAGGCCGTTGCCACTCCTGCCAAACAAGCCGTCAGCACCGCCGCCGCAACCGTGACGCAAGAAGCCACCAAGGCCGTTGCTGCTCCTGCCAAGCAAGCCGTCAGCAGCGCCGCTGCGACCGTGACCCAAGAAGCCACCAAGGCTGTTACCGCTCCTGCCAAACAGGCCGTCAGCAGCGCCGCTGCGACCGCGACGCAAGAAGCCACCAAAGCCCTTGCCGCGCCTGCCAAACAGGCAGTCAGCAGTGCCGCCGCTACCGTGACGCAAGAGGCCACAAAGGCCGTTGCCGCTCCGGCCAAACAGGCAGTCAGCAGTGCCGCCGCTACCGTGACGCAAGAGGCAACCAAGGCCGTTGCAGAACCAGCCCAGCAGGCTGTCAGTGCAGCCTCTCATACGGCCGGAGAGAGCGTCGCCGATGCCGCCAGAGCGGCGGAGGCCAAGGCTCGCGCCAAGGCAGAGGCGGAGATGGAAGCCCTGCTCAAATAAACCGACAGGCCACCGCAAGGTGGCCTGTTTTTTATCCCGCTACCGGATCATGACGTTATGGAAAAGGCCACATAGACTGTTAGGTAACTACCAGCACAAGGAGTGCATCATGCGTCGTCTGCTCCCTGCTCTCGCTTCTCTCGCCCTGTTTATCGCGCTCCCTGCTCCGGCACTTATCTACTATTCGGAGCAGAACATGCCGCTAAATGGCCAGGATAAAAATGGTCAGCCTGTGGGGTTGGCGGTCGAGTTGCTGCGCCTGATGTGGCGCGAAATGGGAGAGCCGGAACAACCCATCCACTTTCTGCCCTGGGCCCGCGGCTGGTATCTGCTGACCCAGCAGCAAGAGGCCGTGCTGTTTACCACGGCCCATACCAAGGAGCGGGATCCCCACTTCCTCTGGGTCTGCCCCATCAGCCACTCCAGGGTCGCGCTGGTCGGCCGCAAGCAGGATGCCCCCAAAGTGGCCAGCAAAGCGGATCTCGCCAAGCTGCAGATCGGCGTGATGCAGGCGGATGTCGGGGAGCAGTTGCTGCTCAACCGCGGGATCAGCCCGGGCAATATGATGTCGGTGGAGCGCATGGATCAGGTGGTGCGCCAGCTCATCATGGCACGCACCGATCTGGTGGCGGGCAACGAGGTGATGCTGCGCCATCAGGCCAAGGAGCTGGGTTTTCCCAGCGAGGATTTTGTCACCGTCGCGATTATTGAAGAGCAGGATAACTGCTTCGCCTTCAACCTGAGGGCAGACAAGCAACAGGTTGCCCGCCTGCAACAGGCGCTGGACAAGGTCAGACAGGGGGATGAATACAAGCAGCTGATGAAGCGCTACCAGTTGCTCAGTATCCTGCCCGAAACCAATCCCACCATCCCGCGCATCGAGTAACTCCGGCCCGCCCTATGGCGGATTCTCTTTATCTCCCGCCGATAACGCCTGTGATGCCTCCACCGGAGCCGTAATGAGGTGGTTCAGAAAGAGATTGAACAGCTCTGCCCGCGAGCCGAGCCGCAACTTGCCATAGAGATGCTTGCGGTGATTCTTCACCGTGCCGCTGCCAATCCCGAGCTCCGCGGCAATCGCCTCCGTATCCAGCCCCTGCAGCAGCAACTCCGCCACCTGCTGCTCGCGCCGGGTAAGCCTATCGCCCCCGACACTCGCCATCGCCTGCCCCACCGCGCTCCGGAGGCTGGCGCTGTCTGGCAGTGCAGTGCTCTGGGCCAGCAACGGCGAGCTCTGTTGCCACTGCTGACGACAGAGCGAATGCACCAGCGGGAACAGCTGCTCCAGCCTCGCCAGCTCGTCACGGCTGAGAGTACTGCGCTTGTCGAGTCGCCCCAGAAACAGCATCAGCGTCAGCCCGTCCCGCACCGGCAGGATCAGCCCCACCTCCTCCTGCCAGCCGGTGGCCTGATAGAAGTGGTGGCGATATTCGGGATCGAGCCGCCCTTGGGAGACCTGCGCCAGCGTCCAGACGCCGGCAGGCAAGCCCTGTTCCAGCGCCTGCATAAAGGGATCCTGACTGAAGTGGCTGGTGAGGTAGCGATCAAACAGCAGAGCCCGCTGATGATTGAGGTTGTCGTAGAGGTAGACGGGCCGCTGCCCCACCCCGAGCAGCAGGGCACAATCAAACGCCACCTGCTGCTGGATCAGCCGCACCAGCGCCGCCGCAAAGGCGCTGCTGTGCAGGGCATCGACCACCTCGGTCATGCTGCAGGTCAAGGCATCTTTGGTGAATGGCTGGGTCATGGTGGCACGTTTCCGGTAACGGGGAGCGATTCCCCGCTATGGCTGAATGCTAGCACGAGAGTGGCAAAACTGTCCCTCAGGGGACATATCCGCCACTGGCCAGAACGGCGAGGATGACGGCTTTTCCCCTGTTGTTGGAGCACACATGATCAACCCCCACCTGCTTGATGAGCTGACCGAGCGCGGCCTTGTGGCCCAGAATTCCGACCCGGCGGCCCTGGCCGATCATCTTGCCACCCCGCGCACCGTCTATTGCGGGTTTGATCCCACCGCTGGCAGCCTGCATATCGGTCATCTGGTGCCGCTCTTGATGCTGCGCCGCTTCCAGCTGGCGGGCCACACCCCGGTGGCACTGGTGGGCGGGGCAACCGGCCTTATCGGCGATCCCAGCTTCAAGGCGACCGAGCGCAGCCTCAACAGTGCCGATACCGTGCAGGGTTGGGTCGCCAGCCTGTCGGCCCAAATCAGGGCGCTGCTGCCCGCCGATGAGGGCCTGTCGGCCCCGCAACTGGTCAACAATGGCGACTGGATGGGGCAGATGTCCGCCCTCGATTTTCTGCGGGATATCGGCAAGCACTTCTCGGTCAATGCCATGCTGGCGCGGGAGTCGGTGCGTCAGCGGCTGGCTCGCCCGGATCAGGGCATCTCGTTCACCGAGTTCTCCTACGCTCTGCTGCAATCCTACGACTTTGCGGTGCTGCACCAGCGGCTCGGTTGCACCCTGCAGATTGGCGGCAACGACCAGTGGGGCAATATCACCAGCGGCATGGATCTCACCCGTCGTCTCCATCAGGCGCAGGTGCACGGCATGACTCTACCCCTTATCACCAAGGCGGACGGCACCAAGTTTGGCAAGACCGAAGGGGGCGCGGTCTGGCTCGATCCGGCGCTCACCTCCCCTTACGCCTTCTACCAGTTCTGGCTCGGCACCGCGGATGAGGATGTCTACCGCTTCCTGCGCTACTACAGCTTTATGTCGCTGAGCGAGATTGATGTACTGGAGGCGGAAGACGCAAAGCGGCAGGGGCGCAAGCAGGCCCAGCAGGTGTTGGCGGACGAGCTGACCGAGCTGGTACACGGCAAGGCGGCGCTGGCGGCGGTGCAGCGCATCAGCGAGCTGCTGTTTAGCGGCGATGTTGCTCGCCTCGGCGAGAGCGATCTAGCCCAGCTGGCGCAGGATGGCATGCCGAGCAGCACCGTCAGCGGCGAGACGGATCTGGTCAGCCTGCTGGTCAGCTGCGGTCTGGCGAACTCCAAACGCATCGCCCGCGAGCTGCTGGCGGCGGGGGCCATCAGCCTCAATGGTGTGATCAAGCAGGATGAACAGCTGAGTGCCGATGATCGGCTGTTTGGTCGCTACCTGCTGCTGCGCCGGGGCAAGAAGCAGTATCACCTGGTGGAGTGGCAATAAGCCGCAGGGCGGGGAGCACAGCCTCCCCGCCCGTACCCTCAATCCCTTTTGAATCCCGAGTTGCGATCCCCCTCACAGCCTCTCCCGTCAGCAGCCACCATACTGGCACCGGCGAACATGGAGTACGCCACACAATCTGTTCCTCACGAATCAACAAGGATGCTGATGATGAAGAGATGGCTTCTGGTGCTGCTCTGCACCCTGCCCATGCTGGCACACGCCAGCGGATACACCCAGACCCGCTACCCCATAGTGCTGGTGCACGGCCTGTTCGGCTTCGACAAGCTGCTCGGGGTCGATTACTTCTACGGCATTCCCCAGGCCCTGAGCCGGGATGGTGCCAAAGTCTACGTGGCGCAGGTGTCAGCCACCGCCAGTTCAGAACAACGGGGGGAGCAGCTGCTCGCCCAGGTCGAGCTGCTGCTGGCGGCCACCGGCGCCGAGAAGGTCAACCTCATCGGCCACTCCCACGGCGGCCCTACCATCCGCTATGTCGCCTCGGTCGCCCCCGAGCTGGTCGCCTCCGCCACCAGCGTTGGCGGGGTCAACTACGGCTCCGAGATTGCCGATCTGGTGCGGGCCAATGCCGCCCCCGGCAGCGCCGCCGAGAAGCTGGCGGCCGCCGCGGCCCACGCCCTCTCCGGCATGATTTCACTGCTCTCGGGCGGGAGCCAGCTACCGCAAGATCCGGTCGCCGCCCTCGATGCCCTCACCAGCAAGGGGGCCAGCCAGTTCAACCAGCGCTACCCGGAGGGGCTGCCCAGCCGCTATTGCGGCGAGGGGCCGATGCAGGCGACCAACGGCGTCTACTACTTCTCCTGGAGCGGACGCGGCAACCTGACCAATCTGCTGGATCCGGTGGATCCCGCACTGGCGCTGACCGGCTCCTTCTTCAAGGAGCCCAATGACGGACTGGTCGGGGTCTGCAGCAGCCACCTCGGCAAGGTGATCGGCACCGGCTACCGGATGAACCATCTGGACGAAGTGAACCAGTCCTTCGGTATCCACCATCTGTTCGAGACCGATCCGGTCACCCTCTATCGCCAGCATGCCAACCGTCTCAAGGAGCTGGGACTATGAAGATAGCCACCCTGCTCGTCGTGCCCTGCGCCATCACCCTGCTACTTGGCGGGGTGTTGCTCTGGCCCACGGCACCGACGGCAGACTCATCAACAGCTCAAGCCAGCCAGCATGCACAGAGCCACCCGCACGATCCCGAGCAGGAGGCCGCCGATGCCCTGCAGGCGCGCTATCGCACCTTTATCTCGGCCCAGAGCAGCCTGACGGTGCCCACCGAGATCTCCCTCGCCAGCTTGCAGATCCTGTTTGACGAGCGGGAGCAGCTGCGCCAGCAGAGCTTTACTCCAGCCGAGCAGACCCAGCTGTTTGCCGAGGATCGGCTGATGGAGCAGCTGACGCTGCGCCGCAGGGCGCTGGCGGAGGCGAGAGACAGCGACAAGTCGCAGCTGGCCAGCGAGCTGGATCTCTGGCTGGCGGAGCAACCGGACTGGTTTCGCGAGGCGGAGGCCAACAGCCGCCTGCTTGGGGAGTTGCAAGAGCTGGCGCAGATGGACCCGGCCAAACGGGAGGCTCTGCTGCTGGAGACAGGGGGGCCGGAAGCGGTGGATCGGATGCGCCAGCTGGAGCAGAACCGGCAAGGGTTCGAGGAGCAGCTCAGCGGCTTTCTGGCCGAGCTCAGGCAACTGCCGAACGAGGCCCGGGCCGAACAGCAGCAGGAGCTGCTGGCCCGCTGGTTCGAGCCCGGACAGTGGCGCCGGGTCGAGGCGCTCACCCGGCTCAAGCTGGGGGAGCCACACACCGAATGAGAAGGGGGCCCGCGATGGGCCCCCTTGCTACTGCGCTTATTGCGGCTTGTTGGCACCCGGCAGCGGCTGCCAGGTGAGGCGGGTCACTTGGGTGCCCTGCACCTCGCACTTGAGGCTCAGCTCCTGCCACCCCTTATCCTGACGCAGGGAGACCTCCCCCTCGATCCCCTGCTCGCCAATCTTCAGCTTATCCTGCTCGAAGATCACCTTGTCGCCGTGGGCAAGATCCATCAGTTTGCCGTTGCAGAGCCAGTGAGCGAGATCCGCCCCCTTCAGCTTGACGCCCCCCTTGGCCGCCTTCTGTTCGGCCGCGCTCACCACAAACAGCTTGCTCAGCTCGGCGGCTCGCTTGGTGAGCCACTCCTGACGCTGCTGCATGCTCATTTTGCTGACGAACTCGGCGGGCTGGCCCTTCTCGTCCAGCCACTGGGTCAGCTTGCCGTTGTCATCAAAGGCAAACTGGGCGGCGGGCTCTTTGACCCCGAACAACTTGCCACCCTTGAAGTAGTAGCGGCTCTCCCCTTCCAGCTTGCCCAGCTCGTTCATGATGGGCACGGCGATGATAACGGGGACGCCATCGATCCAGGCCTTGATATCGACGCCGTCATGGCTGAATTGACGGGTATCGAGGGCGCTCTCGGCCCCCTTCTCCATCAGGGTAAACTGCTCGGCGAGAGAAGCGGCCAGAGAAGGGAGGGAGCAGAATCCCAGGGTCAGCGCGATCGCTGTGTTGCGCATTGAGTTGTACATAACACTCCTGTGATGGGCCATCCGGCCCGTGGTTAACTCTCTGTCAGCCAGGCCCGCAGCCCTTCCCGGTGAGCATCGCTCAGGGGCAGGGATTGGCGGGCCCGGTAGTCAAAATGGATCAGGGTCGTTTCGGCGGTGACGGCCAGTTCGCCGCCCTGCCAGGCCTCCTGCCAGACCGTAAAGGAGCTGGTGCCGATGCGGCGCACACCAGTCTTGATGGTGACCGGCTGGCCGTAGAACAGCTCCCGTTTGAACTGCACCGTATAGCCCGCGATGATCAGGTGCCAGTTATGCACATCCAGATCGGGGGAGAAGATCCGGAACAGGGGATCCCGCGCCGATTCGAACCAGACCGCCGGCACCGTATTGTTGATATGGCCGAGGGCATCCGTCTCCTGAAAGCGGGGTTGGATCTGCATTTCCAGCATGGGTTGACTCCTTGTCTCTTTGTTTCTGTCCTTGTCCTGTTGATTGGACATCAGTGGCCAATGGGGTGGCCGCCGGGCATAACCAGCGGATCAGCATGTTACATGATACTGCTGGCCCAAGCACAGGGATGCCAGCGGCCCTGCGCGACCGGCCAGCGGGTGTCGCAGCGCGGCTGATTGTAAGGCCGCACAGAAAAGCGGGCAGTAAAAAGCCCCGCACATCTTGGCTGTGCGGGGCTGGTGCAGATAACCAAACGGCTTGGGGACTAGCCGAGCAGATCGAAGCGATCCGCATTCATCACCTTGTTCCAGGCGGTGATGAAGTCACAGACAAACTTCTCGCTGTTGTCATCCTGGGCATAGACCTCGGCATAGGCGCGCAGCACCGAGTTGGAGCCGAACACCAGATCCACCCGGGTGGCCGTCCACTTCAGGGCGCCGCTGCGGCGATCGCGGATCTCGTAGAGATTGCTCGCTTTCGGCAGCCACTGGTAGCCCATGTCGGTCAGGTTGACGAAGAAGTCGTTGCTGAGTACCCCGACCCGATCGGTAAAGACCCCGTGCCCGGTACCGCCGTGGTTGGTGCCGAGCACCCGCATCCCGCCGACCAGCGCCGTCATCTCGCAGGCGGTGAGCCCCATCAGCTGGGCGCGATCCAGCAGCAGCTCCTCCGCCGTCACCACATAGTCCTGCTTGAGCCAGTTGCGGAAGCCGTCGGCCAGCGGTTCCAGCACCTCGAACGAGGCCACATCGGTCTGAGCCTGAGTGGCGTCCCCCCGGCCCGGCGCAAACGGCACGCTCACCGTCACCCCGGCGGCCTGCGCAGCCTGCTCGATGGCGAGGTTGCCCCCCAGCACGATGAGATCCGCGACGCTGACGCCACACTCGGCCGCCAGCTTGTCATAGACCGCCAGCACCTTCGCCAACTTCGCCGGTTCGTTGCCCGGCCAATCCTTCTGCGGCGCCAGCCGGATGCGGGCGCCGTTGGCACCACCCCGCTTGTCGGAGCCTCGGAAGGTACGGGCACTATCCCAGGCGGTAGTGACCCGCTCGCTGATGGAGAGGCCGCTGGCGGCGATCCTGGCCTTCACCGCCGCCACGTCATAATCGGCACGTCCGGCTGGCACCGGATCCTGCCAGATCAGATCTTCTGTCGGCACATAGGGGCCGACATAGCGGCTCTTCGGCCCCATATCCCTGTGGGTCAGCTTGAACCAGGCACGGGCAAAGGCGTCGGAGAAGGCCGCCGGATCATCGCGGAAGCGCTCGGCAATCTTGCGATACTCGGGGTCGAATTTGAGCGCCATGTCGGCATCCGTCATCATGGGTTTGCAGCGGATCGAGGGGTCCTCCACATCTACCGGCATATCCTCTTCGGCGATATTGATCGGTTCCCACTGATGGGCCCCCGCCGGTGATTTTTGCAACCACCAGTCGTACTTGAACAGCAGATCGAAGTAGCCGTTGTCCCATTGGGTCGGGTGGGTGGTCCAGGCCCCCTCGATGCCGCTGGTCACAGTGTTGCGGCCGATGCCGCGGTTGTTGTGATTGATCCAGCCGAGCCCCTGCTCCTCGAGGCTGGCCCCTTCCGGCTCGGGCCCAAGCTGTTTGGCATCGCCGTTGCCGTGAGCCTTGCCGACTGTGTGGCCACCGGCGGTCAACGCTACCGTCTCTTCATCATCCATCGCCATGCGGGCGAAGGTGACCCGCATATCCTGCGCGGTTTTCAGGGGATCGGGCTGGCCATCCACCCCTTCCGGGTTGACGTAGATAAGCCCCATCATCACCGCCGCCAGCGGGTTTTCCAGATCCCGCTCGCCGGAGTAACGACCGCCCGGCTTGCCGCTGGGCGCCAGCCATTCCTTCTCCGATCCCCAGTAGATATCCTTCTCCGGATGCCAGATATCCTCGCGGCCAAAGGCGAAGCCGAAGGTCTTGAGCCCCATGGACTCATAGGCCACGGTGCCCGCAAGAATGATCAGATCGGCCCAGCTGATCTTGTTGCCGTACTTCTTCTTGATGGGCCATAGCAGGCGACGGGCCTTGTCGAGGTTGGCGTTATCCGGCCAGGAGTTGAGAGGGGCGAAACGCTGGTTGCCGCTGCCACCGCCGCCGCGGCCATCGGCGATGCGGTAAGTCCCGGCCGAGTGCCAGGCCATGCGGATCATCAGGCCGCCGTAGTGGCCCCAGTCGGCGGGCCACCACTCCTGACTGTCGGTCATCAGGGCGGTCACATCCTGCTTGAGGGCCGCCATATCGAGCCCCTTCAAGGCTTCCCGATAGTTGAAACCGGCCCCCAGCGGATTGGTCTTGGTATCGTGTTGGTGAAGAATGTCGAGGTTGAGGCTCTTCGGCCACCACTCCATTCTGGACGTCTCGACGGAGGTGGTTCCCCCGTGCATGACCGGGCATTTTCCTGCGGAACTGTCTGAATTGTTGCTCATCGTTTTCCTCATTTGCTCTGCTGTCCATAACCTGAAACAGCATGGCACAGAGGCGTGACACAAACTGTGCAGCAGCGGCCGATTTACGGATCTTTCACGCAAGCGGCCACGGAGCACTCGTCAGCCGCGACAGAAATTGGACGAACTATGGCGCCTCTGCGGGTTGATGGGTCGGCTCGGGCCGCAGCCAGGCGCTGCGAAAATCGAACCAGCCGAGCGCCGTCATCCGCACCCCGTGCACGCCGACCCGGCTCTCCAGCTCCAGCCAGTGGTGAAACAGCGGCACAAACCAGCTCTGCTGCTGCACGGTTGCCAGCAGGGCGCGGGGGCCTGGTTCCTCACCGCTGGCGCGCCACTGCATCAACCCTTGCCACAACTCACGTTGACTGCTCCACACCTTGCGCAGCAACGGGGTGCCCTGCAACCAGGCGTAGGGGGCAAAGGGGCCGGCATGTTCGAGGTTGAGGGTGCCAAGCCAGAGATCCACGTCTTCATCCTCGCCACTCACCCAGCGGCCGTAATCGAGGGTGCGCACCTCGAGCCGGATCCCCTGTTCGGCCAGCAGGCTGCTCATGGCGTTGGCGCACTCGTTGAACTCCAGATGCTGGTTGAAGCAGGCAAGCGCCAAGGTTGTCGGCAACTGCGCCGGTGTGGGCAAGGGCGCGGGCAACGCTTCGCGCCAGTGGGGCAACAGGCCGAGGGCACTGGTCCAGCCCCGTTGCAACTCGGGGGCGACCCGTCCCATCAGGGCTACCGGATTGAGCAGTTGACCCAGCCACTGGCGCAGGGCGGGATCCTGCAAGGATCCGGAACGATCGTCCTGCAGCAAGAAATAGCAGCCCGACTCCAGCTCCGACTCGCCGCGCATGGTGCCGAGCTCAGGGCTGTCGCGCCCCAGCTGCAGGTGGGTCTCCAGCCGCTCCGCCAGCTCCGGCAGCATCCAGATATCGATCTCGTCGAGCAGGGCGCGCAGGCCGAAGTAGTCGTCAAACGCCGCAAGGCAAAGATGCAGGGGATCGTTGGCGGCCACCCGGTAAGGGCCAGTGCCCACAGGTTGCAGGGCAAAGCCCGCCTCCCCCTTGAGCTCCCGCGGCAAAATGGTCGCCACCGGCTCCGCCAGCAGGTGGGGCAGCCAGGGATCCGGGCTGTCGAGATAGAGATCCAGTGTGCGCGGCCAGGGGCTCTCCAGCCGGGTCAGATGGGAAAACAGCGGCCGATCCCGCAGGGCCAGCAGGCTCTCCATCACATCCTCCACCACCAGCTCGCGGCCGTGGTGAAAGCGCACCGCCGGGCGCAGATAGAAGCGCCAGTGACAGGGGCCCAGACACTCCCAGTGGTGGGCCAGATCCCCTTCGATTTCCCCATTTTCCTCATTTCGCCGGGTGAGGCCGTTGAAGATCTGGCGGCTCAGGTGAATTTCGGAGCGGCGCATCGGGCCGGTGGGCAACAACTGCGGCAGCGGCCGGTAGTAGGGCACCCGCAGGATCTGGCGCCCCTCGCGGGTGGCCTGACCGAGCTGTTCAATCAGCAGCGGAGTGAGCAGATCGAGGCGATCCTCGGCCAGCCGCACCGCCTGCGCCAGCTGGCCCTGACTGAGCAGCTCCCGCAAGCGGCGCCGGGTCAGGCTCTCCTGACTGTCGAGCAGGGTGAGCCGGGAGCGCCGCCCCCGCCCCGCTTCCGCCGACCAGCTGAGCCAGCCCTGATCCTGCATCCGCCGCAGCAGCAGACGGGCGTTGCGTGGGGTGCAGCAGAGCAGATCCGCCACCTCGGCGAGGCTGATCTCCCGTTCGTCGCTGCCAAGCAGCTGGGCGAGTCGTTGAAATTGCTGGTAAAGGCGACCGGTCGGCATAAAAGAGGAAATCCTGTTGCTATAAGTCATCAGTTTTTACTTCCGCATTTTAGCTCAATACTGCTGATGAACGTGAGAACCACAGTAGAGGAGCACCATCATGAGCCACGCCAACCCCCTCAAACCGAACCGGATCCAGCAGACCTTGCGCCGTTACTTCAAGCGGATCCTGCCGCGCCCGCTGCCGCTCATCGAGGATCCCATGCAGCAGCTCAACCGCCTGATGCAGTGGGACATGAACCAAATCGACGACAAGGAGTATCGCCGCCGTCTCTGAGTGCGAGCCGTGCCAGCCACTCGGGACGCGCATCCCCTGCGGGAGCAATTGCTTTGCCGGATCTTGCTGTTTACAACGGCCACGGGCCTGATAGATTGGACGTCTATCCATCTATAACTGCCATAAGCAACATCCAACAAGGAGTGTGTGATGAAAGATGCGACCCTGGCCCTGCACCACGGCTTTACCAACGACCCCACCACCAAAGCCGTTGCCGTACCCATCTACCAGACGGTGGCCTACGAGTTCGAGAGCGCCCAGCACGGGGCGGATCTCTTCAATCTGGCGGTGCCGGGCAATATCTACACCCGCATCATGAACCCCACCAATGATGTGCTGGAGCAGCGGATGGCCGCGCTGGAAGGGGGGATCGCCGCACTGGTAGTCTCGGCAGGTTCTGCCGCCATCACCTATGCCATTCAGGCGCTGACCGCAGCCGGTGACAACATCGTCTCCACTCCCCAGCTCTATGGCGGCACCTACACATTGTTCGCCCACATGCTGCCGAGTTTCGGGGTCGAGGTGCGCTTCGCCAAGGATGACAGCGCCGAAGCCATCGCCGCCCTCATCGACGACAAGACCAAGGCGGTCTACTGCGAGAGCATCGGCAACCCGGCGGGCAACATCGTCGATCTGGCCGCGCTGGCCAAGGCAGCCCATGCCCGTGGCGTGCCGCTCATCGTCGACAACACGGTCGCCACCCCGGTGCTCTGCAAGCCCATCGAACATGGCGCTGACATCGTCGTCCACAGCCTGACCAAATATGTCGGCGGCCACGGCAACTCGCTGGGTGGCGTCATCGTCGACTCGGGCAAGTTCCCCTGGGCGGATCACGCCGAGCGCTTCCCGCAGTTGACCAAACCCGAGCCCTCCTACCACGGGGTGGTCTATACCGAGGCCTTTGGCCCGGCCGCCTTTATCGGGCGGGTACGCACAGTGCCGCTGCGCAATACCGGCGCAGCGCTGGCGCCGATGAACGCCTTCCTGCTACTGCAGGGGCTGGAGACCCTGAGCCTGCGCATGGAGCGCCACGTCGACAACGCCCTGCGGGTCGCCAACCACCTCAAGCATCACCCCAAAGTGGCATGGGTCAGCTACGCCGGTCTGCCGGGTCACCCGCACTATCTGCTCGCAGAGAAGTACATGGCCGGTCGCCCCTCGGCCATCCTCTCGTTCGGCCTGAAGGAGGGTTATGAAGCCGGCGTGCGTTTCTACGATGCACTGAAGATATTCAAGCGGCTGGTCAATATCGGTGACGCCAAGTCGCTGGCCTGCCACCCCGCCTCCACCACCCATCGCCAGTTGAGCGAAGAGGAGCAGGCCAAGGCTGGGGTCAAACCCGAGATGATCCGGCTGTCGGTCGGGATCGAGGCGATCGAGGACATTCTGGCGGATCTGGATCAGGCGCTGGAGGCATAAGTCAGGTGTTGAGCGAGCGGGCATCAGCCCGCTCTTTTTTTACTGCCGGTGAACCGCCCCCCTCGCCCGCTCGTACATCCCACCCTGCCACCGAATCGAGGTCGTTATGATAGTCCTGCACCACCTGAACAAATCCCGCTCCCAACGCATCATCTGGCTGCTCGAAGAGCTGGGCCAACCCTATGAGATCAAGGCGTATCAGCGCGATGCCACCACCTTTCTGGCACCGCCCGAGCTAAAAGCCATTCACCCCCTCGGCAAGTCGCCGGTCATCGAGTTCGACGGCCAGGTGCTGGCAGAATCGGGTGCCATCACCGAGTACCTGATTGCCCGCTATGCCGCCGATCGGCTGGCTCCTGCACCAGATAGCCCGGAGTATCCCGAATACCTGCAGTGGCTTCACTTTGCCGAGAGCTCGGGCATCCTGCCACTGCTGCTCGACATGTTCGTGCGCAAGGATGGCAGCCCGATGCGCTTCCTGCCGGACTACGCCAAGGCGGAGTGTGCCAAGGTGATGGGCTACCTCAACGATGTGATGGCGAATCGCCACTATCTGGTGGGGGATCGCCTCTCCGGCGCCGACATCATGAACTCCTTCCTGGTGGATCTGCTGGCGCAAAGCGGCCAGCTGGCCCACTTCCCGCACCTGCAAGCCTACCGGGAACGCCTCAATACTCACCCAGCCCGCCAGAAGGCAGTAGAGCTGGAACGCGAGCTGGATCTACGCCCCTGACCGAGCCGCCACCATGCAAAACGCCCCGACAGTCGGGGCGTTTTTGTTATGCTGCGAGCGCGGTTTACTTGGTCGCTGGCACCTTGTCCCGGCGCGACTTCCACCACCATCTCAAGCGGATCTGGGAGATGAGCATCCCCGCCAGCATCAGGGCACAACCGGCAATGGCGCGCTCATCCAGCATTTCATCCAGCAACAATACGCCACCCACGGCGGCAAAGACGGTCTCCAGACTGAGGATGATGGCGGCATGGGCCGGATGGGCACCCCGCTGCCCCACCACCTGCAGGGTATAACCGACCCCGACCGACACCAGCCCGGCATAGAGCAGCGCCTGCCAACCGGCCACGACACCGCTAACAGTCGGAGTTTCAATAACAAAAGCGGTGGCGAGACTGAGCAGGCCGCAGACCACGAATTGCACCCCGGCCAGCTTGATGGGAGCGACCCGGTTGGAGTAGTGATCCACCAGCAGCAGGTGAACGGCCCAAAACAGTGCCCCGGCCACCTGCAGCAGATCGCCAAAGCCGATGGTGAACTCGTCGGTGACGCTCAACACATAGAGGCCCGTCAGAGCAATCAGGGCACCAATCCAGGTATTGAGGCCGCTCTTGTGGCGCAGCAGCAGCCCCAGTACCGGCACCAGAATGATGTAGAGCCCGGTGATGAAACCGGCCTTGGCGGCAGTGGTATAGAGCAGCCCCACCTGCTGCAGGGAGGCGGCACAGAACAGCACCAGCCCGGCCAGCACACCACCGATCAGCAGTTGGCGATGGTCGCCCGCGACGGCAACAGGTTGTCGGGATTTGAGCCACCAGAGCAGCGGCAGCAGGGAGAGGGCGCCGAGCAGAAAGCGCAGGCCATTGAAAGTATAGGGCCCCATGTGATCCATCCCGAGGCGCTGGGCGACAAAACCCATACCCCATATGGTGGCAGCCATCAGCAACATCAGATTGGAGCGCATGGCGATTCTTCCTTAAATCGGCGCGTGACGGGTTATCCGATCCAAGATACCCGCCTCCCTATCCTCTTGTCTCCACTCTTTGTCTTCGCTCTTGCTCTCAACGCGCTGCATCGCACTGCTTTTGAGCACCGCGAGTGTTACAGCAGCGAGGGCTTGGTGAACACGGCCAACAGGGCAATCAATAGCAGATTACCCCGCAGGATCCACACCACCCGGAAGTGCTGCTGGATGGAGATCATCGGCGCCTTGCCCAGACGCAGGGCGCGACGCCAGCGATAGAAGAGGCGACTGGGATAAACGAGGGAGCCAACAATCAGCAGAAACAGCCCCATCTTGAGGCCGTGGGCAGGATGGGCAAAGATCTCTGCCACCGAGCTGGCATGCTCGAGGGCCAGCAGACACCCGGTCGCAAAGATGGAGAAGAGCGCCAGCGCCGCCACCCCATCTGCCAGCAGCAGGCGGCGCACTCGCAGCATGTTCAGGCCGCGCCGAAAGATCAGATACTCGACACAGAGGGCAAGGATTAGCACCGCTATGCTGCCATAATGAATCATTGAGAGCAGAGTGTGGTTCAGCATCGGAAACATCTCATTTGCTGCCTTTAGACGAGCCGCACAGCATCATATATGCTGGTGCCACCCGAGACGAAAAGGATCTGTTCATGTCCCCCGCCAAGCCCAAGAACACTTGGTCTTTGATCACCCGCATGCGGCTGGGCCTCCTCTTGCTCTTTATCCCTGTGTTGCTGCTCGGCAGCATCTACTACCTGCATATGGAGCGCACCCTGCGCCACGAGCAGCAACAGAACCTGATTGCTCGCAACACCCAGTATTTCCATACCCTGATCGAACCCTATCTGGCGACCCTCAAACACCAGTTTACGCTCATTTATCAGCAGGTAAATTATCAGGATTTCAGCGGTCCGGAGATCCGCAACGGCGAGCGCTACCTGAAACAGTGGCAGGCCTATCACAAGGTGATGGAGCTCGATTACGTCTACGTGGGCACCGAACATCGCAAGATGCTGATCCACCCCTCCTGGCAGGCCGACGAGAAGTTCGATCCCAGAACCCGCCCCTGGTATCTGCTGGCCGCCAGCCATCCCGGACAGATTGTCTGGACTGATCCTTATTACGACTACACCTTGGGCACTCTCACCATGGCGCTGGCCAGGGTAATTGAAGATCCTGACGGCAAGCGGGTTGGCGTACTCTCGCTGGATACCCAGCTCACCCCCCTCACCAGCTGGCTCAACAACAAGCATGATGAGACTCACCCTCTGGGGGCTGGCTATCAGATCCTGCTCAACCATGACGGGCTGGTGCTGGCCCATCCGGATCGCGAACGGGTATTCAAACCCCTCGCCCACCCCGACTGGCTGACCCGGATGCAACTGCCGCAGGGCTTTTTCCTCGATAATGCCAGCGGCCTGATGGTCTCCTACTACCGCATCCCCGAGCAGCGCTGGATCCTGCTCAGCGTCGAGCCCACCGCCAGCATGCAGCAGGTGATCGACAGCGTTTCCATCAACGTGCAGTTGATGATTGCTGTCGCCTGCATTCTCTATCTGCTGCTGGCCCTGCTCTGGTCCCGCTACTTCCGCCGGATGCTGGGGGAGATCACCCTGCTGATCCGCGCCAGCCGCTCCGGCGGTATCGCATACAACGGCCGCCGTATGCTGGAGCTGGCCAAGGTCTATGAAGAGATGGATGCCGCAAGCCAGGACTTTGCCCAGATCCGCCTGCAAGCCCATCAGGACAAGCTCACCGGGCTCTACAATCGTCGCTTCTTCGACGAGTGCCTGCAGAAACAGCTCAACAGTGGCGCTCCCTTCGGGGTGGTGATGTTCGATCTGGATGATTTCAAGCGGGTCAACGATACCCATGGCCATCAGGCGGGGGATGTGGTGCTCAAGCGGGTGAGCAAGCTGGGCATGAATCTGTTCCACGAGTGGGGCTGGTTCTGCCGCTATGGCGGCGAGGAGCTGGTGCTGATCTTCCGTTACGGCGAAGAGCAGCCGATGCTCCCCTCCCTGCTGGAAGCGTTCCGGCTCGGGGTGGAGCAGCTGGAGTGGCGCGAACCCGACCTCACCATCACCATCAGTGGCGGGGTGGCCTTCAGCCGCTCCGGGCTCTCGGCCAAAGAGCTGGTGGAGCTGGCCGACAAGGGGGTCTATCAGGCCAAGCGGGAGGGGAAAAACCGTATCTGCTTCCCGCTGCGCCACACCCCTCACCAGAGTGCCGAGGAGGGCGTTCCCGCCTTTGGCGAGCCCCGGCAACAAACCAACGAGGGGTAGCCTACAGCGGCCAGCACCAACCACAACGCCGTCAGTAAAAACAAAGAGAGAGGCTCCTGCCTCTCTCTTTGTTTATCGTGCTTCTTGCCGCACGTTAAGCCTGTGTGGCGCGCGACTCAGCGCAGCCACTCCCACACCGGCCAGCCCAGCTCCTCGGCTTGCTGACGCAGCGCGGGGGCCGGATTGACCGCATGGGGATGGCTCACCGCCCGCAGCATGGGCAGATCGTTGTGGGAGTCGCTGTAGCCAAAGCTCCCCTGCCAGAGATGGTCCCTGCCTGCAAACAGCTGGTTGATACGGGCCACCTTGCCTTCGCGAAAGCTGAGGGTGCCGCGGGTCTGGCCGGTCAGCATCCCCTCCTCCTCATCGAGCAAAATGGCGACGCAGTGATCCATCCCCAGCATCTTCGCCATGGGGGCCACCAGATGCTCGCCGGAGGCGGAGATGAGCACCAGATCGTCGCCCCGCTCCCGATGCCATTCGATGCGCGCCAACCCCTCGGGGTAGAGGCGCTCGCGCAGCACCTGCTCGGCAAAGCGGGTAGAGAGCGAGTCGAGCCACTGGCGCGTCTTGCCCGCCAGCGGTTGCAGGGTGAAGGCCATGTACTGGTGCATATCCATCTTGCCCTGATGGTAGAGGGACATCATGGCCTGCTCCTCCGCGATCATGCTGGCGGAGGCCAGCTCCTCGGCCACCATGTACTCCAGCCAGAGGCTGGCGGAATCCCCGGCAATCAGGGTCTCGTCCAGATCAAACAGTGCCAGTGCCATGAGGGCTCCTTGCGGTAACAACGAAAATGAAACGAGGCGTCATGCTACCTCACAGAGTTGATCCCGGGCCACCGCCAGAGTCACGGCACTGCCGGGTGCCAGCAAATCGCCAGCCGAACGGTTGAGGCAATCCACCATCAACAGCCCCGCCTCGCACTCCACCTGATAGCGGATCACGTTGCCGAGCAACTGTTGCTGGCGAACGATGCCGGGCAGGCTGGGTTCGCTGCTGGTCGCCCCGGCGGGCAGCAGGGTGATGGACTCTGGCCGCAGAGCCAGCTTGCCCTGAAAACGGGGGCCGAACAGCGACTTGCCCTGCTCTGCGCCGAGCAGGTTGTAGTTGCCGATAAAACCCGCCACAAACTCGCTGGCGGGACGGGTATAGATCTCCTCCGGCGTGCCGCTCTGGACGATGGATCCCTTGTTCATCAGGAAGATCCGATCCGACATGGTGAGCGCCTCCTCCTGATCGTGGGTCACGAAGATGGTGGTGAGTTCGAGCCGCTGCTGGATCTCGCGGATCTGCTGGCGCAGGCTGCGGCGGATGCGGGCATCCAGTGCCGAGAGCGGCTCGTCCAGCAGCAGGATCCGCGGCTGCACCACCAGCGCCCGGGCCAGTGCCACCCGCTGGCGCTGGCCGCCGGAGAGCTCGGCCGGATAGCGGCGCTCGAAACCGGTCAGCTCCACCAGCGCCAATGCCTCCTGCACGCTGGCCGCCAACTCCCGTCCCGGCTGGGGTTTCATCTTGAGGCCGAAGGCGACGTTGTCCCACACCGTCATGTTGGGGAACAGCGCATAGCTCTGGAACACCATGCCGATGCCGCGCTTCTGGGGCGCCTGCCAGGTGATCTCCTCACCGGCCACCCGCACCTGACCGCCATCCACAGGGGTGAGCCCGGCCAGCGCCCGCAGCAGGGTGGACTTGCCACAGCCGGAGGGGCCGAGCAGGGTCACCAGCTCCCCCTTGCGAATGCCGAATTCGATCCCCTCGAACACCCGGGTGTCGCCGTAGGATTTGTGCAGTTGATTCACTTCTAGATGGAACATGTTGATTCACCGATGAAATCTGTTAGCCGCCCAGGTGAGCAGCAGGGTCAGCAGGAAGTAGCTCATCACCAGCGCACTGGTGAAGTGGCCCGAAGTGGCGCGCATGTTGTAGAGGTAGACCTGCAGGGTCTCGTAACGGGTGCCCACCAGCATGTTGGCAAACACGAACTCGCCGAGCAGGAAGGAGAGGGAGAGAAACAGCGCCGCCAGCAATCCCTTGCGCAGGCAGGGGATCACCACCAGCAGAAAGGCGCGGCGACTACTGGCCCCCAGCAGATGGGCGGCATCCATCAAATCCCTGAGCGGTACCCCTTGCAGGCTGTTGGCCAGCGCCCGGTACATGAAGGGGAGCACCACGGTGAACCAGGTGCCGATCAGGATCCACGGCGTGCCGATAATCGGCAGGACACCATCGGCGTAGATCTGCAGCAGCCCCACCGAGGAGACCACAGGTGGCACCGCAAAGGGGAGCAGGATCAGCAGGTTCATCCAGGGATCCAGCTTGGGGAAGTAGTAGGCCACTACCAGCACGGTCGGTACCAGCACCAGGGTGCCCAGCAGCAGGGTGGCGAAGCAGACCAGGAGGCTTCGGCCAAAAGCCGCCAGAAAGCGCGGGTCGCCCCACAGCTTGAGATACCAGTCGAGGGTAAAGCCGTCCGGCAGCAGGGTCGCCCCCCAGCGGGTGGAGATGGAGTAGAGAAACGTGGCCAGCAGCGGCAGCAGCAGGGTGGCGACCAGCCCACCCAGCACCCACTTTGGCCAGCGCGGCGTCAAATCATGCATGGGATTGCCCCTTGTTCACATAGCTCTTTTTCAGCAGCCACTGGTTGGCGGCCGTCACGACCCCCAGCAGCACCATCAGGATCACCGCCAGCGCCGCCGCCATATTGGGCTCGAGGAAGATATCGCCGGAGACCAGACTGGCCACCCGGATAGTCACCAGATTGAAGTTGCCGGTGGTGAGGGCGTAGGCAGAGGCATAGGCCCCCACCGCGTTGGCGAACAGGATGATCAGGGTTCCGAGCAGCGCGGGCGTCAGCACCGGCAGCGCCACGTGCCATACATACTGCCCCTTGCTCGCGCCGAGCAGCGCGGCAGCCTGCGGCCACTCATCTTGCAGCGCATCAAACGCCGGGTAGAGCAACAGCAGGGCAAGCGGGATCTGGAAGTAGGTGTAGATGAGGATAAGGCCGCTGCCCGAGTAGAGGTTGAAGCCGTCGATCAATCCCCAGGATTTCAGCAGCAGAGTCACCGCACCATTGATGCCGAGAATGATGATGAAGGCGAATGCCAGCGGTACCCCGCTGAAGTTGCCGGTCATGGTGACAAAGGCCAAGAGTACCCGCTTGACCCGCTCGCCGCTGTGGCGCAGCGCGGCTGCCCCGAGGGTGCCGATGGCAAGCCCCGCCAGACTGGCGATACCGGCAATGCGCAACGAGTTGCCGAACGATTGCAGGTAGAAGGGGGAGCTCAATATCTCCCGGTAGTAGTCGAGGCCCCAGCCATCGGGGGTCTGAAAGCTGCCCACCAGCACCCACACCATGGGGGCGAGCTGGAACAGGATCATCAGCAGGATAAACGGCAGCAGCACCAGCGCGGGCAGCCAGTGGCGGCGCACCTTGTGCTTGGTTGCCACGGGTTGATCCACGAGGATCTCGGTGGTGGCAGGCATCATCAGTGCACCTCGCGCATAAAGGCGGCCTTGAGCAGCGGTGGCGCTGCCGGCTTGTCGTGGGGAATGCCCAACAGATCGGCCATCAGGGCGCAGAGCTGGGTCTGGGCGATCACCACGCCATCCGGCCAGCGCTCGATAAAGGCATCGCCAAACAGCCAGAGCGGCACGGTGCGCTCTTCGGGCAGGGTGCCGCCGTGGCTCAGATCGTTGTTCATGCCGTGATCCGAGGTGATCACCACCTGATATCCCTCCGCCAGCCACTGGGGCAGCAGATCGGCCAGCAGGCTGTCCATGCGGCGCGCCTGATTGCGGTACTGGCGGGAATCGAGGCCAAACTTGTGGCCCGCATCGTCCACCCCCATCGGGTGGATCAGCAGAAAATCGGGGTCGTACTGGCTGCGCAGCCACTCACCATCCATCAACAGATGACTGTCGGGGTAGTTGTCATCCCAGTAGAAGCAGCCGTGCTGAATGGGCAACTGCTCATCGTGAGTAAAGCGATCGCGGGCAGCCAGCCAGGGGCTGCGGTTGTAGAGTTCGCTCACCCAATGGTAAGCCGCCGCTGCGGTGCGTTTGCCCGCGGCACGGGCCAGATGGAAGATGGAGTCATGCAGACTGAGGCGACTCACCCCGTTGTGGGTGATGCCGCTCACCACCGGCGGCACGCCGGTCAGGATGCACTCGTAGAGGGGTCGGGAGAGAGACGGCAGGGCCGCATTCAGGGTCGTATGCAGGCCCCGCCCCGCCTCCACCATGCCACCGAGGTAGCCCATGGTGTGGGCTACCTCGGCTGCCAGACCATCCACAAGTACCACTATCACCTTGTGTTGCACTGGATTCCCTTACTGCATGTTGATCATGACGGTTTCTTGCCACTGACGCGGCAGGGCTTTGGAGCTCTGCTCCCAGGCGGCGTGATCCTGCACCGGCTTGGCATTGGCGTACTGCTCGGCTGGCAGCAGCTTGGCCTTCACGTCATCCGGCAGGGTCACATTGCTGCGGATCGGGCGAGCGTAGCCACGGGCCAGGTTGATTTGACCGGCATCGGAGAGGATGTATTCACGGGCCAGTTTGGCGGCGTTGGGGTTCTTGGCCCACTTGTTGATGATGGTGGTGTAACCGGCGATGACTGAACCGTCGCTCGGGATCACCACATCAAACTTCTTGGGGTCGATCTGGTCGCGGTAGTTGAGGGCGTTGAAGTCCCACAGCACACCCACTTCCACCTCACCCTTCTCGATGTTGGCGATGGTGGGATCGTTCAGGGAGAGACGGCCCTGCTTGGCCAGCTGACCGAACAGCTCCAGCGCGGGCTTGAGGTTCTTCTCGCTGCCGCCGGTGGCATAGGCCGCCGCCAGCACGCCGTTGTTGGCCTGGGAGGCAACGCCCACATCACCCAGGGTCACCTTGTAGTCGCCACCCAGCAGGGATTGCCAGCTGGTAGGGGCGGCCTTGACCAGATCCTTGTTGATCAGGAAGGCGATGGTGCCGGTATAGGCCAGCATCCAGTGACCGTCCGCATCCTTGGCCCAGTTGGGAATATCGGCCCAGGTGGAGGGTTTGTAGGGCTGGGTGACCCCCTGCTTGACCGCAACCGGACCGAAGGCGCCGCCCACGTCACCGATATCGGCGGTGGCATTGGCCTTCTCGGCGGCGAACTTGGCGATCTCCTGCGCCGAGCTCATGTCGGTATCCTGATGCTTGATGCCGTAGATGCTGCCCAGCTGCTGCCAGGTATCCTTCCAGTTGGCCCAGCTGTCGGGCATGCCGATGCTGTGGAGCTGGCCTTCGCCACGGGCGGCCTTTTCGAGATCCGCGATATTTTCGGCTGCATAGCTATTTGTGGCAAACAACGGTTGGCTGATGGCCACCATGGCCAGTGCACTTGCGATCACGCTTTTCATCATCCCATCCCTCTGGACTAGGTCAGTTAAGGTTCGAGAGGGATGCTAAAGGGGAATTGTGACGGTGGCGGGGCGCTTTAATGGCAGTTTGATGACAATCACCCTGTCATGGCGCTGTCATCCACAGCGGTTACAACTCTGAACCCAAGTGAAGCTGGACTACTCCAGTCATCCACCTTCTGAATAAGCAACAGGGACAAGAGTGTGACCGAGCCGAGATTGAGCGAGCAGAGAGTAAACGAACAGAGCATGGCCGATGGCCGCTCATCCTCCAAGTGCGAACAGATTTGCCAGACCCTGCGCCGCTATATCGGCAGCGGCCAATTGGGGGCCGGGCAGCAGCTACCCGCCGAACGGGCCCTGAGCGAGCGTTTCGCCACCACCCGCATCACCATCAAGGAGGCGCTCTCCAGCCTCGAAGCGGATGGCCTTATCTACCGTGCCGAGCGGCGCGGCTGGTTTGTGGCGCCACCCCGCCTCACCTACGACCCCGCCATCCACACCCACTTTCACCAGTGGATCGGCGAGCAGCAACGCACCGCCGAAACCCGGGTGCTGGCCCACGGCAGCGAGCTTGCCAGCAGCGAACTGTGCCGCTGGATGGGGCTGGAACCCTTCACGCCGCTCTACGAGATCCGCCGCCAGCGGCTGATCGACGGTCGCCCGGTGCTGCATGTCAGCCACCACCTGCTGGCGAGCCGCTTTCCCGATATCGCCAGCGCGCCGCTGGCCAGCTCCCTCACCGAGCTCTATCAGCAGCGTTATGGCATAGGCCAGGGCGGGGCGAGTCTCGAGATCACCCCCTCGGCGGCGCGTGGCGCCATCGCCCGCGCCCTCAATCTGGCGGAGGGGAGCGCGGTGCTACGGCTGGTGCGGGTCAACTACGACGAGCGAGGCGGTCTGGTGGATTGCGATATCGAGCACTGGCGGCCGGATGCGATCCGCATCTGTCTGGATACGCGAGCATTGCAGCCGCTCGCAGGCAAGCTGCAACAAACCCGGGTCGCCGATTAGATTCCAACCAACAGAGCGGATCCCGCAGGATCCGCCGGGATCAGTTGTCGATATTGGGGATCATTTCGTCGAAGCTCTGGTAGCCGCAGTCGGCCAGTTGCAACGACATGGTGTAGGTCTTGGCGTGCTCCTGCTGGCCGATGGCGGGGCGGTTGAGCTTGATCTCCTGATGCCAGTACTCCTTCATCCGGTCGATCAGCGCCATCGCCTCTCCCTCGTTGAGGTGCAGCTGGCAGAGCGCCATATAGTTGTTCGACTTGTGCATGTTCTCCACCAGATACTCCCCCAGCACCGACATCGCCTGCCGTGCCTGCTGGCGGGCGAAACGGCTGTGCTGCTCGAAGCTGATCCGCTCGCTGATGAGGAAGTGGTAACTGTTGTCGATACCAAGCTGCAAAATGCCGAGCTTCTCCAGCTTGCGCAGATAGAGGTAGCAGGAGGCATCGGTCAGGCCGTACTCCCGCTTGAGATCGATCAGTGTCTTGTCGCGCCAGAAGATATTGGCGAGAAAGGCGTAGAGCCCCGGCTCGTTGTGAAACGCCTCATCCTGCTCCTGGGTGAAGACGGCGCGGCGGCTCTGGGCGTCCTGAGTGCGATCCAGCAACTCCTCGAACGAGAGCCCCACCAGATGGCAGATCTCCAGCAGAGTATCGAACGGCAGGGAGGGCTTGTTCATCATCCGTTTCACGGTCGCGATGGAGACACCCATGGCTTCTGCCAGGGTCTGATAGCGGATCCCCTTGTCGGTCAGGGTCTTCTTCAGGGTGTCGAGAATATTGTTGGCCAGGGTCTGGCTGTAGGTCATGCCACTCTTCCTTGTTATCGCACTTTCATTGCATGGTTATGCCGAGTCAGCTTCTGACCTGTTTTTACCTTCAAGGCTCAGATATTGACACCGAAAAAACAGCCTAGAGAAAAAATCGCCTACAACGCCCATCAGGACAGACCAGTTGAACGATGAGGTCGCAAAATATGACACCAGACAGTGCATATCTTTCAACCCGCAAACATTTTGCTAGTGCTGCATAGAACATCGCGCATAATCGAAACGTATCGAATTCAAGACCCTTCCTGGTTGAGAAATCGATTGTTTGCTTCCAAATTTTTATCTTTTAAACCGTAAGGTTTTTTCTCTTTCCTGGCATTGGGCGGCGCTGATAGCACCGCCCTTTTCTTTTCCCTGAATTCGCAGGTCAGGTCAAGGGCCCTGGCAAGGGGAAGTGTCACCGGCCACCCGCCGCCCACTGATGCACCAACCATCACGACCGTTCTGGCAAGGTATCCTAAACGATCATCAATACCGTGTTATTGCCATTCAATATATTTAAATGGCTTACTTGGAAAGCTTCATTCAATATAAAAACAAATATAAGCAAGTAATTTAAAACATCAAAAACTTATCTTGTAAATGGCTTGCATATATAAGACAACAAAATTAATCAACCAGTACTACCAATATTTTCTTATCACTCCCCGCTCCCACCCCAACAACTGCTACCGGGTGAAGAGAAAAGCCACCCACAAGAGCCCATCTGCGTATCTGATGGGTAGCATGGCCCACGCAAAAACAGCCTCAAAAGAACACCAAAAGTCACATTGGGAACAATCCCAAACCTCGAAAAGAGCAAAAAACAGGCAAAAAGATAGATTTTTTTCTCACGGTTTCACCTTGTGAGGCGTTCAAAAAACATCAAAAAGAGCCTGACACCTGTGAGTGACATCTGAGATGCCAATTTTTAGACAACTCATCACGGCTACGCTCGAATGAAAATTTAATGCCGATATAAATCAATCACATAGAATCAAAACCGAACTCACAGCCTGTCATTTGCCTCACTGGTTAATTATTTAAACCTCAATAAAGCTAAAACTCTAATAACACCATTTATTAAACAAAATGACCCTGATGGCCGCCAGTCATATTTAGAAGAATGCGGAAATCACTCTCTTGTTATTCAGAAATGTGCTGACTATACTGCGGCCCCTCTGTGAGAGCAGAGCAATGACGGAAATATAAAAAGCTTCATGGATTGAGCAATATAAATCACACGCAGTTCACGCAACACAAGGTTATTTATCCATGAACAAGTTTAATAAAATTGCCGCTTTCTCCCTGCTTGCTCTGGCCATGAATGGCGGCGCCCATGCCGAAGGCTGGTATGCAGGTCTGGATCTGACTACCTCCAAGATGGATCTCGATGGTGCGGCCAAAGACGCCTATGACGCCAAAGTGATCGACGACCAGCTCGACGGCGGCAGCCTGATCGTGGGTTACAGCTTCAAACCCTGGCTGGCGGTTGAAGGTGGCTTGCACGCCCAGCAGATGGATCAGCTGACCTGGGTAACCTCCCCGATTGCAAGCGGCTTTGCCGACACCACCATCGAAACCCGCAGCATCAGCCTGGCCGCCAAGCTGAGCCAGCCGCTGGCCTGGGGCTTCAGCGCCTATGCCAAACCGGGCATCGCCTACACCCGCACCGAATTGGAAGTTGTCGGCAACGCCACCTTCCTCGGTTTCAGCGATCAGGTAAGCAAGAGCGCAACCAAGAGCAAGGTACACCCCAATCTGGAAGTAGGTCTGGACTACGCCTTCAACGACCACTTCTCTGCCGGTATCGGTTACGAGCGCCAGTTCGACGCCCTGAGCCTGGGTGACGAGCACTACTCTCTGGATACCTTCAAGCTGGGTCTGCGCTACCACTTCTAAGTCGCGCCGCGTCAGTAACAATGCAAAAGGGCCGCAGGTTTCAAACCTGCGGCCCTTTTTACTGCTCTCTTTCCATACCTTGCGCGTTAGCAGATCTGGTCTTTACCCAGCTGCTTGGCCTGATAGAGCGCCCGATCGGCGCGCACCATCAGGCTCTCCTTCTGCTCATCCTGCTGATACTCCGCCAGCCCGAAGCTCATGGTAGCAGGCGCATGGGGGCAGATGGGCTCGCTCGCCATCAATGCCTGAAACTTGCTCGCCACCACCAGCGCATCCTCGCGGCCGGTGTTGGGCAACAACACCATAAACTCGTCACCGCCCCAGCGGGCCAGCAGATCGATCTCGCGGATATGGTGGCGCACCAGCGCCACTATGTTGATCAGGGTCTGATCCCCGGCGTTGTGGCCATAGCTGTCGTTGATCTGCTTGAAGTTGTCCACATCCATGGCGATCACCGTAAACGGCTGATGGAAGCGGCGCGCCCGCTCGCACTCCAGCTGCAACGCCCGCTCCAGCCGATAGCGGCTGGCGGCGCCGGTCAGGGCATCGGTCTCTGCCAGCAGACGGTTCTCCTCGGCTTTCTGTTGCAGCGCCTCGTTGAGTCGCACCAGCTCGGCGGTGCGCTCGGCAACCTGCTGCTCCAGCGACTGATTGCGCCGCTCCAGCTGCTCCAGCAACAGCTTGCTGGCGTGGATATCGCGATGGGCGCCGATCATCCGCGCCACAGACCCGTCGGGATTGCGCTCAATGATGCGGCCGCAATCCTCAATCCAGAGGTAACTGCCATCCCGGCAGCGGCAACGGTACTCGGCACGATACTCATGGGCACTGCCGCTCAGGCAGAGATCGAACTTGGCCATCACAGCCGACAGATCGTCGGGGTGGATCACGTTCTCCCAGGTGAAGACGGTATTGCCGAGGGAGTGAGGCTCGTAACCCAGCATCCGGTACCAGCCGGGGTTGCGATAGACAAAACCGGTATTGGCATGCCAATCCCAGATGCCATCGCTGGTCACCTCCAGAATGCCATGCATCACGGCCTCGCTGACATCCGAGATCCTGATCGTGTCACTGTCCTGCACCATAGCAGTTATCCTTGTTCTTCCGCCCCGCGCCACCACGGGGAATCGCGCTGTTGTCGTGAGGCGCTACCTTGGCATATTGCAACAGATCTGTCAGCCAGAACCCCACCGTACCGCCGTTTCCCCGGTTATCGGCCACTCACGGCGCAGGCTGAGTCAGGGTGGCCATAAGTGTGGCTCAAGCGCGCCCCATTTACCGGATTTAACTCACGATTCAGTCATTTGGGGGATGGGATAATCGGGCGGCGCAAGAGGGGGGTGATCAAGTGCAGCATATTGTGCCAACCCGCTCCCCTCACCCTCTCCCAAAGGGAGAGGGGATAAAGCGGCACCGGAAATATGATCGCCAGCCACGTAGGTTCGATTAGCGAAGCGTAATCGGACAGCGGTAACGGCATTGCTCCCGTCTCCCATTGATTAAAAAAGGAGGAAAAGGGTCGGGGATAAGGGGAAAGAAAAAGAGATTTCGCGGTAAACGTTGGGCTTCGCTACGCTCAGCCACAACCTACATAATCGGTAGGTTGGTGCTGAGTCTGAGAAGCCCAACATACGAGATATGCTAAGCCTTAGGAAGAAAATGCTCTTTCAATATTTTCAAAGCTGCATCATCAGAACTTGCCACATTCCTTATTTCATTCGGACCAAAAACCAAAAGATTAAATTTCTTTATATTTGCTTCTTTAGTCCTTTCAATACGGGCAATTGACTCATCAGACAGACGTCCAGTTGTCCACAGCTCGAAATTAGGAATGCCACCATTTTTGTTCGTTATTTCTAGTCTCTGCAAATGCTCTCTGACTCGTTTAATTCTAATATCTAACCATCTATTTACTTCTTCATTACTCACAAAAGAACCTGGCTTCATGGCTTTACACTCGATGATTCTTGGCTCACCGACTTGAGGAACGACATAAACATCAACCTCAGCCTTTTCTCCACCATTATTTTTAAATGTTCTATTAAGATAGACATTGCCAGCAGTAGAATTTCTTATTATGTGACTGACCAGTATTTCAAAGAACGCGCCACGCATATTACCCATAGCACCTTCGAGACTGCCTAACCTTGTAATCACTTCATCAAAAGCTTTACTTTCAATCTCTCCTATAGCTGACTTTTTAGTAATATCGATTAAAGATATGAATGCTTCCGCTATATCTTTACCAAAAAGACTTTCTGGTGTTGCTGGTATAACGCCTTTTTCTTTAAGCTTATTCAGTGCTTCTTTTTCATAGCTAAGGGCAACGAAAATGTAAATAACCTTGTTTATTTTCTTCAATGCTTGCAGTGAGTTTATTTTATTTAAAAATGGCTCTATATGAATTAGCTCTACATTTTTTGAAAATAAAACATCACAAACAACAAAGCCAGGATTGGGCTTATCCTGCTTATTCCAATCGACTAATGGAGCTAAGTAACTAGGTGATGAAAGATCCCAAAAAAATGGTCCAACCATTGGTTGACTATTGATGTCACCTCTGGTCTTGATACAATCAAAACTTGCTATAGATAACCTTCTAAGCCACTCTTTCATGGCGCCAATAAATATTTCTTCAGCAAGTAACCTTGCACGAACAGAAATTATTTCCAGCTCTTTCAATTCATTCCTATCATATAAATCCTTAGTAAGGACACACTCCCCTATACCATCTACTTCGTCTTTTACAAAAATCCTCGCATCAAGCATTCTTTCCAATACACTAAATGCACTAATTTTTTTCTGCTGAGCTTTTGGTGAACCACAAATGGTATAAAAATGCTCTATAGGAACAATCCCTCTAGCCTGTACAGCACCTAGAGCTAAAGCGTACGCACCTTTCTGGCTATAAATTGCTTTAAACAAATGTCCCCAGAACATTGGAGAACCGTAATCTTGTTCTAAATATGTAAAGCGAGTCCCTCTAGAAAACGTTAAATATGCTAGCTGTTTTACTCGATTACTTGATCGTCTGATCCGTTGGCGAGCAGCTTCATGTGTTAATCCATGCTTCTCTACAAGGTATGCGGCCAAATCACTGCTCAGACAAGGGCCAAGATTCTTATACGAAAGTGCCTCTTCAATCACGACCTTCCTCCCTACTGGGTATGTCACGCTGCGCTATTTATAAAACAAAAATACACGTACCGACCCACAAAAAGCGCACCGAGACAACACCCGTTAAAAATCAATACCTTAAGTAGAAAAAATGACAAGCGCCATTACCGTGCGTCACGGTCATAAAACATACCGCTCATTGCCACAGCACTGTTGGTGCAATTAGCACAGCGTAACGGGTCAACAGCAACTCCCTTTACCGCCGTCCAATCGCTTACTCCCCCAACCTCTCCGCCAATCCGGAATAACGCTCGGTCTTTTTCCGTACCGCTTGTGCCAGCAGGGCGCGATCGCCGTAGAGATCGAGCCTGACTTTGGCGCGGGTGATGCCGGTATAGACCAGCTCGCGGGTCAGCAGCGGGCTGGGGCTGTCAGGCAGCACCAGCACGGTATGGGCAAACTCCGAGCCTTGGGACTTGTGGATGGTCATGGCGTAGACCGTCTCGTGGGGCGGCAGCCGACTGGGCAACAGGGCGCGCAATGTGCCATCCGGCTGCTCGAACCATACCTTGAGCCGCCCAGTTTCATCGGGCAGGCAGAGCCCCATATCGCCGTTGTAGAGGCCGACCCCGTGGTCGTTGCGCACCACCATCACCGGGCGGCCGGCATACCAGTCGCCATCGCGGGCAATCAGGCCAGCCCGTGACAGGGCCAGTTCGAGCCGCTCGTTAAGTCCCAGCACGCCGAACGGGCCATCGCGCAGGGCGCAGAGGATCTGGAAGCTGTTGAATGCCTTGAACACGGCGGCGGGCGCCTCCCCCGCGCGGGCCGCCTTCAGATAGCTGCCGTAACCGGCTACCCCCTGGGCAATCAGGGCATCGTAGACCTCCCCCGCCCAGGGGTGCAGGCTGATATCGGCAAAGCCCATGCCCCAGACCGCCTCCACCGCCGTGGCATCGCCGCTGTTGCAAGCGTGCGCCAGCTGGCCGATGCCGGAGTGCTGATCAAAGCGCCAGCTCTTGGCCAGCAAACAGAGGCTGTCGCGCACCGGTGCCCCCGCGGGCGTGCCCTGCAAGCGGTAACCGGTCTGGCGGGAGAGCCAATCCGCCTGCGCCGGGCTGATGCCCTGTTCGATAAAGCTGCAGATATCGCCGAGCACGGCCCCCGCCTCCACCGAGGCTAGCTGATCCTTGTCGCCGAGCAGGATCAGGCGGGCGTGGCTCGGCAGCGCATCGAGCAGGCGCGCCATCATCGGCAGGTCAACCATGGAGGCCTCATCCACCACCAGCAGGTCGAGGTGCAGCGGGTTGCCCGCGTGGTGGCGGAACTGGCTGCGCCCCGGAATGACCCCGAGCAGCCGGTGCAGGGTGCCTGCTTCGGTGGGGATCGCCTCCACCCACTCGGGGGGCAGATCGAGGGCCTGCAGGGCAGAACCGATACTCTCGGTGAGGCGCGCCGCCGCCTTGCCGGTGGGGGCCACCAGCCGGATCGCCGGGGCCTTGCCTGCTTGCAGGCCGGTCTCCACCAGAATGGCGAGCAGTTTGGCGACCGTGGTGGTCTTGCCGGTGCCGGGGCCACCCGAGATCACTGCAAAGGGGCGCGCCGCCGCGGTGGCCGCCGCCAGCTTCTGGCCGTTGCAGCAGAGCGCCTCGGGCACCAACGCATCCAGTTTGCTCAAGTCGCTCGCCGCCTGGGCGCTGGCGAGCAGCGCCTCGATGGCGGGCCAATCCACTTCATTGGGGAACACCAGATCGAGATACTTCTCGATAAAGTGGCGGGCCGAGAAGTCGGGTGCGAGGCGGGCTTTAAGCAGCGCCCCGAACACCAACCCATAGTCGCGGGCAAACAGCCGCGACAGGGCCGGGGCTATTTCCGGCCATTCGGCTCGTTCACTCAACGCGCGCAGATGGCGGGCTACCCCCAGTTCAAAATCGTGGTAACGGGTGAGATAGAGCCGTCCGTGCCACAGCCGCAGCGGCCAGCGCGGGGCGAGCCCGTCATCCTGTTCCGTACCCACGAGCGGGCTTGCCGCAAACAGGACGGGCCAGCGGGCAGGATCCGCCAGATCAGACAACAGATCCCGGCTCTGCTGGGGATCCAGCCCGAACGGTCGCAGGGATCCGGCAGTCAACATTTCAAGCGGCAGACAGACATGGCCGCGCCCCAGCTCGAAGCAGGTCAGCGCCGCCCCCAGCACCAGCTCGGGGCTGCCGCCAAGGTCGGCCACCAGCCGGGCAAATTGCAGATCCAGCTGGCGGATGCGGCCAACCAGCGCCAGTGTTTTGAGCCGTTCAACCATCATTGCGCTGGCTGCGGTGCTGATCATGGTGCCGCTCATGCCTCTACCTCGTTTAATGCTTGGGATCCCGCTGCTGGCAGCTCACTGCCTTCGCGAAACAACTTATCCAGCCCCAGCACCAGTTCACGGCTCGGGCGAGTATGGAAAATGCCCCCCTGCGGCATACCGCGCAGGAACAGATAGAAAACGCCGCCAAAGTGCTGCTCGAAGTCGTAGCCCGGCAGGCGCAGGGTGAGCAGCCGGTGCAGCGCCAGCGAGTAGAGCTGGTATTGCAGGTCGTAGCGATGCTCGGCCATCGCCCGCTCCAGCGCCGGACGGTTGTAATCGGCCGGGCTCATGCCGAGGTGGTTTGATTTGTAGTCGAGCAGATACCAGCGCCCCTGCCACTCGAACACCAGATCGATAAAGCCCTTGAGCATCCCCTGCACGGTGGCAAAGCTGAGCGGCTTGTTGCCCCGCGACAACGGGTCGTGCTGCTGGCAGAGGGCGGTCAGCGCCGGTGCCGTCACCCGCCCCATGGGCAGGAAGAACTCCAGCTCCACCTGCTTGCGCTCGGGGGCCAGATCCCGCAGCCGCACCGGCTCGCCAAAGCCTGTTTCCAGCGGGGTATCGAGCACCGCTTCGACCTGCTGTTGCAACACCGGTGCCCAGCTCTCATCAAAACCATCCTGCGCCAGCAAGGTGGCGATATGCTCTGCCAGCGGCTCGCCGTCGGCACTTTGAAAGTCGATGGTCTCGAACAGGCTGTGCAGCAGGGTGCCGGGGCGCGCGCCCTTAGGGAAGGTGAAGATGGAGGGCTGGGGCGCCTCCTCCGGTTGTTCTGCCGCCAGAGTGGCCGCCTCGGTCACCACCTCGTCATCGAAGCCAGGATTGGCCAAGACCCCCTTGCTGTGACCGTGCCCCTGCGCAGCCAGCCCGGAGTAGGAGCTGATCCACCAGTCCCGCTCAAGGGTGCCGCTAAAGTGGCGCACCTGCGGCTCGCCCAGCTGCTCCTCCTCTGGCGGCAGCGGGGCCGGACGAGTGAGCGAGGGCTCACCGACAGCCACCCCGGGCAGCGCCTGTGCCAGCTCGGTCAGGGCGGTCGCAAGCGTCTGCGCATCCCCCTCTTCGCCCTTTTGCAGCAGGTAGCCGATGGCGGTGTGGTGCAGGTCGGTCTTCTCCGACTTGCCCGCCCCCGCCCGCACCGGCGCCAACCCCAGCCAGGTGGCGTAAACGCCCCGGGTCAGCGCCACATAGAGCAGCCGCAAATCTTCGGCAAGGCGCTCCCTGTCGGCTTCCGCCAAGGAACCCTCGGCGCCGGTCAGATCGAGAATGGTGCGATTGCCCGCCTCGTCCGCCTCGTGATAGAGCGGGGTCTCGGCGGTTCTGTGGCTGCAGATAAAGGGCAGGAATACCAGCGGGTACTCCAGCCCCTTGGATTTGTGGATGGTGACGATCTGCACCAATTTCCGCTCGGATTCGAGCCGCAGTACCTGCTCCGCATCCTGCCCGTTGGGGCGGCTCACCGCCTCCCCCAGCCAGCGCAGCAGGGCGTATTCGCCATCCAGCTCGCTGCTCACCTGTTGCAGCAGCTCGCCGAGATGGAGGAAGTTGGTCAGCCGCCGCTCGCCATAGGGACTCGCCAGCAGGGAGGAGGCGAGATTGCGCCGGTGCAGCAGGGCCCGCAGCATCGCCAGCACGCCGCGGCGGTGCCAGATCTTGCGGTACTCCATAAACTCCTGCACCGCGCTCTCCCACGCCCGCTCGTCGCTGGCCAGCCCATCGAGCGCCTTGGCGTCGAGATCAAACAGGCCGGTGGCGAGCGCCGCCCGCAGGCTGCGCTCTTCGCTCGGGTTCTGGCAGGCGTGCAAAATCAGCAGGATCTCCCGCGCCTCCGTCTGCTCCAGCACGCTCTCGCGGTTCGACAGATAGACGGAGGCGATGGCGAGACGCGCCAGCTCCTGCTGCACCAGCTTGCCCTCGCTGCCGGTGCGCACCAGCACGGCGATATCCCCGGCCTTGACCGCCTTGTCACCGATCATCGCCTTGCCCTCGCGGGCCAGGGTCAGCAGGCGGTGGATCTCGGCGGCGGTGGCGCGGGCCATCTTGCTCTGGTAATCCCCCCGGTTGAAGGTCGGCTGGCCGCTCAGCTGCCAGCAGTGGAGCACAGGGGCGGTGACGCCATCGAGCAGCAGCGCCTTGCTCTTGCCCTGCGCCTCCACCGGCAGGAAGGGGATATCCGCCTCGTAGATAAAGGGATCCTTGGCTCGCTCGAACAGGCCGTTGACCGCCCCCACCAGCGCACTGCTGGAGCGCCAGTTGCGCCCGAGGGTGTAGTGGGCGCTCACATTTCGCCGCGCCTGAATGTAGGTAAAGATGTCGGCGCCGCGAAAGCCGTAGATGGCCTGCTTGGGGTCACCGATCATCAGCAGCGCCGTGTCTGTGTGGCCGCCGTAGAGACGATGGAAGATGCGGTACTGCTGGGGATCGGTATCCTGAAATTCATCGATCATCGCCACCCGGTAGGTGGCGCGAATGCGCTCGCAGAGCCGCTCGCCAAGGCTTGAGCCAAGCGCTCCGTCGAGATCTTTGAGCAGGTCATCGAACGAGAGCTGATGGGCTTGCCGCTTGCTGGCCTGCATCCGGCTGCGCACTACTTTGGCGGCCCGTTGCAGGATCAGATCCCGGATACCGGGGCGGCTCGCCAGCAGTTCATCGATCTGGCCGAACAGTGGCAGGGTCGGCACCGCGCCCCCCTTCTTGAGGTTCTCCTCCAGCACTGTCTGGCCGAAGCGCTCCAGCTCCTTGGGAATGGCGTAGCCACTGCTCTCGTCCTGTGCCCAGTCGGCTATCTTGGCAAGCCACCCTTCGTAGTTCTTGCCGGTGTAGCGGCTGATCTGGCCGTCGGTCTGGCGGCGGATCTCGTCCGTCTGCGCCAGCCATTCGTTTTTCACTGCCGCGATGCGGCTCATGGCCGCCTGATGGCGGGTGGCAAGGGTCTCATCCCCCAGCGCGGGGTGGATCTCCAGCTCGCTGTTGTCGAGCCAGCTGCCCATCTCCCGCAGCAGGGCGGCGGGGCTCGGCCAGAGCGCACGCACCGCGCTGGCGAGGGTTTTATCCACCGGATAGAACTCGGCACGCCAGTAGTCGCTCACCGCCTGCAACCTGAGCTGGCTGTCGTCGGTAAGAAATTCGGTTTCAAAGAGGGCGCCGGATTCGAAGGCGTTCTGCTTGAGCATCCGCTGGCAGAAGCCATGGATGGTAAAGACCGCCGCCTCGTCCATCTGCCGCTCAGCGGCCAGCAGGCGACGGGCCGCCAGCTCGTGATCCTCCACCTCTGCCAGCAGTTGGGCCAGCAGGGCATCATTGCTATGGCCGCGCATAAAGGCGAGGCGCGCCTCGTGAATGCGACCACGGATCCGCCCACGCAGCTCGGCGGTGGCCGCTTCGGTAAAGGTCACCACCAGAATTTCGGTCACCGAGAGCGGCCGTTCATGGGCACTCGGCTGACCGGCATCAGCCCCCTCCTCAATGAGCGGGCCGTGGCCCAGCAGCAGGCGCAGGTAGAGACCGGCGATGGTGTAGGTCTTGCCGGTACCGGCGGAGGCTTCGATCAGTCGTTCACCATGGAGGGGAAAACGCAATGTATTGAGCGGGTTAGCCATTATTTCAGCTCCTCCAGGGTCTTGAGCAGCGGGGTCAGGTGTTCGCGGGCCAGCGCCTGCAACTGCCCCAGCACCTCGTCATCGAGTTCGGGGAAGCAGCGGGCGACGTAAACGTCTTGCCCCTCCCCATTGATCATCCAGCCGCCGTTGAAACGGGTGAGAGCCGCCTTGTCGGCCGCCTCCGGCTTGTCGGGATCCTTCTCGATCGCCTTGAGCCAATCCCAGGCGGTGTTGGGGAAGAAGGGCAGCGGCCGCTTCATCCCCTGCGCCCAGCACGCCACCAGCGCCGCCAGCTTGGGCCGCGCCTCGTCGGCAGCAAGAGCAGGCAGACGCAGACTCTGTTTGGCATCGAACAACAGGGTGTCGCCGGGGGCGCCGCTCAATGAGAGGCAGAGGTGCTGGATCCAGCCCAGCAGCAGATCCTTGCCGTTGAAGCTGCCGGGCTTGACCACCAGCAAGCGCCCCTTCTGAGTGTCGATCCACCCTTGCAGCTGGCCCTGAGTGAGGGAGATATCGATCTCCACCGCCTGCTTTTCTGACTCATTGGCAGCAACCCATGGCCGCAGCCGATCAGCCAGCTTGCCCATCTCGGCATCCAGATCGTCCAGCAGCAGGCTGCCGAACCACCCTTGCGGCAACAGGCCGGTGAGCTGCAACCGCTCGCGACGCTCGGTACTTTCACCTTCCGCCAGATGGGCATCGAGCAGCAGATCTTTCAGCTGATAATGTTGCAGACCATCCAGCTCGAACGGCTCGCTGTCCTCGATGTTGGCTTCGTTCAGCTCAAACCACACCTTGAGACGGCGGTTGAGGAAATATTTGGTGGGCTGGCGATAGAAGCGCAGCAGCTCCGCCAGCTCCAGCCCCTGCTCCTTGCCCCATTCGGGAGGTAAAGGCAGCTCGCCGCTCTGGAAGTTGGCCGCGCCGCGCACCGGATTGAGAGCGGGCAGCCAGTCGGCGGCATAGGTAAAGAGGCGTGAGCCCGGCTCCGGGTAAAAGTAGTTACGGCTGTAGGGGGTGAGCGGGTGCGCCACCATCAGGTGGTTGAGCAGCCGCTTGCCGGAGGTTTCGTCATCGAGATCCTCATCCCCCGCCAGCACAAAGCCCTGCCGCACATAGTCGATCAGCTCCGCCAGCAGCACCGAGGGCACCTTGTCGCTGTTGTCCTGGGCGCTGAAACCCTGATAGCTGATATAGAGCCCCTGCTGGGCGCTGAGCAGCGCCTCAAGGAAGAGGTAGCGGTCATCATCGCGACGGGAGCGATCCCCACGCCGCGACGCCACCGCCATCAGGTCGAACCCCATGGGAGCCAGGGTGCGCGGGTAGACGCCGTCGTTCATGCCAAGCAGGCAGACCTGCTTGAAGGGGATGGAGCGCATCGGCATCAGGGTGCAGAAGTTGACCTGACCGGCGAGGAAGCGCTGGCTGGAGCGGGACTCCCCCAGCACGCTGCCGAGGTAATCCTGCAGCAGGTCGGCGGTAATGGGCTGCTCGAAGCGAGCCTCGCCGAGCCGGGTCTGCCACTCGGCCAGCTGGCTGCGAATAAGCTGAAGCTGACGCTCTTCATCCTCGTCAGCCAGATAGAAGCGCTCCAGCAGCGCCAGCAGGCAGGCGTTCCAATCGGCCAGCGGCTGTGCCTGTTGCAGGCGGGGCAGGAATTCGGCCAGCGAATCGACGAACCAGGCGAGCTTGCCGAGCGCCAGCCCCTGCTGCCCCTCGATACCGGCATAGGGCAGAATGCCCGCCACCGGCTCGCCATCCCCCATGGCAAAGCCGAGCAGCATGCGGCGCAGGCCGAACAGCCAGCTGTTGCCGGACATGGGCGGCAGATCGAAGCGGACTGGGTAACCGTCATCCAGCCCCCAGCGGATGCCGGTCTCCTGCACCCAGACCCGCAGCTGGTTGAACTCGTCGTCATCCAGCTCGAAACGGCGCAGCACGGCGGGCACCTCGAGAATGGCGAGCAGCTCCCCCGCCCCGAAGCGGGCGTTGGGCAGCCTGAGCAGGGCGAGGAAGCTTTGCAGCAGCTGACTCTCCTGACTCGCCGCACGATCCGAGACCGCAAACGGGATCTGGCCCCGAGCACCAAACACCGCCTGAATATAAGGGCCGTAGCTGTTCACATCCGGCATCATCACCACCACATCTTTCGGGGTGAGGGTGGGATCCTGCTCGAACAGCGCCAGCAGCCGGTCGTGCAGCACCTCGAGTTCGCGCATCGGGCCGTGGCAGGCGTGGATCTGCAAGGATCCATCCGCCGGGCTTATGGGACTCTTGTGATAGCTGCTGTCGAGATCAAACTGACCGGCGCCTCGCTCGGCCAGCTCCAGCACATCCTTCTGGATGGCGCGCAGCAGGCTGACATTGCCCTTGCCATCCACCTCGTCGATATCGACGAAGGCCTCGATTTGCGGCACCTCCAGCTCCATCAGCTGATGCAGGTAGTCGCGCCCCAACTTGCCCATGGAGGCGAGCAGCGGGTTGGCGGGGCCCTGCAATGTCTCGATATCGGTGCCGGGTTTGAGCTTGTTTTCGAGCCGTGCCAGGGTCTTGCGATCCAGCAGATCCCCCCAGTAGTAGCGGCAGGGGTTGGTGACGAACAGATGCACCTCCACCTCCGACCGACTGCCGAGGGCCAGCAGTGCCTCCACATAGCGCGGCGGCAGCGCCGAGATGCCGAACACAAAGACCCGCTGCGGCAGCTTGCCCGGCAGATCGGCGGTGCGTGCCAGCTCGTGGATAAACTCCTCGTAGAGGTTGGCACGGTGGTAACCGCTCGGAGAGAGCGCCAGGGTGCGAGCCACCAGCTCGCGCCACAGCTCCGGCTGCCAGTCCTGACCGCTCACCCCGGCCAGCTCCTGACTCAATCCTTCCCCCTCTTCCCAACGGGCGATCCAGTCCGGCCGGTAGACCAGATACTGGTCAAAGAGATCCGCCACCTTCTGGCAGAGCTGCCACAACCGCACCTGCTCGGGATCCTTGGCAGGATCCTCCTCATCTCCCCCGCTCAGATAGGCGGCGAGCGGGGCAAAAGCAGGACGACCCAGCAAGGCAGGCAAAATGGTCATCAGCTGCCAGCTCATGGATCCCTTGTTGTAGGGGCTCTGGCGCGGCACATCTGCCAGCACCCGGGTGAACATCTCCCAGATAAAACTGGCGGGCAGCGGAAAGTCGATATTGGCAGCGATGCCGAACGCTTTGGCCAGCTCCAGCTTGAGCCACTGGGCCATGCCCGGGCTCTGCACCAGGATCTGCTCCCGATCGAAGGGGTGAGAGAGAGGGGCCTGCCGGATGCGGCTCACCAGCAGCTCTTTGAGCAGATCCAGCTGATTGGAGTGGTAGAGGGTAAACATGAGCAATTCCCGCCTGTGGATGAGAGGGGGCGAGGGAAAAGGCGAGCCATTTCCGTCACTTCACAAGAGAGGGAATTGTCGGGGATCGGGGGATAAGATGCAAAAGGCACTTGTGGCCAGCAGGCGGGCAAACCGTTGAACCATGAGGGGGGCCGCAGATTTGTGCAGTTGCCTCACCGCCTCGGAAAACGCAGACAGAAAAAAGCCGGTGCAGTTGCACCGGCCAAAAGGCATTGGAAAACTTGACTCTTCAGGGCATTACCAGTTTTTGCCGAGACGGGCATCCAGACTGAAAGCCCCTGCTCCGGCCGCCGCCAGCGCCAGGAAACCACCGGCCACTGAGACGTTCTTCATAAACATCAGCATCTGCATCTGTTCGGCAGGCTGGTAGTGGAAAATAAAGGCAGCCATCAGGGTAAAACCGGCCAGCAGCACGGAGAGGCTGCGGGTAAAGAGACCCAGCACGACGGCAAGGCCACCACCCAGCTCAAGCAGGATCACCAGCGGCAACATAAAGCCCGGCACCCCCATCGCCTCCATATAACCCTGAGTACCGGCGTAGCCGCCGATCTTGCTCCAGCCCGCCATTACGAACATCAGCGCCAGCAGTACACGACCCGCCAGCAGCGCTACATCTTTCATCTTGTCCATTTCATATTCCTCGTTTGTGTCACATCACCGCTGACTGCTTCAGGGTAGGTCAAATAACAGAGCTTGGCTGGCACTGGTCGCAACCAGCTCCCACCGGTATTCATCACGACTGAGTACCCCGTCGCCGGGTCGGGCAGCCAGACCGTTGGCGGTCAACTCCCCTGAAATCATCTGCAGGTAACCGTGTCGGCCAGCCAGTGCCCATTCGAGCGTCTCGCCCGGGGCCAGTTCCAGCCGCCATACGCGGGCCTGTTGGCGGATCCGCAGCGATCCATCCTCGCCATCCGGTGACGCCACCAGCGTCATGCCCGGTCTAGACTCGATCTTCTTCTGCTGATACCCGGGTGGCGTGCCGAACTCGTTCGGCTCGATCCAGATCTGCAACAGGGAGAGAGGATCCGTCTGCGAGGGGTTGTACTCGCTGTGGCGGATCCCGCTGCCTGCGCTCATCAGCTGGAAATCCCCTGCCGGGATCTGCTCGGCATGGCCGAGGCTGTCCTTGTGCTCTATGGTGCCTTGCAGCACGCAGGTGAGGATCTCCATATTGGCGTGAGGGTGGGTGGCGAATCCGCCACCCGGCGCAACCAGATCCTGATTGATCACCCGCAGTACCGAGTGTCCCATCCACTCCGGGTCATAGTAGTGACCGAAGGAGAAACTGTGGCGCGCGTCCAGCCAGCCAAAGTTGGCCTTGCCCCGCGCTTCTGCGGCTCTCAATTGCATCATGGTCTGATCCTCACCTACCGGGACGGTTGATTAACGCTGTTTGCCGCTACCGATACCGAACGGAATACGGTATTCACTGCTCTGGTCAGCCAGGCTGACAGTCAGGTTGCCCTGGGTACGGCTCGGGATCCGCACCTGCTGGGTGCCTGTCAGATTGGCGTGGACTGATGCCAGCAGATCGCCAGACTCGTCACGCACTTCCAGCATCGGATTGGCTTTGCCATCCATTACGGCAGTAGCGTTCCAGTTCACAAACAGCACGCCGGGCATGGCATTGAAGTCAGCCGGTACGGCAGCGTGGGCGAAACCAGTGGTCATCAGGCCTGCAACGGCCAGCATCTTGATTACGTTTTTCATGTTCATTCACTCTCTTGTTTTATATGTCATTGCCAAGGCCTTTTCGGCCAGAATCAATGCATCCATGCAAGAGGTTATTCAAATAGTGTGTTGTTCTTTCACCGACGTCAGACAGACCGATTTGGTGTGTCACAGTGCGGAACTACCCGCATATTTGGCCGCTCGACGTTCCTGCCTAAGCGTTGATTGAATATTAAAGTGACATGACCTAACTTGTTAGCGAGATAAACTGGCAAACATATTCAAAAAAATTGAAGGTGAGGAATGGCCAAGGAATCGAACAAGGAGCGGGCGCTGACCCTGGAGGCAATCCGGGTGCTGGATGCCATCGACCGCCGCGGCAGCTTTGCGGCGGCGGCCGACGAGCTGGGCAAGGTGCCCTCGGCATTGAGTTATACGGTGCAGAAGCTGGAAGACGAACTGGATGCCATGCTGTTTGACCGCAGCGGCCACCGCACCAAGTTCACCCCGGCGGGACGCATGCTGCTGGAGCGCGGCCGGGTGCTGCTGGAGGCAGCCGAGCATCTGGTAGGCGAGACCCGGGCATTGGCCCGTGGCTGGGAGACCGACATCACAGTCGCCGTCGATGCGCTGGTCCCGGTGCAGGCCCTCTACCCCTTGGTGGAGAAGCTGGCCGAGCAGACCGATACCCGACTGCGGCTGCGGGCCGAGGTGCTGGCGGGTAGCTGGGAGTGTCTGGAAGATGGCCGCGCCGACCTGCTTATCTCCTCCATCAACCCGGACATCATGATGACCGGCATCAAGCATCAGGTGATCAAGGACGAGGTGATGCTCTACGTCGCCCATCCCGATCATCCTCTGCATCAGGAGCCCGAACCCTTGGCCGACGAGACCCTGCGCCGCTACCGCGCCATCGCCGTCGCCGATACCGCCCTGCGCAAGCCGGTGCTCACCTATCGCCTGCTGGACAAGCAGCCGCGCCTCACAGTCAGCACCATGGCGGAGAAACGGGATGCCCTGCTGGCAGGGATTGGGGTCGGCACCATGCCACAGAGCTGGATTGAGGAGGACATCCGCGCCGGGCGGCTCAAGGTGATCAGCCCCGAATATCGTCATCAATTGCAGGTGGTGCTCGCCTGGCGGCGAGACACCATGGGCAAGGCCAAAAGCTGGCTGGTGCGGGAGATACCAAAACTATTTGCAACTGGTGAGAAATGAGATCCAGTTAACAGAAATGTTAATTGCATGCCTCACTTGACGCCCAATATCTTTGCTGATTTCATAGCCGCCTCATTGAACCCATGGAAGCTGTAGAAAATGAAAAAGAGTTTGCTGGTTGCCCTCACCACCCTGCCCCTGTTTGCCAATGCCGGCCTGATGGACTCGCTGACCGACAGCGTCACCAGCAGCGTCAAGGATGCGGCCAGCACTGCCGTATCCGGTGCCATGGACAGCGCATCCAACGAAGCCATCAAAAAGGCACTGGATATCAAGGAAGGCGGCTCCAACAAGCAGGCAGTCAAAGATAAGCTGGGCTCTCCTGCCACCACCAAGACTGAATCCGGTCTGGAAGTGTGGACCTATGATCTGGATGCCCTGAACAAGGCCTCTCCGCTGCTGGCAGAAACCACCAAAACCCTGCTGAAAGATACCGACGCCGCCAAGAAAAACGTGGTCATCAAGTTCGAAGGCGAAACCGTCAAGAAAGTAGACCTGACCGACAAGGCTCAGGGCTAAGTTCGCTCATCCGTGCACACTCGCACCGACACAGATAGCAAGAGGGGGGAGCATCAGGCTCCCCTCTTTTATTGACAATCACCAGCGTTCAACCAATCTGCTGCTCAACGCAGTAAGCGCAAAAGGGGTGGCCTCGGCCACCCTTCGGTTGATAACAGCTGGCGCTGTTACTGGTTCGCTTCGGCGAACTGCTTCATCGCTTCGGCGTGCTTGGTCATACCGGCGGCACGCTCGTTGAGCTTCTTGATGAACTCCGCCTTCTTGGCCGGATCTTCAATGCGGTCATAACGTTGCTGCAGGTTGGCCTGGATCTGCTCCGGGGTCATGTTCTGCATGCGGGCCATCTTGTCGTGGCGACCACCGTGGTGTTTGCCACCCATCATGCCGCCGTCCATCGGGCAATCCACCATGGCACCGGGCTGGCCAGTGGGGGCCGCTTCACTGGCTGCATAGGCGCCCAGCGGCAGGCCAAGGATCAGGGTAGCGGTCAGCAGGGTTTTGGTCAGCTTTTTCATGGTCTATCTCCTGTAGGGATGATTCTGGTTCGGCGCTCTTGCCTTGCCCTCAAGTAAACACCCTATCGGTGTCTGAACTTTGCCAGCATCGCCCTTTTTTGTAGCAGAGTGTGGCATCGTGCGGATCTGGCACACTTTGACACAAACCGCCGGGCGGATTTTCGTATACTCGTGCCAACGCCAAGCAGGGGAGGTATTCATGAACCAGGGCAACACCCACATTCTGGTAGTCGACGATCACAGCGAGATCCGCGATCTCTTGAAACGCTTTCTGGAACAGCACGGCCTGCGGGTCAGCTGCGCCCGGGATGGCAAGGAGATGAAGCGACTGCTGGAGGAGCGGGAGTTCGACCTGCTGGTGCTGGATCTGATGATGCCGGGTGAAGATGGTCTGACCCTCTGCCGCGAGCTGCGGGTCAAATCGAACCTGCCCATCATCATGCTCACTGCCATGGGGGAAGAGACCGACCGCATCATCGGATTGGAGATGGGGGCCGACGACTATCTGGCCAAGCCTTTCAATCCGCGCGAGCTGCTGGCGCGCATCAAGGCGGTGATGCGCCGCACCCAGGCAGAAACCCAACCCGCCGCCGAAACCCTGACCCGGGATCTGCGCTTCGATCGCTGGCTGCTCGACGTCAATCGCCGGGAGCTGGTCGATGAGGATGGAGTGGGCCTCAGCCTCTCCACTGCCGAGTTCGATCTGCTCAAGGTGTTTCTGGAACGCCCGCAGCGGGTGCTGAGCAGAGATCAACTGCTGGATCTGGCCCGTGGCCGCGAGGCGGTAGCCTTCGATCGCGCCATCGATACCCTTGTGAGCCGCCTGCGCCGCAAGCTGGAGCGGGATCCCAAGAATCCGGAGCTGATCAAGACCATCTGGGGTGGTGGTTATATGTTCTCCGCCGACGTGACGCAGGTTTAAGCAGTGGGCACCTTGCGACGACTGTGGGCACGGATGTGGCCCAAGGGGCTAACCGGCCAGATCATTCTGGTGGCGCTGGCAGGGTTGATCCTGATCCAGCTGCTCAGTATCCAGATCTACCGCACGGATCGGGAGGAGGCGCTCGGCTTCGTCAACAGCCGCAACGCCATGCAGCGGATCATCTCTGTGGTCAGGCTGCTCTCCCTCTCCCCCCCGTCCCTCTATGACGAGATCCTCAAGGCGAGCCGCAGCGAGACCCTGCTGCTGCGCCTCTCCGACGAGCCGCTGCAACCGGATAACCGCAGTCCCCGCTTCGAGCAGCTGGTGCGCTCGCGCCTCAACTACCCCCCAGGCCTCACGGTCGAGATCAGCGCCGAACTAAAAGAGGATACTCAGCGCAGCAAGGCGTGGGAACATCACGCCCGCATGATGCGGGATCGCAAGGGGCCGCCCCCACCACGGGATATGCGGCTCTATGGCTCCATCGAACTGCCGCAGGGGGGCTGGCTGCAGTTCAGCTCGCTGGTCGACAAGGAGGCGGGTAGCTGGTCGTGGCAGACTACCCTCAACCTGATGCTTGTTGCCAGTCTGGTGATCGGGCTGATGGTGCTGCTGTTTCGCCGTGCCACCCGCCCGCTCAAGCAGCTGGCAGGCAATGCGGAGCGGCTTGGGCGGGGCGAGGATATCGAGCCCTTGAAAGAGGAGGGACCGACCGAGATCCGCGAATCGATTCAGGCCTTCAACCGGATGCATACCCGGCTAGACCGCTTCGTGCAGGACAGAACCCGGATGCTGGCGGCTATCTCCCACGATCTGCGCACTCCCATCACCAGCCTGCGGCTGCGCACCGAGTTTCTGGCCGATAGCGAGGACAAGGAGCGGATCCAGCAGACCCTGCAACAGATGGAGCAGATGCTGGCGGCCACCCTCAGCTTTGCTCGCGAGGAGGGGCAGCAGGAGGCCACCCGCGAGCTGGATCTGGTCAGCCTGCTGGTCAGCCTGTGTGATGACTACGCCGATACCGGCCAGCCGGTCACCTGTCTGGCGGAGGGCAAAGAGGTCTACGCCTGTCGGGCCAACACCCTGCGCCGGGTGCTGCAGAACCTGATCGGCAACGCCATCAAATATGCCGGCAGCGCCGAAGTGTCGCTGGAGCGGCGGAAGGAGGAGCTGTTGATCCGGGTCTGCGATAACGGGCCGGGGATCGATCCGGCGCGGCTCGAGGATGTGTTCAAACCGTTCGTGCGGCTCGATGAAGCGCGCAACACCGAGTCCGGCAGTGTCGGGTTGGGCCTCTCCATCGCCCGCACTCTGGTCCATCAGCACGGCGGCGAGCTGACCCTGCTCAATCGACCACAGGGGGGACTGGAGGCGCGAATCAGCCTGCCGCTGTAAGTAGTTACTCTATCCGCCAGCCTTGTCATGGCGCCATTTGCATCATGCAAACTTCATCATTTGAGCGCTTGTTCTTCGAGCAGAAAGACGGTGATAATCGATGACCAAGGGACGGTATACGGCAACGGATTGGAGCAAGGATGGCCTCTTCCTGGACAGGAGTCATAGTCAGTATCGGGTGGGGGCTCCTGCTACTCGCCCTTGCTCTGCCTGTCTGGGCCAAAGCCCCGGAAGAGCCGATCATCATTACCAACTCCAAAGCCTGGCAGCCCTTCTCCTATATCAATGAGTCGGGCCAGCCGGATGGCCTGCTGATCGATTTGTGGCGTGAATATGCCCGGGTGACCGGCCAGAAGATCGAGTTCAGGCTGGTCGACTGGCAAGGCTCCCTCGACCTGCTCCATGAGGGGAAAGCGGACGTTCACTCCGGACTGCTCTGGTCACCGGAGCGGGACAAACTGTTCGACTATGGCCGGCCTCTCGCCCAGCTCGACTCCCAGCTCTTCTTCTCGAGCGAACTGCGCGGCACCGATGTCCACTACTACCTGCTCCATGAAACGGTCGGTGTGGTAGCCGGTGGCTACGAGGAGTATTACGCCAGACGCTACTTCCCCGGCACCAGACTGCAAACCTTCAATGACAATGACACCCTGCTGGCTGCGGCCTTTCGGGGCGACATAAAGGCCTTTATCGCCGATCTGCAGGTCGCCAACTTCTACATCTATACCTCGGACGATCCCACCCGCTTTATTCCGGTTCGCCACCTCTATACCGACCAGATCCGCTTTGCAGTGAAAAAGGGCGACCTTGCCCTGTTAAACCGGCTGGAAGAGGGGTTCGCCAAGCTCAAAGAGAGCGATCGGGAGCGGATCATCCGCAAATGGATGCATGTCGAAACCGTCTACCCCATCCATCTCGGTCCCTGGCTACTGCTGGCCGGTGCATTGATCATGGTGGCCTACATAGTGCAATTGCGCCGCGCCGTTGCCAGCCGTACCACCGAGTTAAGCCGCGCCAACGCCAGACTGGAGAAGCAGGCCAGTACCGACCCGCTGACCGGCCTGCTCAACCGACGGGCATTCATGCCTGCCATGGAGCAGCGGCTGGCAAGCGGGGAGCCCTGTGCCCTGTTGCTGTTCGATGTGGATCACTTCAAGGAGACCAATGACCGCTTTGGTCATGGCATCGGGGATCTGTTGCTGGAAAAGCTGGCCACGACTGTGACCAACCTGTTGCCCGAAGAGGCTCTGCTGGCCCGCATCGGCGGCGAGGAGTTTTGCCTGCTGCTGCCGCTGGCCACGCTGGCAGAGACAGAGCAATGGGCCGAGCGGATCTGCCTGGAGAGCAACCGGCAAACCCTGCACACCAGCAGCGGCGAGGTGACCCTCTCCATCAGCACCGGGGCAGTCTGGGTAGCCGCAGAGAGAGAGGCTGATGCCGACCAACTACTACGGCAGGCTGATGCCCTCATGTATCAGGCCAAGGGACGGGGGCGCAATACCTGGCAAGCCGCCTCCTATCAGGCATAGCCCCCTAACGGACGCGCAATAAAAACGGCCACCATCGGAAGATGGCGGCCGCATGACAGGTTCCCTATCAGAAGTTGTAGGTCACGCCCAGGTTGTAGCGGCGACCATCCAACACAGTGCCATAGCTGCTGTAATCCACCGTCTTGTCGAACAGGTTGTAGACCCCTGCAGTCAGATCGAGATGCTTGTTGGCCTTGTAGACCAGGCCCATGTCAAAGAAGGTGTAGGAAGGAGTCCCCTCCGCCATCTTCACACGACTCAGGTACTCGGAGGTCTCGCCACGGAAGTTGACCCGTGACCAGAGGCTGAGATCCTCGGTTGTTTGCCAGTCAACACTGCCGTTGAACATGTGACGGGGCATCTGGTTGAGGGCATGACCCGACAGTGGACCACTCTTCTGCTCGGACTGGGTAAAGGTGTAGCTGGAGCTGACCGACCAATCCTCATTGATGGCCCAATCCATCATCCCCTCGACACCGCGCATGTTCGCCTTATCGACGTTGACCCGATCACTGATGAAGTCATAGCTGTGACCATTGAGAGTACAGGCGGGATCGCTCTTGCTGGTGCAGCGACGCACTTCGGATATCTTGTTCTTGAAGTCGGTGTTGAACAGGGTAACACCGGCGTTGAAGCCCTGATGACCGTTCCACAGCAGGCCGATCTCTTCACTCACGCTGGTCTCGGGTTTGAGGTCCGGGTTACCGACCAGCATGCCATCCAGGCTGCCACCACCGGTGACCTGACCCCAGTTGGCCGCCGACATTCGCAAGTCAGGAGAGCGGTAACCGGTCGATACGCCTCCTTTAAGGGTCCAGCTATCATCCAGATGCCAAACGCCGTAGAGGCGAGGGCTCCAGTGAGAACCGTAGTTCTGGTCCCGATCCATGCGGGCGCCACCGGTCAGGGCAAAGCTGTCAGTGAGTGACCACTCATCCTCGACAAACATCGCCCAGCTCCAGCGGGTCAGCTGCTCGGCAGGGTTAGCCACTTTCAGGGTATTGCCCTGATCGTGCAGATCCTCATAGCGATACTGACCACCGACGCTCAAGTAGTGATCACCCAGAATAAACTGGGTATGGGTATCGGCGATGGTGTTGGTGAGCTCCATCTTGCGGCCGGGATTGGTGTTAGTCTCCTGCTGCAGATAGCTGCTGGAAGAGCCGAAATCATACTGGCCATCATGAGTCAGCGCATAGTTGGTGCGCTCGTATCGATTAAGGCTATCTTTCGCCTTGGCAGCCAGCGAATTGCCGGCCGTGCGATCCCGATCCTGCAGACTACGACTGGCTTCCAGATCGAAGCGGTTATGGTCATCAGGCTTGAAGCTAAGCACCGCCGTGCCACTGCGAGTCTCTTGCTCGGCAAAACCCTGGGTAAATTTGTCTTCACCACGATGGGCGAGCTGACCGTTGAAACGCAACCCCAACACGCCATCGATCAGTGAACCTGCGGTATAGGCATCGGTCTGGAAACTGTTGCCAGCATCCTTGTTCTCCTGGAAGGTAGAATCAGCATGAACCGAGCCCTGCCAGGCCAGGCCGGTGGTCTTGCGGGTAATCACGTTAATCACGCCCCCCATGGCATCGGAACCATAACGGGATGACATAGGGCCACGGACGACCTCAATGCGCTCAATCGCCTGCAGTGGCGGCAGCCAGCCCTGCTCGATACCCGGACCATCGCTGTTCGGGCGAGTGCCACGGCTATCCACCTTCTTGCCATCAACCAGCATCAGGGTGTATTTCGACCCCATACCGCGAATGCTGATATCACTGCTACTGCCACCGCCGGTCACCACAACACCGGGCACATCCTTCAGGGCATCGGTCACATCGCGATATGCCCGCTTTTGCAGTTGCTCACGGGTAATCACGGAGATGGAGGCAGCTGAGTCTTCAATCTTCTGCTGGAAGCCGGAAGCGGTGACGACCATCACCTCTTGTTTGGCAGCATAGGCCTGGGTCGTAAGAAGGGAGCAGATCAGCAAGGCAAGCTTGTTCGGTTTCAAAGTGGTCATGTTTTAGCCTGAACATTATTAGTAGGAAGGTGACGTATTCCCTTACTTCACTCATTACAACGCCCTGGCATCCGGCCAGACGCAGTATTAGAAAAGGCTCATTTGAAAAGCACTTTATTAATCAGCCCGCATTGTAACGACCCCGACCCGATCATTCAAACAATAATCATTATCATTTATCTCGCGTGGCATTCCTGCTGTAAAACAGATCGCTATTGATAAGTGACTGTTTTAATAGAATAAATCCATAAACAAACAAGGGAATTAAACAAACAAGCGGAAGCGATGACGTACCGTTGCAAGATGGCCTGATTTAATCCTCAAGCTCTATCAGCTCGCAGCGGAACAATATGGCCAAGATGGGATGTGCTGCGATACAGAGGTGGAAACAGTAGCAAGATCGCCAACAGGGGAAGGTATTGTCACCGTGGTGGGATGTCGGCAGCTCACCAGCAGGCTAAAACATCAAAACCCAGTCGTCAGACTGGGCTTTGTGTTCGTTCTGGTGTGCAACCATCGGGGTCAGTTGGCAA
>NZ_JAJNOE010000016.1:0-104715 GCF_027854445.1 Aeromonas sp. PI_26
GATTGTTTTCGCTTTTCTTTCGGCGCCTGCTTCACAAGGAAGCTGGCTCATCAGTTTGGCGTGTTCCGCCGTGCTGGTAGGGGCGCATTATAGGGAGCCGCGCCGCGATGACAAGGGCTTTTTGCAAAAATGCGTTCGTTTGCTGAAAAAGCGAACTGAACGCCCCAAAACAGCCCCTTGGCACCTCTTTTACGCCGCTTTTTTGCTCAACTCTTCGCTTTGTGCCCGGATATAGTTGACCCAGCTGGTTGCCTTCTGTTGCCAGTTATCCTGTTGCTGCAGCTCACGGGCCAGTTCCAGCGCCTGGGCATACTGCTCCTTATTAAGGTGTGCCTGCACCAACAACGCTTTGGCACGATTGCCTTGCTCGCCTTTTACCGACTTGATGGCGGCGAGCTGGGTCATGGCGGCATCTGTCTTGCCCTGTTGCAGCAGCAGTTCGGCGGCGCGCATGGCCGCTTTGGGCTGACCATGCTGGTTGGCCAGCTGTTGCCAGCTATCGACCGCTTGTGACCACTCCCGGGCACCTTCCCACAATTGGGCCAGCAGTTGGCGATTTTCAGCACTTTGCTTCATCTGTCCCTTGGCCATGGCCGCTTCCAGCAGACGGGCACCACGATAAGGCAGCCCTTGCCAGGCATAGAGGCGGATCAGCTGGTTGCGGGCTGACGCGTCATCCATCAGTTTTCTGTCGATGGCAGTCTGCAGCAGCGCCAACGCCTGATCCCCACGTTTGGCGGAGAGGTTGAGCGACACCGCCTGCTGCCACCATTTGCTCTCTTTGGGTTCGTGGCTGATCAACTCGGCCGCCTGATCAGCAGCCACGCCATAACGTTGCTGAGCGGTGAGGGCGGAGAGACGAATAATGGCGGCCTGCTTCTGCCAACCCTTCTTCAACAACTGTTCGCTCTGGCTGGCAGCGTCACCGTACTGTTTGTTGTGGTAATAGAGGCCGGCCAGACGCAGGCGCAGCCCATCGTCTTGTTTGAGTGCCAGTGCCGCCTTGTAGCTGGCGATGGCGCCAGACCAGTTGGATTGCTGGGCCTGAATATCGCCGCGCAGTCGCAACAGCTGGAGCTGTTGCTGCTCGGGCCACTCTTTATAGGCAAGAGCCTGTTCGACATAACGGCTCGCCTGGGCGGTCTGTTGCAGATTGGCCGCCAGCGAGGCTTGCAACTGCGCCAGCCAGGCACGCTCGGCATCGCTATTTGGCTTGAGGCCGGACGCCTTGCTTTGAGCTTGTTGCCACTGACCGGACTGATAGAGCTTCATCACGGGTTCAAGCTGACGGGAGAAGTGAGGGCTGACCTCCATCGCCAGACAGACTTGGCCGACCAGGGCCAGCAGACAGATCCAGATCCGCAACATAGTTATGACTCCAGTTTGAATTTGAGCGTGATGACTTGCACCAGCTTGTCGGTGGCGCCCGGTCTCGGCTGATAGCGCCACTTGTTGATCGCCTGAATGGCCGCCCGCTCGAACTGACGCTTGGGCTTGGCCTCGACCACTTCCACATCCTGCACGCCACCTTCGGCATTCACGCTAAAGCGCAGGGTGACGAATCCTTCGATCCCTGACTGCTGGGCACGATAGGGGTAGACCGGCTCGATCCGTTGCAGCGGCATCAGCATGTCACCTGCGCCGATACCCGCTCCCTGCTGCTGGCCGTGGTAGTTGCCACTCAATACCGGTGCGGTACTGGTCGCCACGCCGGGGGCATAGACCTGCACCGCACTGAGGCTGGAGACCAGATCCAGACTCGGCTCAACGGCCGCCAAGGGGGCCGCGGCAGGCATCGGCAGCGGTGTCGAGGCCAATGCCGCGGGAGGCTCTGGCAGAGGCTCGGGTTCCTGCGGTACCGGACGCTCGCGTACCTGCACCTCGGTCACCTCGTTCTGCATATTGATGACGATGGGCTTCTGTTCGCTCGCCACCTTCTCGCCCCGGGGCGGTTCAACCAGCGTGGCCATGAACAGCAGGATGCCCAGACTGAGGGCGATCCCCAGCCCCAGGCTCATTAGCTTGTATTTCATTTCGGCGCCACCGCCACGGCGATATTGGCGATACCCGCCGCCTTGGCCTCATCCATCACCCGCACCACCTTGCCATGGGGCACTCGCTCGTCGGCCTGGATCACCAGGCTGGCATCGGGCTGCTCCGCCAGCAGACGGGCGATGGTGGCCTGTACCCGCTCCACATCGATCTGCTTGCGGTCGAGGAAGATCTGACCCTGAGCCCCGATCGCCAGCATGATGCTGGAGGATTTCTGCGCCTTGGCCTGACTGGCCTGGGGTCTGTGCACCTCGAGCCCGGCTTCGCGCACGAAGGAGGTGGTGACAATAAAGAAGATCAGCATGATGAACACGATATCCAGCATGGGAGTCATGTCGATCTGCACTTCGTCACGCTGGCGTTTGGATTGCCGTCTCATTGCATTACCTTCTCTTCTCGCATGCCGTCCCGGGTCTTGGCCAGCGCACGCTTGGCCTGACTCTCGAGCCGACTGAGTAACAACACGCCGGAGAGCGCCACCACCATGCCTGCCATGGTGGGGATGGTGGCACGAGAGATCCCGCCCGCCATGCTCTCCGGGTTAAAGCGGTTGGCCGCGGCCAACGCATCGAATACGCCGATCATGCCGGTCACAGTGCCCAGCAGCCCCAGCATGGGGCAGAGCACCACCAGGGTGCGGATGAAGATCAGATGACGGTTCAGTTCCAGCTCCGCCTGCGCCAGCCAGCGGCTGCGGATCGCTCGGGCGTGCCAACTGTGGCGCTCGCTGCGGGCCTGCCAGCGGCCGAGCAGCTGTTGCTGCAGGGGGCCAAAACCCAGATTGAGGTAGAGCAACCGCTCGATCATCAAAATCCACATCAGCACCAGCAGGGCCAGAATGACCCAGAGCACCGGGCCGCCACGGCCCATGAAACTCTGCAGCTGTTGCCAGATGTCGAGCATCATGCTGCTCGCTCCATCCCGCCGTTATTGCTCTCGGCGCGCTCGGCCAGAATGCCGGCTACTTGCTGCTCCAGCACATTAGAGAGCTCGGTGAAGCGCGATTGCAGCAGGCTGTGGGCCAGGATCAGCGGAATGGCCGCCACCAGACCCTGTACCGTGGTGACCAGTGCCATGGAGATGCCGCCCGCCATGATCTTGGGATCGCCGGTACCAAACTGGGTGATGGCCTGGAAGGTGCCGATCATCCCGGTTACGGTACCGAGCAGACCCAGCATGGGGGCGATGGCCGCGATTACCTTGACCATGCCGATGCCGCGCTCCATGCGAGGAGTCTCCTGCAGGATCGCCTCATCAAGACGCAGCTCGAGGGTCTCCATGCTCAGCTCGGGGTGTTTGTCCGCCACTGTCAGTACCCGGCCGAGGGCGTTATCAGCGTGATACTCGCCGCTCTTGAGCTGGCGACGAACCCGACCCAGCTCACGAGAGAGACTCCACAGCCGTACCGCCGCAATTCCCAAACCGATAGCGGCCAGCAGCACGATAATGGCGCCGACCTGACCACCTTGCTGTACCTGCTGCCAGAAGGTGGGCGCCTGTGCCAGCATCGCCAGCAGAGTGCCATGAGAAGGATCCAGCGGCAGCGCTTCCCCTTCCTGACCCTGATAAGCCGCAACGGCAGAGAGCACGCTACCGGGCAGACCCAGTACCGGGCTCAAGCCTTCGGCGGTCGGTTGCAGGAAGCCTTCGCTCCCCAGCAGGGCAAAACTGCCAACCCGGGTCAGCGACTGCTCGCTGGCAGCCCCCTGGGCATCGAGCACCTTGCCGTTGAACCGGGTAATCCGGCCAGATTCGCGGATCTCCTGCTGCAGCGTGGCGGGCAGCAGGGCGAGAGCGGCGCGATCCGGCACCTGTTTATCCTGTGCCATGGCTTTCAGCGGGGCGAGACGCTCCGGGTACTGGCCCTCGACGGCGGATTCGCTCAGCAGCTTGACCGCATCGCTGGCGCCCTGACGGGTGACCGCGAAGATCTCGTTCATGTCGCCGGAGGCTTGCTCCCACTGGGCGTTAAGCTCGACCAGCTGCTTCTCGTTGCTGGCGAACTTGCCAGCCAGCTCCTTGCTCAGGCGCTGGGCCTCGACCAGTCTGGTGCGGGCAGTGCCGAGCTCCTTCGCAACAGTCGCCAGATCTTGCTGAGCCTGCTGTTCACGAACCTGTTCCTGCTGCTGCCACTCATCGGCGACAGCGGCGTTGGTTCCGCAGGAGAGGGCAATAAGGAGGGGGAACCACTTCATGGTGACTCTCATGATTGGGCCTCCTGACTGCGGCTGACAGAGAGGGGGACATTGAGCAACTGGGGAACTTTCTTGTCGGCGGCCACATCCATCGCCTCGGCGATAGGGGAGAGCCACTGGCTGTCGAGGGCTTGCCACTGCTTAGACTCGGCAGACCAGCGCCATGCCTGACTGCGATCGGCCGTCATTGCCAGCAGGGAGACCCGACCCAGCGCCAGCACATCGACCCGACGCGGAGCACCATCCAGCTCCAGCTCGGCGGAATAGCTGTCCATCCGGCTGCCGTATTCGGCTTCAATCTGATAGGCCTGCAGCAGCTGACGGAATTTCTCTGCCTCGCTAACGTCTGCACGGGCCAGGGTCGCTTTCAACTGTTCAACCCGCGCCAGCCGATCTTCCTTGCGCAGCGGGATGTCGTTTTGCACCAGCTGTTCCAGATCTGCCTGCATCTGCAACATCAGCGGAATCAAGCCCTGACGGGTCTCTTGCACCGCTTCAAGCTGCTGGCTCAATTTACCCAGCTCATTTTGCTGATCGGCCACCAGAGATTGCATGTAGCGGTTGTAGGCTTCGAGGTCGCGTAGTTGAAGCTGGGCATTTTGCAGCTCCAGTCGTGCGGCAACAGCGGCATCGGCGGCTTTTTCCACCCGCTGCTGGGAGGCTTTCCCGGCAGCTATGCTGTTCTTGAGGGCGGGAGCAACCAGCTCATCCCCGATGGCAGCAAAGTGGACTGACAGTGGCAGCAGGGCCACACCCCATAATTTGTTCATTGAAATACATCTTACTAATGATAACTATTATCATTATCTCAAATGCGGGGCGGACTGGCAACGAGAGGATTTTCTTGGCCTTTATGCACAAAAACAGGATAATTTTTAGACACGCACGGAATAAGTGGCGCCAATAGCCACCGCACAAATATAAATAACGAGAAAAAATCTTTTCGATCAGTGTGATAGAGATCGAAAAAGGAGAAAGTCATGCTCAACGATGCGATCTGGGAACATATCGACAAGTTCACCAAGGCAACAAAAACCAGCGATATCCAGCAACTGCTGGAGCGCTTCAGTCATCAAATGGGCTTTGATTACTTCCGGCTGTTGATTATTTTCCCCATCAGCATGCAGAAATCCCACGTGGCACTGTTCAACAACTGTCCGACCAGCTGGTTTGACGCCTACAGCGAAAACCAGTATCTGACCCAGGATCCGGTGGTCTATCTGGGGCTGAAACAGACCCAGCCTATCTTCTGGAACAAACTCGACTGCGACTCGCCCTGGCTGCCCAGCGCCAGCCGCGATGTGATGAATCTGGCTGCCGATTTCGGGGTGCGCAACGGCGTATCCTTCCCGCTCCACACCCCGCAGGGGGAGCACGGTATCCTCTCATTCATCACCAAGGAGAAGTCCAACTCTGATCTGATGTTTGAAAACGTTCCCTTGCTGTCATTCTGCGCCAGCTACATCTTCAACTCCGCGCTGCAACTGATCAAAATCCGGCCTGACCTGATGAAGTACCTGACCGAACTGTCGGATCGGGAGAAGGAGTGCCTGTTCTGGGCCAGCGAGGGCAAAACCTCCTGGGAGATCGCCACTATCCTCGGCATCAGCGAGCGGACGGTCAACTTTCACCTGACCCAGGTGACCAACAAGACCGACTCGAAGAACCGCAGCCAGGCCATCGCCAAGGGGATCACCAGCGGCATCATAGTGCCCTCCCTCGACGAGGTCACCATTACCAACCTGCGGCTGTCGTAACCCTCAGCAGCAACAAAAAGAGCCGCAATTGCGGCTCTTTTTCATTTCAGAAAGTGACTGATCAGAGAGTGACTTACTCGACGGTCACCGATTTTGCCAGGTTGCGCGGCTGGTCGACGTCAGTGCCCTTGATCAGGGCGACGTGGTAGGAGAGCAGCTGCAGCGGCACGGTATAGACGATGGGGGCGATCACCTCTTCCACATGGTTGAGGTTCATGACCCGCATGGTCTCGTCGCTCTTGAAGCCGGTATCGGCATCGGCGAACACGTAGAGGATACCGCCACGGGCGCGCACCTCTTCCACGTTGGACTTGAGCTTCTCCAGCAGATCGTTGTTCGGCGCCACAACAATGATGGGCATTTCGGCATCGATCAGCGCCAGCGGGCCATGCTTCAGTTCACCAGCGGCGTAGGCTTCGGCGTGGATGTAGGAGATCTCTTTGAGCTTGAGCGCCCCTTCCATGGCGATGGGGTACTGGCTGCCACGACCGAGGAACAGGCTGTGCTGCTTGTCGGCAAACTCTTCGGCCAGGGTTTCGATATCCTTGGCCAGCGCCAGACTCTCTTTAATACGCAGCGGCAGGGCTTGCAGCGCCTTGACCAGTTCAGCCTCGGCGGCGGCGCTCAGGTGGCCACGGCAGTGACCGACGGAGGCCACCAGCATCAGCAGGCCAGCCAGCTGGGTGGTGAACGCCTTGGTGGAGGCCACTCCAATTTCTGCCCCCGCGCGGGTCATAAAGGCCAGATCCGATTCACGCACCAGCGAAGAGCCCGGCACGTTGCAGATAGCCAGCGAGCTCATGTAGCCTGATTCCTTGGCCAGACGCAGCGCCGCCAGGGTATCGGCGGTCTCGCCGCTCTGGGAGAGGGTCACCAGCAGGCTGTTGGGGCGCACTACCGATTTGCGATAGCGGAACTCGGAGGCGATCTCCACATCACAGGAGACGCCAGCGATCTCTTCGAACCAGTAGCGAGCCACCATGCCGGAGTGATAGGAGGTGCCGCAGGCGACGATCTGCACGTGCTCCACCTTGTCAAAGATGGCGCGTGCGCCGTTACCGAACGATTCGACCACCACGTGATCGCTGCCCAGACGCCCTTCCAGGGTGTTGGTGATCGCTTTGGGTTGCTCGTGGATCTCTTTGAGCATGTAGTGACGGTATTCACCCTTGTCACCGGCATCGTGGGAGAGTTCGGACTCCTGCTCTTCGCGCACCACGGCGTTGCCGTTGGTATCGAAGATGTGCACGTCGCGGCGGGTCACTTCGGCCACATCACCCTCTTCCAGGAAGATGAAACGGCGGGTCACCGGCAGCAGCGCCATCTGGTCGGAGGCGATAAAGTTCTCGCCGATACCGCGGCCGATCACCAGCGGTGAACCGGAGCGGGCCACCACCACGCGGCTGTCGTCGCGGCTGTCCATCACCACGGTACCGTAGGCACCGCGCAGCTGCTTCACCGCAGTCTGCATGGCGGCCAGCAGGCTGCCGGCGCTCTTCAGCTCATGATGGACCAGATGGGCAATCACCTCGGTATCAGTGTCGGAGCTGAACACATAACCCAGCGCCTTCAACTCTTCCCGCAGCTCTTCGTGGTTCTCGATGATGCCGTTGTGTACCACCACGATATGCTCGGAGACGTGGGGGTGGGCATTGCGCTCGGAAGGCTCGCCGTGAGTGGCCCAGCGGGTATGAGCGATGCCGGTACCACCATGGACGGACTGCTCGTCGAGCGCCTTGGCCAGCTCGGCCACCTTGCCCAGACGGCGAACCCGCTGCAACGGCTGGTTGGCGCTGAACACGGCCACACCGGCTGAGTCATAACCGCGGTACTCCAGACGGCGCAGGCCCTCTACCAGAATTTCAGCCACATCACGTTGGGCAACAGCCCCGACGATGCCACACATACACTTCTCCTTGAGATGCAAATCGTAAAGTCAGTTGGATGGTTCAGAGCTCGATGTCAGCAAGTGACCGGGGCGCAGATAAGCGTCACCCCCTGGGCTTGAATCTGTTCTCTGGCCTCGCTGGCCAGCCCCTCGTCGGTCACCAGGGTATGGATACTCGACCAGGGAAGTTCGAGATTGGGGATCTTGCGGCCGATCTTTTCCGATTCGACCATCACAATAACCTCCCGCGACACCTCGGCCATGACCCGCGACAGGCCCACCAGCTCGTTGAAGGTGGTGGTGCCACGCTCCGGGTCGATGCCGTCGGCACCGATAAAGAGCTGGTCGAAGTCGTAGGAGCGCAACACCTGTTCCGCCACCTGCCCCTGGAAGGATTCGGAGTGAGGGTCCCAAGTGCCACCGGTCATTAACAGGGTAGGCTCATTTTCCAGCTCGCGCAGGGCACCGGCCACATTGAGGGAGTTGGTCATCACGATGAGGCCGCGCTTGTTGCCCAGCATGGGGATCATGGCGCTGGTGGTGCTGCCGCTGTCGATGATGACGCGGTTGTGATCACGCAGCCGCTCGGCCGCCGCACGGGCAATGGCTAACTTTCGGTTCGAAACTTGTTCAGGGTTGACCTCGACCACCATCTCGCTCGGCAAAGGGACAGCACCACCGTAACGGCGCAGCAGCAGACCACCGGTCTCCAGTACCGCCAGATCTTTACGGATGGTCACTTCGGAGGTAGAAAAGTGTTTGGCGAGGGCGTCGACACTCACTTCACCCTGCTCTTGTACCAGGGTCACTATGGTGTGACGGCGTTGTTGAGTATTACGTTTGGTCATTTTTAGGTTTCGATTCGAAAGAACATCGAAATGTTAGCCCCTTTTTCGGAAAAATAAAACAGCAAATAGGATCCGATTTGGTTCGATGCCAGAATGGGGTGCCAATTTGCGACGAGGATGCCATGCAAAAGAGAGTCATCTGGCTGGTGGAGGATGAGGCCAGCATCGCCGACACCCTGATTTATGCCCTGCAGACCGACGGGTTCGAGGTGGAGTGGTTCATGCTGGGCCAGCAGTTGCTGACACGACTGGAACAGACGCGACCCGACTTCCTGATCTTCGATGTGGGGCTGCCCGACATCAGCGGCTTCGAACTCTGCAAGCAGGTGAGGGCGCTGACCGATATCCCCCTGATGTTCCTCACCGCCCGCAGCGAGGAGATAGACCGGCTGATCGGGCTGGAGATCGGTGCCGACGACTATGTGGCCAAACCCTTCTCGCCACGGGAAGTGTGTGCCCGGGTGCGGGTCATCCTGCGCCGCAGTCAGCCCGTCGCCCCCCAGCCCAGCGCCCTGCTGGTACTGGATGAGGAGCGGGCCCGCATCCATTTTCGCGGCCAACCGCTGGCCCTCACCCGCTACGAATATCTGCTGCTCAAGACCCTGATGCTGGCGCCGGGCCGGGTCTACTCCCGCCAACAGCTGATGGATCTGGTGTGGCAGGATGCGGAAGAGAGCCTGGATCGCACCGTCGATACCCATATCAAGACCATCCGCGCCAAGCTGCGCGAACATGATCCCGAAGCCAACCTGATCCTCACCCATCGCGGGCTGGGCTACAGCCTGGAGCTGGCATGAGACTCGGGTTGCAACTGCTGTGCGGCCTGCTGCTGATCTTCGCGCTGGCCGCCTGGTTCGTGCTGGAAATCTTCGTCGAGGAGATAAAACCGGGAGTGCGCAGCGCCACCGAGGATACTCTGGTAGACATGACCCAGCTGCTGGCGCCGCTCGCCCTCGATGATCTGAAAGAGGGCAATATGATGAACGGGCGGTTGGCCAGCGCCTTCGCACGCCTCAACCAGAATCCCATCAATGCGATGATCGATGGCCACCTCAAGCAGCAGGCGGAGTACCGCATCTATGTCACTGACCAGAAGGGTATGGTGATTTACGACTCCGACGGCACGGATCTGGGCAAGGATTATTCCCGCTGGAACGATGTCTACCGCACCCTGCGCGGCCAGTATGGCGCCCGCAGCACCCGCACCGATCCCGACGATGCCGCCAGCTCGACCATGTATGTGGCGGCACCGCTGCGGGAAGGGGCCGAGATCATCGGCTCCCTCACCGTCGCCAAACCCAATCGCACCCTGATGCCAGCCATTGAGCGGGGGGAACAGGAGCTGCTGCGGGCCGGCGGCCAGATGCTGCTCATCTCGCTGCTGATCGGCAGCCTGCTGGTGTGGTGGCTCAACCGCGCCATCGGCAAGCTGGTGCACTACGCCGACTCGGTCAGCAAGGGGGAGGCGGCACCGCTGCCACGGCTGCACACCGTCGAGCTGGATCGGCTCGGCCGCTCGCTGGAGACCATGCGCCACCAGCTCGATGGCAAAAGCTACATCGAAGCCTATGTGCACAGCCTGACCCACGAGCTGAAGAGCCCGCTGGCCGCTATTCGCGGGGCAGGGGAGATTTTGGCCGAAACGCCACCCCCCGAAGTTGCCAAACGGTTTATCGGCAACATCAATCTGGAAACCGCGCGCATGCAGCAGCTGATCGAGCGAATGCTGCAACTGGCGCGGCTGGAGTCGGGGCAGGGGCTGGATCGCCAGTCGGTGGAGCCAGCGAAACTGGGCAAGCGCACCCTCGATGCCCGCCAGATCATCGCCCAGCGCCGTCAGGTCGAGTTGGTGGCCGAGCTGGCCAGCGCGCCGAAACAGAAGTGGGATCCGCTGTTGGTGGAGCAGGCCATCGGCAACCTGCTGGATAACGCCATCGACTTCTCTCCCGCCAACGGGCAAGTCACCCTGAGCGGCAGCCAGCAGGAGGAGGGCTACTGTTTTCGGGTCACCGACTGCGGCCCCGGCATTCCCGACTACGCCCTACCGCGCATCTTCGAACGCTTCTACTCCCTGCCACGCCCGGACAAGGGCAAGAGCAGCGGTCTGGGGCTCAGCTTCGCCCATGAGGTGGCCCACCAGCATGGCGGCCGTCTGGCCCTGAGCAACCGGCCGGAAGGGGGCGCGCTGGCGGAACTCTGGCTGCCGTTCGCCTAGTCCCCCCGCAACTTCACATTCCCCACACAAAGCGGCATTAGACTGCCGCTTTCTCTCATCCATTTGCTCAAGGAAATGCTATGTCCCGCCTGCTTCTCTCCAGCCTGCTGGCTGCCGGTCTGCTCGCAGCCCTGCCTGCCTCCGCCGCCAGCGGCTGCTTTCTCTATGCCGACGGCAACGGTCAGACCCTCTCCAGCGACGGGGACTGCTCCAGCCAGCTGCCGCCCGCGTCCACCTTCAAGATCCCGCTGGCGCTGATGGGTTACGACAGTGGCTATCTGGTTGATGAAGAGCATCCGGCACTGCCTTACAAGCCGAGCTATGACGGCTGGCTACCCGCCTGGCGCGAAACCACTACCCCGCGCCGCTGGGAAACCTACTCGGTGGTCTGGTTCTCCCAGCAGATCACCGAATGGCTGGGGATGGAGCGCTTCCAGCAATACGTCGACCGCTTCGACTACGGCAACCGGGATCTATCCGGCAATCCGGGCAAGCATGACGGTCTGACCCAGGCCTGGCTCAGCTCCAGCCTCGCCATCAGTCCGGAGGAGCAGGCTCGCTTCCTCGGCAAGATGCTGAGCGGCAAGCTGCCGGTCTCGGCGCAGACCCTGCAGTACACCGCCAATATCCTCAAGGTGAGCGAGATCGACGGCTGGCAGATCCACGGCAAGACCGGCATGGGCTACCCGAAGAAGCTGGATGGCAGCCTCAACCGCGATCAGCAGATCGGCTGGTTCGTCGGATGGGCCAGCAAACCGGGTAAACAGCTGATCTTCGTCCATACCGTGGTGCAAAAGCCCGGCAAGCAGTTCGCCTCCCTCAAAGCGAAAGAAGGGGTGCTGGCGGCCCTGCCTGCACAACTTAAAAAGCAGTGAGCTCGCTTCCCGCCTGATAAACCCCGATAACCACGGTCAGCCCACTAGCGACGGGCTGACCGCCATTCGTAAACGAGACAAACATGAAATTATTTCTATTGCTGCTCTGGCTTCCGGCCAGCATGGCGCTGGCTGCCTGTGATCTCTCCGACCGCCTGACACGGCAGGGAGAAGTCATCCATGATCGGCTAAACCACCTCGAATGGCAGGCGTGCAGTCTGGGCAGCCAGTGGCAGGAGGGGAAGGGGTGCGTGGGCACACCGGCCCTGCTGACGCTGCTTGAAGCCAAAGATGAAGCAGCCCGCCTTGGCGAGGGGTGGCAACTCCCCACCATCGAGGAGCTCTTCACCCTGCTCGACGAAGATTGCCGGGCGCCGATGACTGACCCGCGCTTCTTCTCCGATATCCATGACAACGGGGAAAATTCAGCCCCCTACTGGACCTCCAGCTCCATTGAGGAGATACCTGAACTGGTCTACTACATCGACTTTATGCACGGGCTCATCGACGGCCACACCGATCGTTTCGCACAAGCCGCTCGGTTGGTGCGCTCCCGCCCCTGAACAATCCCACGGCGTCTGATGGCGCCGTTTTTCAACAGTTCACCGCCACTTCACACAAGCCCATCACCACTTCACGCCGGACTGACAGACTCACTCCATCCAACAAGGAGACGTGTCATGGTCAAACAGATATTCACCCACAAGATATTTCTGCTGCTGTTGCTCAGCCTGCTGTTGATGGTGCCGGTGCAATCCATCATGGAGCTGAACCGGGAGCGTCAGGCTTACCGCAATCAGGCCATTCACAGCATCATGGCCAGCAGCAGCGGCCCGCAACGACTGATGGGGCCCATTATCGTGCAGCCCTATGCCCGTTCGGTGACGGTCGAGCAGGAGGGCAAGCGCTTCGTCCGTCAGGAGCAGATCTACCGCTACCTGCTGCCGGAGCAACTGGATATCAGGGCCAACATGGAGGTCACCCCGCGCAAGCTGGGCATCTATCAGGCGCAGGTCTACCAGACCCGGCTCTCCCTCTCGGGCCGCCTGCCAACCCGGCAGAGTCTGCTGAATGACGCGACCTCACCGCTCGGTGAAACGGCCGAGCTGGTGGCGGGCAAACCCTACCTGAGCCTGGTGCTCTCCGATGCCCGCGGTATCAACAGCGTCCCCGAGCTGCAGCTCGGCACACAGCGGATCCCGTTTGCCCCCGGCGCCCGCCTCGGTGATGCGCTCGCGGGTATCCATGCCCCGATCGACAGCCTGCCGCAGCAAGATGGCACCTTCAATCTGGAGCTCAATCTACAGGGGATGAACGCCCTCGACATAGTCCCGCTGGGCAAGGAGAGCACCCTGCAGCTGGCGGGCAACTGGCCCCACCCCAACTTTATCGGTGACTTTCTGCCGGGCAGTCGCACCCTGAGCCCACAAGGGTTTGAGGCCAACTGGCAAACCAGCTGGTTCGCCAGCGACATGGAGACCCACTTCAACCGGATGATGAACGGGGGCGATAGCAATCTCTCCACCTTCAGCGTCAGTCTGGTGCAGCCGGTGGATCACTATCAGCTCAACGAACGGGCGGCCAAATATGCCCTGCTGTTTATCGGCCTCACCTTTATCAGCTTCTTCATGTTCGAGCTGCTCAAGGGGCTGCGGGTTCACCCGATCCAGTACGCGCTGGTGGGCATGGGGCTGGCCATTTTCTATCTGGTGCTGCTGGCGCTGACCGAACACCTCGGTTTTGGCTGGGCCTATCTGGTGGCCGCGCTGGCCAGCGTACTGCTCAACGGTTTCTACCTCAGTCATGTGCTGGGCGGCCCGAAACAGGGGATCGGCTTCGCAGCGCTGCTCGGGCTGGTCTATGCCATCCTCTACAGCCTGCTGCAGGCCGAAGAGATCGCCCTGCTGCTCGGTGCCGTGCTGTTGTTCGCCACTCTGGCACTGATCATGATGCTGACCCGCAAGCTCGACTGGTATCAGGTGATGGACTACAGCGCACCCGCGACCACATGGGCGGCCCCCCAGTCATCGACCAGTGACACCAACCATCAGTCATAAGCCAAAAAAACCGGCGCCATCAGGCGCCGGTTCTATTTTATTGATCGGGCATCACTTCTTCTTGACCGGACGAGCCCAGTTTTTGATGTGACGCTGGGGCACCCGGGTGATCACCAACTCGTTCTCGGCCACATCCTTGGTGATGGTAGAACCCGCCCCCAGAGTCGCCCCCTTACCGATGCGCACCGGCGCCACCAGCTGGGTATCGGAACCGACGAACACATCATCCTCGATGATGGTCTGGAACTTGTTCACGCCGTCGTAGTTGCAGGTGATGGTACCGGCACCGATATTCACCCCGGCTCCTATCTCGGCATCACCCAGATAGGTCAGATGACCGCACTTGGAACCAACCCCCAGACGGGCCTTCTTCATCTCGACGAAGTTGCCAACGTGCGCATCCTGCTCCAGAACCGCCCCCGGACGCAAGCGGGTAAACGGACCCACTGAGCACTGATCTGCCACCTGTGCACCCTCGATAACCGAGTAGGGTTTCACCTCGGAGTGATCGCCAATGACACAATCTTTCAGTACGCAACCGGCTCCGATACGAACGTGATTGCCGAGAGTCACCTTGCCCTCAATGATGACGTTTGCATCAATAACAACCTCTTCACCAATTTCCAAAACCCCACGCAAATCAAAGCGTGCGGGGTCGATCATGGTTGCACCTGCAATCATCAGTTTCTCGGCCTGCATCTGCTGATAGCTGCGCTCAAGCTGAGCCAATTGCACCCGATTGTTGGCCCCTTCCACCTCGGCGGCACGCTCCGGATGAACGGCGGCAATCGGGCAATTATCGCCGTGAGCCATGGCGATCACATCGGTCAGATAGAACTCGCCCTGGGCGTTTTTGTTGTCGAGACGAGACAACCATTGACGCAACTGGCCCCCATTGGCCACCAGCACGCCGGTGTTCACCTCACGAATGGCCAGCTGTTCGGCATTGGCATCCTTCTGCTCGACGATACCGACTACCTGACCATTTTCACGGACGATGCGGCCATAGCCGGTGGGGTTGTCCAGCACCACGGTCAGCAGTGCCATCCCGTTTTCAGCCTTGGCGGCGAGCAAGCGCTGCAGGGTCTCGGGCTGGATCAGCGGGGTATCGCCGTAGAGCACCAGCACATCGTCCTCATCCTTCCAGAACGGGATAGCTTGGGCGACGGCGTGACCGGTCCCCAGCTGTTGCGCCTGCAGCACCCAGTTCACATCGGCCGCCACGATCCGCTCTTTCAGCAGTTCGGCACCGTGGCCATAGACCAGATGCAGCTGCTCGGCACCGACCTGACGGGCAGTATCGATCACATGGGAAACCATAGGTTTGTTGGCTACCGGGTGGAGTACCTTGGGCAGGGAAGAGCGCATGCGGGTACCTTTACCTGCAGCCAGGATCACGACGTTGAGGGACATAAATTGACCTTTGGAACATGAGGAAATACTCGGCGGAGTCTATCCAACGGGTAAAAAAAAAGCGACCCGAAGGTCGCTTTTTACATCACCGTTATTAGCGGTAATTCTTTTTGACGATATCGATGACTCGCAGTTGAGCCATCGCCTTGGCCAGCTCGGTGGCGGCCTGGGCGTAGTCGATATCACCATGGGAGCTGTGGATCCGCTCTTCGGCTGCGCGCTTGGCTTCCTGGGCTTTCGCCTCATCCAAGTCGTCAGCACGAATCGCGGTGTCCGCCAGCACGGTCACGGATTCAGGTTGTACTTCCAGCATACCGCCGGAGATGTACAGCACCTCTTCAGTTCCGTTCTGCTTCACCAAGCGGACCAGGCCCGGCTTGATGGCAGTCAGCAACGGAGCATGACCGTGGCGGAGACCCAACTCACCTTCGGAGCCTGATACCTGAGCGGATTGCACGCGACCGGAAAACAGTTTTCCTTCGGCGCTCACCACATCCAGGTGAAAGGAGATCATCTCTGCCATGGGCCCTCCTGTCGAGGCTTACAGTTTCTTGGATTTCTCGACGACTTCGTCGATACCGCCAACCATGTAGAACGCCTGCTCGGGCAGATCGTCATACTCGCCTTTCAGGATGCCCTGGAAACCACGGATGGTCTCTTTCAGCGGCACGTATTTGCCCGGAGAACCGGTAAACACTTCTGCTACGAAGAACGGCTGGGACAGGAAACGCTCGATCTTACGGGCACGGGCTACGGTCAGTTTGTCTTCTTCTGACAGTTCATCCATACCCAGGATGGCGATGATGTCCTTCAGCTCTTTGTAGCGCTGCAGTACGGTTTGAACGCCACGAGCGGTCTCGTAGTGCTCTTTGCCAACCACCAGCGGATCCAGCTGACGAGAGGTAGAGTCCAGCGGGTCAACGGCCGGGTAGATACCCAGTGCCGCGATTTGACGGGACAGTACGACGGTCGCATCCAGGTGGGCGAAGGTGGTCGCCGGAGACGGGTCAGTCAAGTCATCCGCAGGCACGTAAACGGCCTGTACGGAGGTGATGGAACCAGTCTTGGTGGAGGTGATACGTTCTTGCAGAACACCCATCTCCTCGGCCAGGGTCGGCTGGTAACCTACTGCGGAAGGCATACGGCCCAGCAGTGCGGATACTTCAGTACCGGCCAGGGTGTAACGGTAGATGTTATCTACGAAGAACAGCACGTCACGACCTTCGTCACGGAACTTCTCGGCCATGGTCAGGCCGGTCAGCGCAACGCGCAGACGGTTTCCGGGCGGCTCGTTCATCTGACCGTAAACCAGAGATACTTTGTCCAGTACGTTGGACTCCATCATCTCGTGGTAGAAGTCGTTACCCTCACGGGTACGCTCACCTACACCGGCAAACACAGAGTAACCACTGTGCTCGATCGCGATGTTACGGATCAGCTCCATCATGTTTACGGTTTTGCCTACACCGGCACCACCGAACAGACCAACCTTACCACCCTTGGCGAAGGGGCATACCAGGTCGATAACCTTGATGCCGGTCTCCAGCAGATCGTTACTGTTGGACTGATCTTCGTAGCTGGGGGCTGCGCGGTGGATAGACCAGCACTCTTCTTCACCGATCGGACCTTTTTCGTCGATTGGCTCGCCCAGTACGTTCATGATCCGACCCAGAGTCGCAGTACCGACCGGAACCTGGATGGATTTACCGCTATTCACTACTTCCAACCCACGACGCAGACCGTCGGAGGAGCCCATGGTGATGCAACGAACGACGCCGCCACCGATCTGTTGCTGAACTTCCAGCACCAGACCCTGGCCTTGACCTTCGCTAACGACCTTCAGTGCATCGTACACCTGGGGCACGGCATTCTGCGGGAACTCGATGTCCACCACAGCGCCGATGATTTGGACGATGAAACCGTTACTCATGTCAAATCCTCTAAACCTTTGATAACCCTTGCCTTACACCGCAGCAGCACCGGATACGATCTCTGTCAGCTCCTGGGTAATACTGGCCTGACGGGCCTTGTTGTATACCAGTTGCAGATCGTTAATCAGGTTACCGGCGTTGTCAGTCGCGGCTTGCATGGCAACCATTCGGGCTGCCTGTTCACTTGCCAAGTTTTCCACTACACCCTGGTAAACCTGAGATTCGACATAGCGAACCAGCAGGGTATCCAGCAGCTTCTTGGGATCCGGCTCATAGAGGTAATCCCAGTGGTGTTTCTTGGCGAGCTTGCTGTCTTCAGTTACGGGCAAAGGCAGCAGTTGATCGACCCGTGGTTGCTGCACCATGGTGTTGACGAACTTGTTGTACACCAGATACAGCTTGTCAATCTCACCGTTGTCGTAAGCCTTCAGCATGACCTTGACTGAACCAATCAGGTCATTGACGCTCGGACTATCGCCCAGTCCTGCGACATGAGCTTTAACCTTGGCGCCGTGCCGTTCAAAGAAGTTGGAGGCCTTGTTACCGATCAGTGCCAGGTCAACCTTGGCACCTTTCGCGCTCCATTGCTTCATATCATTGAGGGCAGCCTTGAACAGGTTGATGTTCAGACCACCACACAGGCCACGGTCGGTGGAGACGACGATGTAACCCACTCGCTTGACCTCACGTTCGATGAGGTAGGGGTGCTTGTATTCCAGGTTCCCCTGAGCGATATGGCCGATCACCTTGCGCATGGTTTCAGCGTACGGACGGCTGGCAGACATGCGTTCCTGCGCACGGCGCATTTTGCTTGCTGCCACCATTTCCATAGCGCCGGTGATCTTCTGAGTGTTTTTCACACTCCCGATCTTGTTACGTATCTCTTTTGCGCCGGCCATCTCTTACTCTCCATCAAGTGGCAGCTCACGCTGCCACACACGCTTACCAGGTCTGGGTTGCTTTGAAGCTATCCAGCAACGCAGTCAGCTTGCCAACGATCGCGTCGTTGTAGTCGGCTTTGGCATTGATTTCAGCCATCAGCTCGGCATGCTGGGTATTGGCGTAAGAGAGCAGAGCGGCTTCGAAGTCGACGATTTTGTTCAGCTCGACATCGGAGAGATAGCCTTTCTCGGCGGCGAACAGCACCAGAGACTGGTGAGCCACGCTTAGCGGAGAGTACTGCTTCTGCTTCATCAGCTCGGTCACTTTCACACCGTGATCCAGCTGCTTGCGAGTCGCCTCGTCCAGATCGGAAGAGAACTGGGCGAATGCCGCCAGTTCGCGATACTGGGCCAGCGCGGTACGGATACCACCGGACAGCTTCTTGACGATCTTGGTCTGAGCAGCACCACCTACACGGGATACGGAGATACCCGGGTCAACCGCCGGACGAATACCGGAGTTGAACAGCTGTGAAGTCAGGAAGATCTGACCATCGGTGATGGAGATCACGTTGGTCGGAACGAACGCAGATACGTCACCCGCCTGGGTTTCGATGATTGGCAGTGCGGTCAAAGAACCGGTTTTGCCTTTCACTTCACCCTTGGTGAACTTCTCTACGTACTCGGCGTTAACGCGAGCAGCACGCTCCAGCAGACGGGAGTGCAGATAGAAAACGTCACCCGGGTAAGCTTCACGTCCTGGCGGACGGCGCAGCAGCAGGGAGATCTGGCGATAAGCTACGGCCTGCTTGGACAGGTCATCATAGATGATCAGCGCGTCTTCACCTCGGTCACGGAAGTACTCACCCATGGAGCAACCGGCATACGGAGCCAGGTACTGCAGAGCAGCCGCTTCGGAGGCAGAGGCAACGACCACGATGGTGTTGGCCAGGGCGCCGTGCTCTTCCAGCTTGCGCACCACGTTGGCGATGGTGGAGGCCTTCTGGCCAATCGCAACGTAGACACACTTAATGCCGGAATCTTTCTGGTTGATGATGGTGTCGATCGCGATGGCGGTCTTACCAACCTGACGGTCACCGATGATCAGCTCACGCTGGCCACGACCGATTGGGATCATGGCATCGATGGCTTTCAGACCGGTCTGGACCGGCTGGTCAACAGACTTACGCTCGATAACGCCCGGTGCGATCACTTCGATCGGCGAGAAGCCGTCGTTGTCGATCGGACCTTTACCGTCGATCGGCTGACCCAGGGTGTTCAACACCCGGCCCAACAGACCACGACCTACCGGCACTTCCAGAATACGGCCAGTACCTTTTACTTTCATTCCTTCTGACAGACCGTCATAGGAACCCATAATCACCGCACCGACGGAGTCACGCTCCAGGTTCAATGCCAGAGCGTAGCGGTTGCCCGGCAGCTCGATCATCTCACCTTGCATGGCATCAGCCAGGCCGTGAATACGAATGATACCGTCGCTCACAGAGACGATAGTACCTTCGTTACGCGCTTCGCTCTTTACATCAAACTGCGCAATGCGCTGCTTGATCAGCTCGGCGATTTCAGTGGAATTCAGTTGCATGCTCTAATACCCCAATCAAGATTGCAGCGCGTCAGCCATGCGATCCAGCTTACCGCGGACTGTGCCGTCGATTACCAGATCACCGGCCTTGATGAGCACCCCGGCCATCAAGGACGCATCGATGCTGCAATTCAGCTTCACTTTGCGCGCGAGACGTTGTTCCAGAGAAGCCTGAATATTGGCTTTCTGCTGGTCGGTCAGTTCGATCGCCGAAATCACGTCAGCCTGAACCTCTTTATCCAGTTCAGCTTTGAACGCTACAAATTCAGCAACGACCGCCGGCAGCACACCCAAGCGACCATTCTCGGCCATCACCCGGATCAGGTTCTGGCCATGCACGTCGAGTTGCTCACCGCAGACACCGACAAACAGCGTTGCCAGCTCTTCGGCGGCCACAGAGCCGTTTACCAGGTTGTGCATGGTCTCGTTTTCCACTACTTGCGCAGCGAAACCGAGCATACCCAGCCACTGGTCAACCGCCTTGTGCTCAACGGCAAACTCGAAAGCAGCCTTGGCGTAGGGGCGAGCGATTGTAGTCAGTTCAGACATAGCCCCGTTCCCGTTACAGTTCTGCTACCAGTTTGTCGACGATGTCGCTGTTGGCAGCCTGGTCGATTTGACGCGCCAGGATCTTCTCTGCACCAGCAATGGCAAGAGCAGCAACCTGCTTACGCAGTTCTTCTTTGGCACGATGACGTTCAGCTTCGATCTCGGCACGGCCCTGAGCCAGGATTTTTTCCCGCTCAGACTGGGCACCAGCGGCAGCTTCATCAATGATCTGGGCTTTACGTTTGTTAGCCTGCTCAATGATTTCAGCAGCCTGCAGCTTGGCTTCTTTCAGCTGATCGGTGGCGTTGGCCTTGGCCAAATCCAGATCTTTCTTGGCACGTTCGGCAGAAGAGAGACCGTCAGCAATAGCTTTCTGACGGGCTTCGATGGCTGCAATCAGCGGCGGCCATACGTACTTCATGCAAAACACTACGAAGAAGAAAAAAGCAATTGCTTGGCCGAGGAGGGTGGCATTGATATTCACAGCCGATGTCCTCTTAAGTTAGTTAATGGGTTATGCCTGGAGAGTCGTACGACTTAGCCAGCAACCGCAAACATCACGTACAGACCCAGACCAACGGCGATCATCGGGATCGCATCCACCAGACCCATTACGATGAAGAACTGGGTACGCAGAACAGGGATCAGATCCGGTTGACGAGCAGCACCTTCCAGGAACTTGCCACCCAGGATACCGATACCGATGGAAGCGCCGATAGCAGCCAGACCCATCATCATTGCAGCAGCGATGTACAGCAGGTCCATGTTCAAGTTTTCCATGAGGATCTCCAGTTATTTAGATGTAATTGATTGTATAAAAAGGATTATTTGAGTTGCATCAACCATGGTCTTCCTGCGCCATCGACAGATAGACGATGGTCAGAACCATGAAAATGAATGCCTGCAAAGTGATGATCAGGATGTGGAAAATTGCCCAAGGCACGGACAGGATCCACTGTGACCACCAGGGTAACAAACCAGCAATCAGGATAAAGATCAGTTCGCCAGCATACATGTTGCCGAACAGTCGAAGACCCAGAGAAACAGGTTTGGAAATCAGCGTAACAGTTTCCAGGATGAGGTTAACCGGGATGGCCGCCGGGTGGTTGAAAGGCTGAAGCGTCAGCTCCTTCACAAACCCGCCGATACCCTTGACCTTGATGCTGTAATACAGGATCAAGAAGAACACGCCCAAAGCCATGGACATGGTGATGTTAACGTCAGCAGAGGGAACCACACGCAGATAGGGAATACCCATCAATTGTGCAGCGTGAGGGATAAAGTCAACGGGGATCAGATCCATGAAGTTCATCAGGAAGATCCACACAAACACCGTCAGTCCCAAAGGTGCGATGACCTTGTTGCGACCGTGAAAGATGTCTTTGACGTTACCATTCACAAACTCGACCAGCATCTCCACAAAGCACTGCAGCTTACCCGGCACCCCGCTGGTAGCGTTAACGGCTACTTTGCGGAACAGCAGGATAAACAGGGCGCCTAGCACGACGGAAAATACCATTGAGTCGATATTGACCGTCCAGAACCCGGACCCGACTTGAAGGTGGGTCAGGTGGTGGGAGATATATCCCTGAGGAGTCAGGACTTCTCCGGTTGCAGACATGAGTTTTCCTAATAGTGGTTGTTAAGCGTGAATGAAACCATCCACTGTACAACGAGGGCGAGGATATAAGTGGCGAAAAACGAGACGGTAACGACCTCGACTCCCGCACCAAACATCAGGGCGAATAGACCTGTTGTAGAAATGAGCTTAATCCCTGCCCCACCATAAAAGTCCCGCAAAACCAGGCCCACACTCTCGGTTGTCACCTTGCGGCGCAGCACCCAGACAGTAAACAAGGCTTGAGGAACCCAGTACATCCCCCCTCCGTAGAGAGCGGAATAACCGGCGCTGGCACCAGTCAGGTAAAACCAGACGGCACTCATCGCCAGGATCAGGATGAGCTGACAAACGAGCATAACCAAGGCCAGTGTCAAACCTTCCAAGGCTATTTTCTGCTTCACCAACCTACCCCTGAACATTACAGAACTGTAAAAAATCGGGATCCGAAGACCCCATGTTAACAGCTCTTAAAGCCGGTCAAATTATACCCTTGAGGGCAGCTATTGCAATATGACAAAAATCCTTAATTTTTGCGGCTTTCCGCGGCAAATCAGGGTTATGGTCATATCAAAAGGAATGGATGTTTTATTACTACAAAAAGCGTAAAAATCACGATTCCGACACGCCAAAATAGCCCAATATACGGTCCAAATCGGACAAATTCTCGTAACTTATTACTAACTTCCCGCTATCCCGCTTGCCAGGCTGAAGTTGCACCTGATTGCCAATTTTTTCTGCCAGTTGGCGCTCCAGGTAGCCGATCTGCGGATCACGGGCCGGTTCGACCCTGGCTTTTTCCGGTTCGAGCGCTTTTTGCACCAGCTTCTCGGTATCGCGCACGGTCAGCCCTTTCTGGGCAACCAGCTTGGCCAGTTCAGACTGGGCCTGGCCGCTCAGGGCCAGCAGGGCACGGGCATGGCCCATGTCGAGGTCGCCATGCTCGACGAAACGCTTCACGTCATCGTTGAGCTGGTTGAGACGCAACAGGTTGGTCACCGTGGTGCGGGACTTGCCCACCGCCTCGGCCACCTGCTGGTGGGTGAGTTCGAATTCGGTCAGCAGTCTTTGTAAAGCGACCGCCTCTTCGATGGCATTAAGGTCTTCCCGCTGAATATTCTCAATCAGCGCGATGGCGACGGCAGCCTCGTCGGGAACATCCTTGACGATACAGGGCACCACCTCAAGCCGCGCCAGCTGGGACGCGCGCCAGCGCCGCTCACCGGCAATGATTTCGAAGGATTGTTCGCCGAGAGGGCGTACCACGATGGGCTGGATCACCCCCTGGGCGCGGATGGAGTTGGCAAGCTCTTCCAGTGCATCCTGGGACATATCCTTGCGGGGCTGGTACTTGCCGGACTGTAACCACTCCACCGGCAGCTTGCGCAGCTCGCCCTGATTGGTGGGGGCCATGGCCTCTTCAGTACGTTGATCGCTCATCACCTGTTTCTGGCGGGCAGCCGTGCTGGTACTGAGCAGGGCATCCAGCCCCTTGCCCAGTCCACGTTTTTTCGGAGTCATATGCTCTCTCGGTCTGCGATGGTCGCCTGACGTTCCTGCTCCTGGCGGCGCAGGATCTCGCCAGCCAGTGCCAGGTAGGCCTTGGCGCCCACCGATGATTTGTCATAGTGCATGGCCGGGGCACCGAAACTCGGGGCCTCAGCCAGTCTAACGTTGCGGGGAATGATGGTGCGGTAGACTTTGTCGCCAAAGTGCTGTTTTAGCTGATCGGACACATCATTGGCCAGCCGGTTGCGGTGATCGTACATGGTACGCAGCACACCTTCGATCTTGAGATCGGGATTGACCACGGCGGCCAGCTTGCTGATGGTGTCGACCAGGGCGGTGAGCCCTTCCAGCGCATAGTATTCGCACTGCATGGGCACCAGCACGGAGTCGGCGGCGGCCATGGCATTCACGGTCAGCATGTTGAGGGAAGGTGGGCAGTCGATGAAGACGTAGTCGTACTTGTCCCGCACCGAGGCCAGCGCATTGCGCAGACGGATCTCGCGGGCGAAAAACTCCATCAGGCGGATTTCGGCTGCGGTCACGTCGGCGTTGGCGGCGATCAGGTGATAACCACCGGAAGTTTCGGGTATGATCACCTCGCTGATGGGAGCATCTTCGATCAGCAGCTCATAGGCGGTGCGCTCGACTTCGTACTTGTCGACGCCGCTGCCCATGGTGGCATTGCCCTGCGGATCCAGATCGATCACCAGCACCTTGCGCCGGGTGGCGGCCATGGAGGCGGCCAGGTTCACACAGGTGGTGGTTTTACCCACTCCACCCTTCTGGTTGGCTATGGCAATGACTTTTCCCACACTATCCCCTAAATGAAACTGCGACCCTATTCGGGCTGGATATGTTTGAATTCCAGCAGATGACGTTCGCCTTCCAGCTCCGGCACCCGCAGCTCATGACAGGCTACCAGACGGATATTGGCAGGCAACTGGGCCAGCTCCTCTGCGGGATATTGTCCCTTGAGCGCGAGGAAGCTGCCCTGTTCTGACGGCAGGTGGTGACACCAGCTCAGCATGTCCTCTAGCGAAGCGAACGCTCTGCTGAGTACACCATCAAACCCGACTTCGGGTTGATACTCTTCCACCCGGGATTTGATCGGCGTCACATTGGTCAACCCCAGCTCCAGAATGACCTGGCGGATGAAGTTGATCCGCTTGCCCAGACTGTCGAGCAGGACGAACTGCTTGTCCGGATTGATGATCGCCAGCGGCAATCCCGGCAAGCCGGGACCTGTCCCCACGTCGATGAAGCGCTCACCGTGCAAGTGGGGGCTTACCACCAGGCTATCGAGGATATGCTTGACCAGCATGGCGTCCGGATCTCGCACCGAGGTGAGATTGTAAGCCTTGTTCCACTTGTGCAGCAACTCGACCAACTGCACCAGTTGGCTCTTTTGGGTATCGGTGATAACAATTCCGGCCTGCATGAGCAGGCCGTTCAATCTTTCCAACATGGGATTCCTCAGGCGGTTTTACGCAGCAGGCCGTGTTTTTTCAGGTGAACCAGCAGGATGGAGATGGCCGCTGGGGTGATGCCGGAGATGCGGGAAGCCTGACCAATGGTCTGCGGCTTGGCATCGTTCAGCTTGGCTTTCACCTCGTTGGAGAGGCCGTTCACCTCGCGATAGTCCAGATCCAGCGGCAGCAGGGTGTTCTCGTTGCGCAGCTGTTTTTCCACTTCATCGTGCTGACGTTCGATGTAACCGGCGTACTTGATCTGGATCTCAACCTGTTCGGCCGCGGCAGGATCAGTCACGGAAGGGCCGACACCTTCGATTGCCATCAGCGCATCATAGGTCACCTCGGGGCGACGCAGCAGCTCTTCCAGACTCTGTTCGCGGGTCAGCGGGGTGTTGACCAAGGCGTTGACCGCTTCCAGTGACGGATGTTGCGGGTGGATCCAGGTTGAACGCATGCGCTGACGCTCCAGCTCGACCTGTTCCATCTTGGCGTTGAATTTGCTCCAGCGCTCGTCATCCACCAGACCCAGTTCGCGACCGATGGCGGTCAGGCGGATATCGGCGTTGTCTTCACGCAGCAGCAGGCGATATTCGGCGCGGCTGGTGAACATGCGGTAAGGCTCGCGGGTCCCCAGAGTGGAGAGATCGTCCATCATCACGCCCATGTAGGCCTGATCCCGACGCGGGTTCCAGGGATCCTTGTCCTGGGCACGCAGCGCGGCGTTCAGACCGGCCATCAGGCCTTGTGCCGCCGCCTCTTCGTAACCGGTCGTACCGTTGATCTGGCCAGCGAAGAACAGGTTTGGAATGCACTTGCTCTCCATGTTGGCCTTGAGATCCCGCGGATCGAAGAAATCATATTCGATGGCATAGCCGGGGCGGGTGATGTGGGCGTTCTCGAAGCCGCGCACAGAACGGACGATCTGCACCTGCACGTCAAACGGCAGGCTGGTGGATATCCCGTTCGGATAGAGTTCGTGGGTGGTCAGGCCTTCCGGTTCGACGAAGATCTGGTGAGCCGTCTTGTCGGCGAAACGGGTGATCTTGTCTTCGATCGACGGGCAGTAGCGCGGGCCGATCCCCTCGATCACCCCGGCGTACATGGGGCTGCGATCCAGGTTATTGCGGATCACCTCGTGGGTACGCTCGTTGGTGTGGGTGACGTAGCAGGGCACTTGACGGGGATGCTGGCTGGCATTGCCGATAAACGAGAAGACGGGGCGCGGATCGTCACCGTGCTGCTCCTGCATTACGGAGAAATCGACGCTGCGGGCATCGATGCGCGGCGGCGTACCCGTCTTGAGACGATCGATGCGCAGCGGCAGTTCACGCAGGCGCTGGGCCAAGGCGATCGAGGGAGGATCCCCGGCACGGCCGCCCTTGTAGTTTTCCATCCCGATGTGGATCAAACCGTTCAGGAAGGTACCGACCGTCAGCACCACTGTCTTGCCGCTGATGCGGATCCCGCTCTGGGTGACCACACCGGCAACACGATCCCCGTCCATGATCAGATCGTCACAGGCTTGCTGGAAGATCTTCAGGTTCGGGTAGTTCTCCAGCATCTGGCGAACGACGGCCTTGTAGAGCAGGCGATCCGCCTGGGCACGAGTGGCTCGCACTGCCGGGCCCTTGGAGGAGTTGAGGGTGCGGAACTGGATCCCGCCAAGATCGATGGCACGCGCCATGATCCCGCCGAGTGCGTCAACTTCCTTGACCAGGTGTCCCTTGCCGATCCCGCCGATCGCCGGATTACAGGACATGTGTCCCAGCGTATCGATATTGTGGGTCAGCAACAGGGTGTTCATGCCCATACGGGCTGCCGCTGTTGCTGCTTCGGTTCCGGCATGACCGCCACCGACGACGATCACATCAAATTGTTCATGGTATTGCATTGGGATCACCTTGATCTGCACGCCTGAAGATCTTTATTTGCCTGGGCTAAAGGGCGGAACATTCTATCTGTTTCGCGTCCTGAGGGGAACGTCTACTTAACGTTCAGTATGAAGGGAGGATCCACTAATTAGATCTTAAGGATCTTTAGATCGATCTTTTACTGGATCTCTTATTAGGATCCGCCCTTTCTGTTGATAAGCACTTTTTGATCATAAAGATCATTAATTTAAAGACGATCCTAGCTTGTGGAAAAGCTTGGATCCTGGCCCGGTGAACGAGGGGATAACCAGGACTTTTATACACAGAGGTCTGTCGGTCTGGATCTAATACATGGATAACTATAGGTTTTGCAGAGCTTTACACCGTAGTTATGCACATTACCCCTGGGCGTTGTGGGTAACATTGTAGAACAACTCCCCCGGATCAATCTGTTAATAACATGGTGGATAGTCGATCTGGGGATAAGTGGGGAGATCAAGCTTTTTTTCAGGATCTCCCGCACTCTGATCAGGCGATCAGCGTCATCCAGTCGCGGATCCACACTTCTGCGGCATCTTCGGGGATCTCGTGTTGGGTCACATCAATGTCGAGCCGCTCGCCGATCCGGCTGGCACCGCACTCGGCCAGCAGCCGATCCAGCGTCTTGCCACCCTGGCAAAAGGTGTCATAACTGCTGTCACCAAGGGCGATCACGCCATATTTCAATGAATTAAGATCCGGATGCTGCTCGGCAAGATCCTTGGCGAAGGGTTGCAGGTTGTCGGGCACATCCCCGGCACCATGGGTGGAAGTGACCACCAGCAGGATGGATCCCGCATCATCCAGCACCTCTGCCAGCTTGGCCGGGTTGTGGATCCGGGTCTGGTGGCCAGCCTGTTCCAGCAGGTTGGCGACGTGGTCTGCGACATATTCGGCGGCGCCCAGCATGGAGCCGACGACGAGATTGAGTTTGGCCATGGAATGGATCCTGATTTCAGACAAAGAAACGGAAAGCCGGATTCTACCGCCAAAGGGTGTGGATAAATATGGATAAAGCTTGGGGATAATGGATCCAGTCAGATAATGCCACCGGATCCATCCTGCCGATCTTTTTTCTGCTTCTTGATATTCCTCTCCATTTTCTTCTCCGCTCATAGCTCTCCTGATGGCTCCCATCTCCCGCGAAATCCTGCCAACGATGCAGCTAGATAACAATGTAGATGCAAATGATTAGCAATTATTGAATCGATTCGATCACGGCTCCTGTAGTAGGATTGCGCTGCTTTATTCGCCCATGGAACAGGGTGATGTCGTGACAAACGACCACAAATAACAATTAAAACAACATAACTCATTGATAAACGAGACTTTAATATGATTGCGCAAAAATACACTACAGGACCCGGCAAGAAGGGCGCCTTCGGCGTGCTTTCGCTCTCCGGTTTGCTCGTCTCCCTGCCGCTGATGGCTGAACAAACCACCGCTGAGCTGCCCAAAGCCAGCGAAACCATGGTGGTGACAGGTACGGCCATGAAGGTGGAAGTGCCGATGGCCGAGACCCCTCGCGCCGTCTCCGTGGTTAATCGCGAGGAACTGGATCAGCACGCCGTGTTGCAGCTGGATGAAGCGATTCGCTACCGTTCCGGCGTATTGACCGGCCTCTATGGCTCAGACAACAACACCGACTGGTTCAAGGTGCGTGGCTTCGATGCCGCCTCTTATCTGGATGGCAACCGGTTGTTTGGCACCGGCTACTACATCTGGACGCCGGAACCGTTCGGTCTGGAGAGTGTGGAAGTGCTGAAGGGGCCAGCCTCGATCCTTTACGGTGAGGCGCCTCCGGGCGGGGTGATCAATGCCATCAGCAAGCGGCCGACCGCCACGCCGCAAGGGCAGGTGGATCTGCAGCTTGGTAGCCGGGATCATCGTCAGGTCGGGGTGGATGTCTCTGACGCTCTCTCCGACAACAGCCGCTACCGCATGGTTGCTCTTTATAAAGAGCGTGATGGTGTGCTTACCGGTACTTATAACGATCGGGTTTATCTGGCGCCCAGCGTCACCTTCGATCTTTCGGATCGTACCAGCCTGACCCTGCTGGCCAGTTTCCTGCACGACGAAGGGATCCCGACCAACGGCTTCTTCCCGGTCTATGGCACCCTGAATACGTCAGGTGGCCAGATTGATCCCTCCACCAACCTGAGCCAGCCGGATTACGATCGCAACCGCAATACCCAGATCTCCACCGGTTACGAGCTGGCCCACCAGCTCAACCAGAGCTGGGAGTTCAAGCAGAACGTCCGCTTCAACTACAACGATCTGCTGCTGCGCCAGACCTATATCTTCCCGACCTATGAAGGCACAACCGCCAGTCGTGGCCTGGTTTACCGCGATGGCAATACCAAGAGTGCCACCATGGATAACCAGATGGTGGGCTACTGGAACACCGACAGCACCGAGCAGACCTTGCTGCTGGGGGTGGATCTGCAGCGTCACGTCAATGAAGGGGTCGAGGCCGACAACTACGCCATGGGCACCATCAATACCATGAACCCAGATTACAGCGGCTTCCCCGGTTTTGACGAGTCGACAGCCACTCACCAGAAGAGCAGCAAGGGCCAGAGCGGCCTCTATGCCCAGCACCAGATCCGCTGGGACGATCGCTGGTTGCTGACTGCCGGTGGCCGTTTCGACTATGTGGAGACCCACAACACCAATACCAGCAAGGACGAGCGCCAGTACGATCACGAGCTCTCCCTCTCGGGCAGCCTGATGTATCTGGCTGACAACGGCCTCTCTCCCTACTTTGCCTATGCCGAGTCGTTCGAGGTGCTGCCGGGGATAGATCCCAACACCAAGAGTTCCTACAAGCCGCTCAAGGGCAAGCTCTACGAGACCGGCGTGAAGTATGCGCCTGCCTTCCTCGACGGTTACATCAATCTGGCGCTGTTCGATCTGGCCCAGACCAACTCGCTGGTCTCTACCGGTTCCGGCCAGCAGACCCAGACGGGTGAAGTGACCTCTCAGGGGGTTGAGCTGGAAGGGAGCGTGCAGGTGACCGATGCACTGCGTCTGACCGCTGCTTATACCTACACCGATGCCAAAACCAACGACACCGGCAGTGGCGATCGCCGTGCCAGCCTGATCCCGCGCCATCAGGCCTCCTTCTGGGGTAACTACAAGGTGCAGCAAGGGGTGGCTTCGGGTCTGGAGCTGGGTACCGGTGTACGTTATATCGGTTCCAGCGTGGGTATTGGCGCCGTGAATGCGGACTACACCCCCATCTACGGCTCTGCCGAGGTGCCGGCCCATACCGTGTGGGATGCGATGATCGGGTATGACTTTGCCAAGAACTGGCGCGCCCAGCTCAACGTCAACAACCTGCTGGGTGAAACCTACGTGGCCAGTTGTGACTACTACTGCTACTACGGCGAGCCGCGCAGCGTAGTGGGCAGCATCAACTACCGCTGGTAATCGAAGTCGGGCGGGAACCGGATTCCCGCCCTTCTTTTCACCCGCAGTTGTTCTGATCTCTCTGGAATACCGGTCCGTTATGGAACTCTTGTCTCTGGTTTATCGCCAATATCGTTGGCCCTTTATCGCCATTACCCTGCTCAGTCTGCTCAGTGCAGTTAGCGGGATTGGCGTCATTGCCTTTATCAATCAGTCTCTTATCGAATCTATAGGTGATCCGCTACCGATCCTCGGTCAGCTGGTCGGCCTGATTGTGTTGCTGCTGGTGATCACACTCGGATCTCAGCTGGCCCTGACCACTCTCGGTCACCATTTTGTCTACCGGTTGCGCGGCCGTCTGCTCAAGCAACTGCTGGATAGCGATGTCGCCCGCATCCGCCAGATAGGTCAGGGGCCGCTGCTGGCCTCCCTCTCCAGCGATATCGGCCAGATCACCATCGCCTTCGTGCGCCTGCCTGAGCTGGTGCAGGGGCTGGTGCTCACGCTGGGTTCTGCCCTCTATCTTGGCTGGCTCTCTCCTGCATTACTCGGGGTGACCGCACTCTGGGTCACCGTCACCATGGTGGTGGGCTGGTTGCTGGTGAACCGTGTTTATCGCCATCTCTCCCAAATGCGTCAGGCTGAAGATCGGCTCTATCAGAACTATCAGGCCATCATCGCTGGCAGCAAGGAGCTGGCGCTCAACCGCGAGCGGGCTCACTTCGTTTACCACCAGCTTTATGAACAAAATGCCCGTGACTACCGCCAGCAGATCATCCGCGCCGACACCTATCACCTTAGCGCGGTGAACTGGTCGAATATCATGATGCTGGGGGCCATCGGTCTGGTCTTCTTTCTGGCCAACGGCCTTGGCTGGGCCAACACCAATGTGGCCGCTACCTTCGCCCTGACCCTGCTGTTCCTGCGCACCCCGCTGTTGCAGGGGATTGGTGCCCTGCCGACCCTGCTTGCCGCTCAGGTGGCGTTCGACAAGATCGCCGCCCTCAATCTGGCCGAGCCGGATGCGGACTTCCCGCTGCCGCCCGCCATCCGCCCCTGGCAGCGTATCGAGTTGGAGCAGGTGAGCTTTCACTATCAGGGGGAGGGCGGCTTTGCCGTCGGCCCCATCGATCTGGTCATCGAAAAGGGGGAGCAGATCTTCATCATCGGTGGCAATGGCTCCGGCAAGTCGACGCTGGCCATGCTGCTGACCGGCCTTTACCAGCCGGTATCGGGCCGGATCCTGCTGGATGGTGAGCCGATCACCGATCGCAACGGCTATCTGGCGCTCTTCTCCGCCATCTTCACCGACTATCACCTGTTCCAGCACCTGCTGGGGCCGGAACCCAAGGATGAGCTGGTGGCCGAGTGGCTGGAGCGGTTGCAGATGGGCAGCAAGCTCACCATCGAGGATGGCTTTATCGCCGATATCGATCTCTCCCAAGGGCAGCGCAAGCGGGTCGCCCTGCTGCTGGCGCTGGCCGAGCAGCGCGAGGTGATGCTGTTTGACGAGTGGGCCGCGGATCAGGATCCTCAGTTCCGGCGCATCTTCTATCAGGTGCTGTTGCCGCGCCTCAAGGAGATGGGCAAGACGGTGATTGCCATCAGCCACGACGATCACTACTTCCCGCTGGCCGATCGCCTGCTGGAGATGCGGCAGGGAAAACTCACCGAACTGACCGGCGCGCGCCGTGCCGCAGTGAGCCGCGATGCGATCGCCCATCTGGATTGCGAGGTGCCGGCTTGATGCCGGCACCGATGAGACAGGCGGCAAGCCAGCACAGGAATTGATTATGTTCGAGATGAAATCAGCCAGCTTCACGGTCAATGACCGCACGCTGCTGCACCCCACCGACCTGCGTTTCGAGCAGGGACAGGTCTATGGCCTCATCGGCCACAATGGGTCGGGTAAATCGACCCTGCTCAAGCTGCTGGCTCGCCAGCAACCCCTTAGCGACGGCGAGATCCTGTTCGATGGCAAGCCGCTGCCCGACTGGGGCAACCGGGAGTTTGCCCGTCAGGTGGCCTATCTGCCCCAGCATCTGCCGAGCGCCGAGAATCTGCTCGGGCGGGAGCTGGTGGAGATGGGCCGCTACCCTTGGCGTGGCCTGCTGGGCCGGATGGGGGCGGAGGATCACCGTCAGGTCGATCGGGCCATCGCCCTTACCCATACCGAACGCTTTGCCGATCGGCTGGTGGATACCCTCTCCGGCGGCGAGCGGGGGCGGGTCTGGCTGGCGATGCTGCTGGCCCAGGAGAGCCGCTTTATCCTGCTGGACGAGCCGCTGGCCGCGCTGGACGTGGCCCATCAGGTGGAGGTGCTCACGCTGGTCAAGCAGTTGAGCCGTCAGCTAAACCTCGGGGTCATCATCGTCATTCACGACATCAATATGGCCTCCCGCTTCTGTGATCGGCTGGTGGCGCTCCACTCCGGCCGCCTGCTTACCCACGGCGAACCTGAGAGGCTCATGACCAGCGAGACCCTGCACGCTATCTATGGCATTCCGATGGAGGTCATTCGCCACCCGGCTCATGCTCATCCCATCGCCATCGTCTGACCGGGGGGCTCTCTTGAACCGTTTATTGAAGAAGATGGCACCTTGCCTTATTAGCCTGCTGCTGCCACTTGCGGCGCAGGCCGACAAATCCCCGATCGCTTCTGCGCCGCTACCCCGTATCGCCACCGTCGATTGGACCATAGCCGAAACCCTGCTGGCACTCGGGGTGACGCCGCTGGCGGTGGGGGATGCAGGCCCCTATCAGGCATGGGTCGGCGAGCCACGGCTACCTGCCGGGGTGGTAGATATCGGCCTGCGCACCCAGCCCAACCGCGAGCTGCTGGCGGAGCTCAAACCCGATCGCATCCTCATCTCGCCGCTGGCGGCCCCGCTGGCGCCAACTCTTTCCCGCATTGCACCGGTGAGCACCATCGCCCTCTATGATGGGCAAACCGATCTGTGGCAGAGACTGCACGAGGTGACCCTGACCCTCGCCCGTATAGTGGGCAAAACCGCCGAGGGCGAACGGCTGCTGGCCGGGCTGGATCGGGATCTCGCCAGAATGCAGGCCGGATTGCCTACGGATCTGCCGCCTCTGCTGGTGGTGCAGTTTATCGATGAGCGCCATGTGCGGGTGTTTGGTCGCCACAGCCTGTTCGATGCGGTGATGACGCGGCTCGGGCTGCGTAATGGTTGGCAGGAGCAGACCAATGACTGGGGTTTCTCGGTGGTCAGCATCGAGCAGTTTATGACCTTGCCAACCGCGCGGCTGGTGGTGGTCGATCCCATCCCGGTAGGGGTGAGCGAACGGCTGCAGGAGCCTGGACTGTGGCAGCATCTGCCGCTGGTACGGCAGGCGCCCGTGCTGCATCTACCTGCGGTCTGGAGTTTTGGCGGCGTATTGGCCGCCCGCCGTTTCGCCGGTCTGCTCAGCGATGCATTGCTGCAAGATGCCGAGCGTATGGAGGCTAGCCGATGAAGCGACTGCTCACCTCGCCGCTGCTGCGGCCGGTTTCGATCCTGCTGGGGTTGACCCTCTTGCTCGCGTATTGGGAGCTGGCTCGCCAGCTGCCCGGTGCGCTCTGGTGGCAGAGCCTCTTCGCCCCCAATCTGGATGATGTCAGCCAAGCGGTGGTGCATTTCAGCTGGCTGCCCCGCCTGGTTGTCACCCTGTTGGCCGGGGCGGCGCTCGGGCTGGCAGGCACCCTGATGCAGCAGGTGCTGCGCAACCCGCTCGCGTCACCGACCACCTTGGGTGTGGCCTCCGGTGCTCAACTGGCGTTGATGATGGTGACCCTGTTTGCCCCCTCCTGGTTGCTGCTGGGGCGGGAGTGGATCGCCATGGTTGGCGGTAGCCTTGCGATGGCGCTGGTGTTTGCCCTGGCCTGGCGTCGTCATCTCAATCCGGTGGTCATCGTCTTTGCCGGGCTGGTGATCAACCTCTATCTGGCGGCCATCAGCATGGGGCTCTTGCTGTTCTTTCAGGAGGAGCTGAAAGGCTTGCTGGTGTGGGGCAGTGGCTCGCTGGTGCAGAACAGCTGGAGCGGGGTGAGTTACCTGTTACCCCGCCTGCTGGCAGCCGCTTTGCTGGCCGTTGTGCTGGTGCGCCCGCTGGCGGTGCTGGAGCTGGATGATGCCAGCGCCCGCAGTCTGGGAGTCTCCCTGCAGCATCTGCGTTTTGCCGGACTGGGGCTGGCGGTGTTTGTCACCGCTTGCGTGGTGAGCGTGGTGGGGCTGATCGGCTTTATCGGGCTGGCGGCGCCCGCCATGGTGCGGCTGCTCGGGATCCGCCAGCTCGGCCAGCGGCTGCTGTGGGCACCGATCCTCGGCGCCCTGCTGCTGGCGGCGACCGATCTGTTGCTGCAAAGCCTGAGCCGCTTCTGGCCAGTATTGCTCCCCACCGGCGCTATGACCGCTCTGCTGGGGGCGCCGCTGCTGCTCTGGTTGATCCCGCGCCTTGGCATCAAGTCGGGTGCGCCGAAGGCAAACGCCGGCTTGTTGGTGGCCCGCCACCCGGCGCCGGCTCGCCTTATCGGCCTGTTGCTGGTCGGGCTGATGCTGACCGTGGTCGCCTCCCTGCTGGTTGGACAGGGAATGACGGGCTGGAGCTGGCCAAGCTGGCTCCGCTGGCAGGCCCAACTGGAGTGGCGGCTGCCGCGCACTCTGGCGGCGGGGGCGGCTGGCGTGCTGCTGGCGCTGGCGGGCACCCTGTTGCAGCGGGTCAGCAACAACCCGATGGCGAGCCCGGAGTTGCTGGGGGTGAGCGGCGGCACCTTTATGGGGGTTATAGCGACGGCCTTACTGCTGCCAGCTTTGCCGTTGCCCATAATGCTGCTGGGCGGCCTGATCGGGGCCTTCGCTTGTCTCTTGCTGCTGGTGCTGGTCAATCGCAAGCACGGCTTCCAGCCGGAGCGGATCCTGCTCTCCGGCATCGCCATCACGGCACTGTTTGAGCCGCTGCAGGCCATTGCGCTGGCCAACGGCGACCTGCGGGTGCAGCAACTGCTCTCCTGGATGTCCGGTTCTACCTATTACGTTACCCTGCCGGTAGCCTATGGGCTGGTGGGGCTGGCGCTGTTGATGCTGGCCGCCTGCCTGCTTGTCAGCCGCTGGCTCGATCTGCTGCCAATGGGGAGTGCTGTAGCGACTGCGCTTGGCATTCGCCTCAACCGTGCCCAGCTCGCCATCTTGCTGCTGGTGGCCGTGCTCACTGCCAGCGCCACCCTGGTGGTCGGGCCGCTCTCATTCGTCGGTCTGCTGGCGCCACATATGGCCAAGCTGATGGGGTTGGTGCGGGCACGCTGGCACCTGCTTGGGGCCGCCGCTTCCGGCGCCCTGCTGATGGTATCGGCGGACTGGGTCGGCCAGCAGATCCTCTTCCCGCAGGAAGTGCCGGTTGGGCTGGTCTCCACCCTGTTAGGGGGCGCTTACTTCATGTGGTGCCTGCGTCGCCTCTAGGTTTGCGGACAAAAAACGCACAACAAAAAGCCCGGGATGAACCCGGGCTTTTTGTTGTTTGCTGAACCGGCTTACTTGCCGATGCAGAAGCTGGAGAAGATGCGGCCCAGCAGATCGTCGGAGCTGAATTCGCCGGTGATCTCGGAGAGGGACTCCTGCGCCAGGCGCAACTCTTCGGCCACCAGCTCACCGGCCACGAACACTTCCAGCTGCTCCTTGGCCACCAGCAGGCGCTCGGCGGCACGCTCCAGCGCATCCAGATGGCGGCGGCGGGCCATAAAGCCCCCTTCGGTGTTGCCCTGGAAGCCCATGCACTGTTTAAGGTGCTCGCGCAGGGCGGGCAGCCCCAGCTCGGTCTTGGCGGAGATGCGGTAGACTGCGTGGCCCTGCTCCTGACTCGGTGCCAGATCTTCGCCAGTCAGGTCGGCCTTGTTGCGAATGACGGTGAGGCCGATGTTTTTTGGCAACCGATCAACAAATTCCGGCCAGATCTCCCGCGGGTCGACCGCGTCCGTGGTGGTGCCATCCACCATAAACAGCACCCGGTCGGCCTGTTCGATCTCGGCCCAGGCGCGCTCGATACCGATTTGTTCCACCTTATCCTGGGTGTCGCGCAGACCGGCGGTATCGATGATGTGTAGCGGCATGCCATCGAGATGGATATGCTCGCGCAGCACATCGCGGGTGGTGCCGGCAATCTCGGTGACGATGGCCGACTCACGGCCCGCCAGGGCATTTAGCAGGCTCGATTTGCCGGCGTTGGGACGACCGGCGATCACCACCTTCATCCCTTCCCGCAGCAGCGCGCCCTGTTTGGCTTCCCCGCGCACGTCGTCCAGCTCGGACATGATGGCGTAGAGGTCGCCCGCCACCTTGCCGTCGGAGAGGAAGTCGATCTCCTCGTCCGGGAAGTCGATGGCCGCTTCCACGTAGATGCGCAGCCGGATCAGGCTCTCCACCAGTTGCTGGATTTTGCTGGAGAACTGCCCCTGCAGGGAGTGCATGGCGCTGCGGGCGGCCTGTTCGCTGGAGGCTTCAATAAGGTCAGCGATAGCTTCGGCCTGGGCCAGATCCAGCTTGTCGTTGATGAAGGCGCGCTCGCTGAACTCGCCGGGCCGGGCAGGACGAATGCCGTCGATTTTCAGAATGCGGCGGATCAGCATGTCCATGATGACGGGGCCGCCGTGGCCCTGCAGCTCCAGCACATCCTCGCCGGTGAAGCTGTTGGGAGCTTTGAACAGCAGGGCGATGCCCTGATCCAGTACCTGGCCTTGCTCATCCTTGAACGGCAGATATTCGGCGTAGCGCACCCGCGGGAGCTTGCCGAGCACTATCCCGGCGACCTGTTCGGCGGCGGGGCCGGAGACCCGGACTATGCCGACGCCACCACGGCCTGGCGCGGTGGCCTGGGCCACGATCGTATCTGTTGTCATCTTGCTTGGCTCGTTTGTTCGCTGATAGGAAAACGTAGTGGGAGACATTGTAATAAAAAAGGCGGCCCGAAGGCCGCCTCTTTTGTCATCACGGGAAGATTAGCTGCGTGAATGCAGTCCTTTCTTCTCCAGCTGACGATAGATGATGGTCTGCTGGATGATGGAGATGACGTTGCTCACCAGCCAGTAGAGAGTCAGGCCAGCCGGGAACCAGAGGAACATGAAAGTGAAGATGATCGGCATGAACTGCATCACTTTCTGCTGCATCGGGTCGGTGATGGTGGTCGGGCTCATCTTCTGCAGATACCACATGGAGGCACCCATGAGGATTGGCAGCACGAAGAAGGGGTCCTTCACTGACAGGTCAGTGATCCACAGGGCAAACGGTGCGTGACGCAGTTCAACGGACTCCATCAGTGCCCAGTAAAGGGCGATGAAGATCGGCATCTGAACCAGGATCGGCAGGCAGCCACCCAGCGGGTTGACCTTTTCCTTCTTGTACAGCTCCATCATGCCCTGAGACATCTTCTGGCGGTCGTCGCCGAAGCGCTCGCGCAGGGCCGCAATCTTGGGTTGCAGCATGCGCATCTTGGCCATGGAGGTGTACTGGGCCTTGGTCAGCGGGAACATGATGCCGCGCACCAGCAGGGTCAGCATGATGATGGCCAGACCCCAGTTCTGGACGAAACCGTGGAACACGGTCAGCAGCCAGTGCAGCGGTTGGGCGATGAACCACAGCCAGCCGTAGTCGACGGTCAGGTCGAGGTGGTTAGCCACCTTGGCCATCTGGTCTTGCAGCTTGGGACCGACCCACAGCTTGCTGGTCACTTCAGCCTGTTGGCCGGCAGCCACGTCAACCAGCGGCGCCTTGTAACCGATGATGGCCTGGCCTTTGCCCGGGATCACGCGGCTGTAGAAGCTGTTGGTATCGTCGGCATTCGGTGCCCAGGCAGAGACGAAGTAGTGTTGCAGCATGGCGACCCAACCACCCTTGGTGGTCTTGTTCAGGTCGGCATCCTTCATCTCGTCGAAGGTGTACTTCTTGTAGCGGGTATCTTCAGTGGAGAAGGCACCACCACGGTAAGCGCTGGCTACCATGGCATGACCTTCCTGATCCTTCGGCGTTGCTACGGTTTGCTTCAGCTGACCATAGAACTGCACCTGAACCGGCTCGGCAGATTTGTTGTCGATCTTGTAATCAACGCCAACGGCATAGTCGCCACGCTTGAGGATGAACTCCTTGGTGAAGACAACGCCCTTGCTGTCGGTCCAGGTCATCGGAACGACGACTTGATCCTGACCATCGGCCAGCTGATAGCTGGTCTGGGCGGCTTCATAGGTAGGACGACCTTCGGCCTGACTGTCCGGACCGTTGCGACCTACCAGACCGCTCTGGGCGATATAGAGGTGCTCAGGCTTGCTGGTCAGCAGCACGAACGGTTGGTCCTTGCCCTCTTCCAGTTTGTGAGACAGCAGTTCGGCAGACACGATGTCGCCACCCTGGGTGTCCAGGGTCAGCTTGAGCACGTCAGAGGAGACGGTGATCAGCTTGCGTGCGGCAGTCGCGTTGGCTTGCTCGGAAACCTGAGGAATATCACCGGTCTGACCGGCTTCAGGTACGAAATGTTCGGTTTGGGCCACGGTAGTCGGGGCCGGCTTCGGAGCCTTGTCGGACTCCCACTGTTGCCAGAGCAGAAAGCTCACGAACAGCAAACCGATCAGGAGTAGATTGCGTTGTGATTCCATAGTTTTCAGTTTCTTCGCTTTGGTTGCGGAACCGGGTCATAACCACCCTCGGATAAGGGATGGCATTTTAATAGACGTTTGCTGGCTAACCAAACGCCTTTTATGAAACCGTGAAGTCGGATGGCTTCTATCGCAAATTGGGAACAAGTTGGGGTAAAACGGCAGCGCGGCCCGAGCAGAGGGCTAATGATTAGCTGATACAGGCGTATCAGTTTGATAGCTACCCATTGCAACGGCGTGACAGGGTGCGCCATAGCTTTTCCAGTAACTTGAACAGTTCCTCGTTATCCATCTCTTTCACACCGGCCTTGGCGATCACCACGATGTCGATAGCGGGCAGCTGATGTTGTTTGAGGCGGAAACTTTCCCGAACCACCCGTTTGACACGATTACGCCAAACGGCACGCTTGAGTGCTTTTTTGGGCACAGCGAGACCAAGACGAGGGTGTTCGAGCGAATTGGGAGAAGCGAGAAGGGTAATCTGCGGAGAGGCGGCCCGGACAGGCTCGGCGAAAACGCGTTTGAAGTGTTCGGGAGTTAACAGACGTAACTCCCGAGAGAAGGTGTGCTGGGTAGGCATTAGACTACCAGGCGGGCACGACCCTTGGCACGACGAGCGGCCAGAACTTTACGACCGTTGGCAGTTGCCATGCGGGCGCGGAAACCGTGAGAGCGCTTGCGCTTCAGGTTGGACGGTTGAAAAGTACGTTTCATGATTCGATTCCGTATTTCTGTACAGTTTTGATTGTCACACTTAGCCGACGCGCCAGCTATAGCGTGTGACGACTAGCAAAAGAGGCCGAATTCTAAACAGAGTTCGGCTTTTAGTCAATCCGCCGTTCCCTCTCATCCTGCCATGGTCTTGAAAAGGCCACTGCCGAGCGTGAGGATCCAGAGGATCAAGGGCTCAGGATTATACTGGCAACCCGGTGTTAAACAAGGGATCCCTCAATAAAAAAGGCGGCTAGGCCGCCAAAGAGAGAGCTATTTAAGGACTTTCCGCAAGAACTCCCGGGTACGGGGATCCTTGGGATCGACCAATATCTGATCCGGCGGGCCCTGCTCGACGATCCGCCCACCTTCCATGAAGATCACCCGATCGGCAACATCACGAGCAAATTCAATCTCATGGGTCACCACCACCATGGTCTGGTGCTGGCGGGCCAACTCTTTCATCAGTCCCAAAACCTCGTCGACCCACTCGGGATCGAGGGCCGAGGTGGGCTCGTCAAACAGGATCACCTTGGAGTGGGCCGCCATGGCGCGACCGATGCCGACCCGCTGCTGCTGGCCGCCGGAGAGGGAGGCTGGATAGGCATCCTGCTTGTCGGCAAGACCAATGTCCTTGAGGATGCCGAGCGCTGTGGCGCGGGCCTCAGCTTTTGGCTGCTTCCAGACGGTGATCAGCCCTTCGGCGATGTTGTCGAGCGCTGTTTTGTTGGCAAAAAGGGCGTAGTTCTGGAACACGAAGGAGGCCCGCTTGCGCAGCTCGATCGCCTGTTGTTCACTGGCCTTGGCCAGATTGAGCTCGAGATCGTCGATGGCCAGGGTGCCCGCATCCGGGGTCTCCAGAAGGTTCAGGCAGCGCAACAGGGTCGACTTGCCGGTGCCGGAGGGGCCGATGATGACGACAATTTCCCCCTTTTTGACCTCCAGATCGATACCGTTGAGCACCTGATTGCCGTGATATGCCTTGGAGAGGCCGGTTAGCTTGATCATGAACGCCCTCCTTTAATAGGCACGGTTGAGACGGACTTCCAGCAGATGCTGCAAGCGGGTAAAGAAGATCACCACCACCCAGTAGATCAGCGCCACCGCCATAAAGCTCTCGAAGAACTTGAAGGAGGAGGAGGCTTCCATTTGCGCCTTGCCCATTATCTCGGCCACTCCCAGGGTGAACGCCAGCGAGGTGCTCTTGATCATGTCGATGAAGTAGTTCATCAGCGACGGGGTGGCGATACGGGCCGCCTGCGGCAGGATGATCCGCTGCATCGCCTGATAACGGCTCATGCCGATACTGAGCGCCGCTTCCATCTGGCTTTTGTGAATGCCGAGGATGGCTGCGCGGATCGACTCGGCCATGTAGGCGGCGAAGTGCAGGGTCAGACCGACGATGGCGGCGGTAAAGGCATCCATTCCCACGAAGATCGGGAACAGTTGCGGCAGTCCGTAGTAGAGCAGGAACAGCTGAACGAGTAGCGGTGTACCCCGAAAGAACGAGATATAGAGCATCGCCAGCCAGTGAATCGCAGGGACGCGAAACACCCGTACTATCGCCAGGGCCAGCGAGAGTACGAGTGCCAGCACGAATCCCCACAGGGCCATCTCCATCGTGGTGCCCAGGTATTTGAGCAGGATGGGAAACAGCCCCAGCGTGTATTCGAGGTCAAATTCCATCATTTATTTGTCGGTGATGTCGGAAGCGAACCATTTCTCGGAGATCTGGCGCAGGGAGCCATCCTTGCGCATGGCGGTCAGGGCCTCGTCGACCTTCTTCAGCAGCGCCTGTTTCTCCGGGGTCTTCAGGAAGGGCAGGGCGTTCTCGATAGTCTCGAACGGTGCGCCAGCCTGTTGCAGCGGCAGCTTGGACTCCTTGATCAGCTGGGCGGTGGAGACGCGGTCCATCACGAAGGCATCGATGCGACCCAGGGCAACATCCTGCTCGAAGGCGGAGTCATAGGTGCGGATATCGATCTTCTTGTTCGGGTCATTCTTGCGCAGCAGCTCTTCAAAGTTGGAACCCAGGTTCACGGCCACCTTCTTGCCTTCCAGATCCTTGATGCCATGAATGGTGCTGTTGCCCTTGCGTACCACGATCTGGGCGCCGTCATAGACGTAAGGCTGGGAGAAGTCGTACTTCGCCTTGCGCTCGTCGGTGATGGTGATCTGGTTGGAGATGGTATCGATGCGGCCGGTTTCCAGCATGCCGAACAGGCCGGAGAAGCTGGCGGTCACGAATTCGACCTTGTAGCCGGTGCGCTCGCCGATCTGGTTCCACATATCTACTTCAAAGCCCTGCAGCTTGTCCTGCTTGACGAAAGTGAACGGGAAATATTTGCCCGACATGCCGACCTTGATGGTCTCCTGGGCGATGGCCTGACCGGACAGGGTGGCGAGCAGGATGGCTGCGCCGGAAATCAGTTTGATGGATGTTTTCATGGTGTTTCTCTCTCTCTCAATGTCTTGTATTTGTAGTTGTAATAACTGGTTTGGCCCTGATGTTATTGGAATAAAATTTAAAAAATAAATGACATTTGGTTATATGAAATAACAGGAGAGAAGCACGGGATCGACCAATCCGGACGGTGGATCAAGCTGTGGGTAACTTTGGGGATGAAATCCGATCCAAAGGCGCTGGATCCTTGAAAGTCAAGGATCTTATTTGCTGGATCCACTGGGCGATGGCTGGAGATCCGGCGGCTAAAAACGTAGAATAGCCGGTCTTTAGTTAATCAATCGACAGGAGTTTAGAGTGACTGCTTCGCTATGGCAGCAGTGCCTTAACCGGCTGCAAGATGAGTTGCCCTCGGCAGAATTCAGCATGTGGATCCGGCCGCTTCAAGCGGAGTTGAGTGACAATACTCTGACCCTGTATGCACCGAATCGCTTTGTTCTGGACTGGGTACGAGACAAGTATCTCATCCGGGTTAACGGCATCATCAACGAACTCTGCGGGGTCGACGGCCCCGCCCTGCGTTTTGATATAGGCAATCGTCCCCATCCTGTTGCTGTCGCCAGAGCGCCGGTACAGGGTGCCGCGCTTGTGAATAACTTGCAGAAGAGCTGGGAAAGCAAGGCTGAAGCCAAGCCCGAGCCGAACCACAAGAGCAACACCAACGTGAACTATACCTTCGAGAATTTCGTTGAGGGTAAGTCCAACCAGTTGGCGCGTGCGGCTGCCCGTCAGGTAGCGGACAATCCGGGTGGTGCTTACAACCCGCTGTTCCTCTATGGCGGCACCGGCCTTGGTAAAACCCACCTGCTGCACGCCGTTGGCAATGCCATCAAGGAGAGTAAAAAAGATGCCAAAGTCATCTATATGCACTCCGAGCGGTTTGTTCAGGACATGGTGAAAGCGCTGCAAAACAACGCCATTGAAGAGTTCAAGCGTTACTACCGCAGCGTCGATGCCCTGCTCATCGATGACATCCAGTTCTTCGCCAACAAGGAGCGCTCCCAGGAGGAGTTCTTCCATACCTTCAATGCCTTGCTGGAAGGTAACCAGCAGATCATCCTGACCTCGGATCGCTATCCGAAGGAGATCAACGGTGTCGAGGATCGCCTCAAGTCCCGCTTCGGCTGGGGCCTGACCGTGGCGATCGAACCGCCGGAGCTGGAGACCCGTGTCGCGATCCTGATGCGCAAGGCAGACGAGAACCAGATCCATCTGCCGGACGAAGTGGCCTTCTTCATTGCCAAACGTCTGCGATCCAACGTCCGTGAACTGGAAGGCGCCCTCAACCGGGTGATCGCCAACGCCAACTTCACCGGCCGTGCCATCAACATCGATTTCGTGCGCGAAGCGCTGCGCGACCTGTTGGCACTGCAGGAGAAGCTGGTCACCATCGACAACATCCAGAAGACGGTGGCGGAGTACTACAAGATCAAGCTGGCGGATCTTCTCTCCAAGCGTCGTTCCCGCTCTGTTGCCCGTCCGCGCCAACTGGCGATGGCACTGGCCAAGGAGCTGACCAACCACAGTTTGCCGGAGATAGGTGATGCCTTTGGTGGTCGTGACCACACTACCGTTCTTCATGCCTGCCGCAAGATCGAGCAGCTGAAGGAGGAGAGTCACGACATCAAGGAGGACTATTCCAACCTGATCCGTACCCTTTCTTCCTGATAACGGAATCGAGTGGACAGATGCAGCGCGAATATTCCAACCTGATCCGAATCTTTTCCTCCTAATCACAACGGAGAGCACAGATGCAGCTCGAAATTAGCCGTGAGGCCCTGTTACGTCCTCTGCAGCTGGTGTCCGGCGCCCTCGGCGGCCGACCGACCCTGCCGATCCTCGGCAACGTGCTGCTTGATGTCAGCAACGGTCTGCTGTCACTGACCGGTACCGATCTCGAAGTAGAGATGATCGGTCAGGTCTATCTGAACGGGGCCAGCGAAGATGGCCGCACCACAGTACCGGCGCGCAAGCTGCTGGATATCTGCCGTGGTCTGCCGGAAGGCGCCGAGATCCGTCTCAATACCGAAGGGGAGCGCCTGATCATCCGATCCGGTCGCTCCCGCTTCAACCTCTCGACCCTGCCGGCGACCGAGTATCCGAACATCGAGGATTGGGAATCCGTGCTCGAGTTCGATATCAGCCAGCTGGAGCTGAAGAAGCTGATCGATGCGACCCAGTTCTCCATGGCCAGCCAGGATGTGCGTTACTACCTGAACGGCATGCTGTTCGAGAGTGAAGGTCACGGTCTGCGTACCGTGGCGACCGACGGTCACCGTCTGGCCACCTGCCGCCGCGAGGTCGTAGGGGAATCGCTGCCCGATCATCAGGTTATTCTGCCGCGCAAAGGGGTATTGGAGCTGGTGCGTCTGCTGGAAGCAGAAGACAAGCCGGTGCGGCTGCAGATCGGCCGCAGCAACCTGCGTGCCGCCCTCGATGGCTTCATCTTCACCTCCAAGCTGGTGGATGGCCGCTTCCCGGATTGGCGTCGCGTCATTCCGCGCAACAGCGACAAGGCCCTGATCGCCGGCCGTGAGGATCTGCGTCAGGCGTTTGCCCGCGCCGCCATCCTCTCCAACGAGAAATTCCGTGGGGTGCGTCTCAATCTGCAGGAAAACCTGCTGCGCATCACCGCCAACAACCCGGAGCAGGAAGAAGCCGAAGAGCTGCTTGACGTACAATATGCCGCTGGCGAGATGGAGATCGGCTTTAACGTCTCTTATGTGCTCGACGTGCTGAATACGTTAAAATGTGACCAAATTCGGATTAGCCTGAGCGATTCCATCAGCAGTGCCATTATTGAGGATTTTGAACATCAGGATGCTCAGTACGTGGTGATGCCGATGCGGATCTAGTCGTGTCCCTGGTCAAACTCCAGCTCAGCGACTTTCGCAATATCCAGCAAGCCAGTCTCAAGCTGTCGCCCGGCCTCAACATTCTGGTCGGGTGCAATGGCAGCGGCAAGACCAGTGTGCTGGAAGCCATTCACTACCTTGGTCTGGGGCGCTCCTTTCGCACTCATTTGACCGGGCGGGTCATCCGCCAGGGGGAGAGGGCCTTTACCCTGTTTGCCCAGTGCGAGCTGGAGGGGCGTCAGGTACCGATCGGTCTTGCCAAAGACAAGAGTGGCGAGACCCAGCTCAAGATTGCCGGGGCACAGGCCCAGCGGCTTGCCGATTTGGCGGAGCTGTTGCCGGTGCAGTTGATCCATCCCGATGGTTTCAACTTGCTGACGGGCGGGCCTCAGGCTCGCCGCGCCTGGCTCGATTGGGGTGTCTTCCATCAGGAGCCGACCTTCTTTGCCCTGTGGGGACGAGTGCGGCGGCTGCTGAAACAGCGCAATGCGCTGTTGCGCCAGAGCACCCAATACCGCCAGCTGGCGTTCTGGGATCAGGAGTTGGTGCGGCTGGGGGGTGAGCTGGCCGAGTTTCGCGCCAGTTATTGTCAGGCCATTACGCCCCTGATCAAGGAGATGACGGCGGATTTTCTGCCGGAATTCGATATCAGTCTCGGCTTTTACCGGGGCTGGGAGAAAGATACTCCCCTCGGCGATCTGCTGGAGGCGGGGTTTGAGCGGGATCGGGCGCTGGGCTATACCGGTGTCGGTCCACAGAAAGCCGATGTGCGCCTCAAGGCGAACGGGGTGCCCGCTCAGGATATTTTGTCCCGGGGTCAGCTGAAGTTGCTGGTCTGCGCTATGCGACTGGCCCAAGGGCTCTATTTGAATCAACATAGCAGCCGTGGCTGTATTTTTTTAATTGACGATTTTGCCTCTGAACTGGATGTCGACAAGCGCCGCTTGCTGGCCGCAAGGCTGAAGCAGTGCGCGTCCCAGGTGTTTATCACCGCCATCGACACCGGTCAGCTCGCAGACATGATGGATGCGAATGACTGTAAGTTGTTCCACGTGGAACAGGGTAAAATCTCCGAAACGTTAGAGAAGGCAGAGAGTAAGCTATGAGTGAAAATACTTACGACTCCTCGAATATCAAGGTGCTGAAGGGCCTGGATGCGGTCCGCAAGCGCCCGGGGATGTATATCGGCGATACGGATGATGGCTCGGGTCTGCACCACATGGTGTTCGAGGTCGTCGATAACTCCATTGACGAGGCGCTCGCTGGCTACTGCTCCGATATTCAGGTCAAGATCCATTCCGATGGCTCCGTCTCCGTGCGCGATAACGGCCGTGGTATTCCGGTCGATATTCACCCGGAAGAGGGCCGCTCCGCTGCCGAAGTCATCATGACCGTGCTGCACGCTGGCGGTAAGTTTGATGACAACTCCTACAAGGTATCCGGCGGCCTGCACGGCGTGGGTGTCTCGGTAGTTAACGCCCTCTCTGACAAGCTGTTGCTGACCATTCGTCGTAACGGCCACGTCTACGAGCAGACCTATCATCTGGGTGAGCCGCAGGCGCCGCTCAAGCAGATTGGAGACAGCACCGGCACCGGTACCGAAGTTCGCTTCTGGCCGAGCCCTGCCATTTTCAGCGATACCCTGTTCCATTACGAGATCCTGGCCAAGCGCCTGCGCGAGCTCTCCTTCCTCAACTCCGGTGTCTCCATCCGTCTGCAAGACGAGCGTGATGGCCGCGAGGCGCATTTCTGCTACGAGGGTGGCATCAAGGCATTCGTTGAGTACCTGAACCAGAACAAGACCCCGATCCACCCGAAGGTGTTCCATTTCACTACCGAGCAGGATGGTATCGGCGTTGAAGTGGCGATGCAGTGGAACGACGCCTATCAGGAAGGGGTCTACTGCTTCACCAACAACATCCCGCAGCGGGATGGTGGTACTCACCTCGTTGGCTTCCGTACCGCGCTGACCCGTACTCTGAACTCCTATATGGACAAAGAGGACTACAGCAAGAAGGCCAAGTCTGCCGCCAGTGGCGACGACGTACGTGAAGGTCTGATTGCCGTTATCTCCGTCAAGGTGCCGGATCCCAAGTTCTCATCTCAGACCAAAGACAAGCTGGTCTCTTCCGAAGTGAAGACCGCCGTTGAACAGGCGATGGGTGAGAAGCTGGCGGACTTCCTGCTGGAAAACCCGGGCGATGCCAAGATCGTGGTCAACAAGATCATCGATGCGGCCCGTGCCCGTGAAGCGGCCCGCAAAGCCCGCGAACTGACCCGCCGCAAAGGCGCGCTGGATATCGCCGGTCTGCCCGGCAAGCTGGCTGACTGTCAGGAAAAAGACCCGGCTCTCTCCGAACTCTACATAGTGGAAGGGGACTCTGCTGGCGGTTCCGCCAAGCAGGGTCGCAACCGTAAGAACCAGGCCATCCTGCCGCTCAAGGGCAAGATCCTGAACGTAGAGAAGGCCCGTTTCGACAAGATGATCTCCTCGCAAGAGGTGGGCACCCTGATCACCGCACTGGGCTGCGGTATCGGTCGTGACGAGTACAACCCGGACAAGCTGCGTTATCACAACATCATCATCATGACCGATGCGGACGTCGATGGTGCGCACATCCGAACCCTGCTGCTGACCTTCTTCTATCGTCAGATGCCGGAAATCATCGAACGCGGCTACGTCTACATCGCCCAGCCGCCGCTCTACAAAGTGAAGAAGGGAAAGCAGGAGCAGTATCTGAAAGACGAAGACGCGCTGCTGCAGTACCAGACCGCCATGGCGCTGGATGGTGCTACCCTGCACGTCAACGAGTCTGCCCCGGCCATCGGTGGCGAGGCGCTGGAGCGCCTGGTCAACCAGCACCGCTCGGTGACTCACCTGATTACCCGCATGTCTCGTCGTGCGCCGGAAGCGGTACTGACCCAGCTGATCTATCAGCCGGAGTTGAACGAAGCGCTGCTGAACAGCGAGAGCGATCTGCTGGCCTGGTGTCAGGGTATGGAAGCCGTGCTCAACGAGAGCAACCAGGGTATCCAGTACCAGATCCAGGTTCGTCGTGATGAAGAGCGCAGCCTGTACGTTCCGCACGCCGTGGTTCGTCAGCACGGTGTTGACCGCGAATATCCGCTCAGCTACGACTTCCTGCAATCCTCCGAGTACCGTCAGCTGGTCTCGCTGGGCAAGGAGATCGCCAACCTGATCGAGGAAGGCGGTTACATCAAGCGTGGCGAGAAGGTCAAGCCGGTCTCCAGCTTCGTCGAAGCGGTCGAGTGGCTGATGGGCGAAGGCAAACGTGGCATCTACATCCAGCGCTATAAAGGGCTGGGTGAGATGAACCCGGACCAGCTGTGGGAAACCACCATGGATCCGGAAGCCCGCCGCATGCTGCGCGTCACCATCGACGACGCCGTCGGTGCCGACCAGCTCTTCTCCACCCTGATGGGTGATGCCGTTGAGCCCCGTCGTGACTTTATTGAGACCAACGCCCTGCGCGTGGCCAACCTCGACGTCTAATCGACGCTGTCAGCTCGATATAAAAAAGCCGCTCCCTGTGAGCGGCTTTTTGTTTTTGGGCGGAAGAAGTTGCACGTTCCACGTGAAACATGAAACAGCTTGGTGTTGATGGTTCTAACTCAGCCCAGTTCTGGTGCCAGGCAGTAGAGGCGCAGACGATGGCCATCCGGATCGAGGGCCATGCAGGTGTAGCCAAACTCCATCTTGGTCGGCGCTTGGATCAGGGTGAGCCCGCGCGCCAGCCACTCGGCAGACAGGCGATCGACGGCATCATCATCCGGGAGGGCGAAGGCCAGCTCCATCGCTCCGGCCGTTTGGGTCACGGCAGGTTCGACCGTGGCGCTGGACCAGAGTGCCAGTCTGGCGCCAGATTCGAACACGAACATGGCAAAGGTAGGTGACTCCTCCACCGGTTCATGCCCGAACAACTCGCGGTAGAAGAGCGCGCTGCGGGTCGGATTGGTAACGTAGAGGATGGTGAACTGGGGGACTAACATGGTGATGCTCCTTGCTGATGATATGGCGCATCGGCGCCGACCTCGTCAGCATGGCGCTACCTGCTGTCAGTTTCTGTCAGCAATGAATTTCGGCTGCGGGATGGCGCGCCACTCCTTCAGCAGGCTCTCTCTGCTTTTGGGATAGCGACAATCTTGCAGCTGCATCCGGGTGATGCGATCGACCCGAAAGTGGCGAAAGCCCTGACGCAGTTCGCACCAGGCTACCAGTACCCGCACCTGTTCGAAGTAGCCGATGGCAAAGGGCCAGATGGTGCGCTCTGAGGCCTCATCCTTGAGGTCACGATAACTCAGGGTCACCTTGCGTTGCTGGCGGATGGCGCAGCGCAGCGGGCCTTCATCGGTGAGGCGGTCGCTGCGGGAGGTGCCGATTAGCAGGGCATTGCTCTGGAGCTGCTGGCGATAGTCGGCGGGCAGCACGGCTTCTATCTTGGCCAGCGCACTGCTGGCCGATGCACTCAAGGCTCCGTCACCGTGGGCGACTACCAAACGCGAACCAAGCACCAGTGCATCCAGCTCCTCTTCACTGAACATCAGTGGCGGCAGCATGAAGCCGGGACGCAGCACATAGCCGATCCCTGGTTCACCCTCGATATGGGCACCTTGCGCCTGCAGGGTGGCGATATCCCGATAGAGGGTGCGCAGGCTGATGCCAAGCTGGCTGGCAAGTTCCGCGCCTGTGATGGCGTTGCGGTGGCCGCGCAGCAGCTGGAGCAGGGCCAGCAGGCGTTCGGAACGGGACATGGGATGACTCCTCGGGATTTCTGGCTAGCCTGCCATAGCGGAGTGAGCGGGTATAGAGGATGTCATCAGACATTGTTGCCGCGAAAAGATCGTCGCCACTCGCTGGGGGAGATGGCAAAGCGGGCGCGGAAGTGATTGCGCAGGGAGGTGGCACTCTTGAAGCCGACCAGCTCGGCGATGCGATCGATGGAATGACTGCTCACTTCCAGTAACTCCTGACTGCGCCTGAGCCGCTCCGCCAGCAGCCATTCACCCACCGAGAGGCCGGTAGCCTGATGAAAGCGGCGGGTAAAGGTGCGTCGACTCATCAGGGTGAGATCTGCCAGAGAATCCAGGGTATGAGGCTCGGCCAGATGGGCACGCAGGTGATCGAGCAACTGATTCATCCGGGCATCGCGTGTGGAGGTGGGCACCGGCTGTTCGATAAACTGGGCCTGACCCCCTTCCCGGTGGGGCGGGATCACCAGCCGCCGCGCCACCTTGTTGGCGATGGCCGAGCCGTGGTACTGGCGCACCAGATAGAGGCAGCAGTCCAGCCCGGCAGCGGTGCCTGCCGAGGTGACCAGCCCATCGTCATCCACATAGAGGGCGTTGGTATCTAGCTGCACGCAGGGAAAGCGGCGGCAGAAATCCTGTTCGTACTCCCAGTGGGTCGATGCCTTGCGACCATTAAGCAGTCCGGCGTAGGCGAGCACATAGGTGCCGAGGCATAGACCGACCAGTCGGGCACCTCTGGCTCTGGCGGCAATTAGGGCATCGAGCAGCGGTGCGGGTGGTCGTGCGGCCGGGTCGTGCCAGAAGGGAATAATGATGATCTCCGCCTCGGCCAGCTCCTCCAGCCCATGGGGCGCCTGAATGGTGAAGCCTTGTGCCGAGTGTGCGTGGCGGTTGCCATCGCCGCAGCAGATATTGAGCTCGAACAGTGGCTGGCCCGGCAGGATGTCGCCGAAGATGAGGCAGGGGACGGCGCAGTGAAAAGGGCTGAAGTGATCGAAGGTCACCACGGCAACGATCGGGGTGGGCATTATGTTGACTCCTCTCTGCGCGCAGACCTCTCATCATAAGCGTTCGGCAGTGAAAGCCGAAGGGCCATGTCTGGCATGGCCCTCCTGCGGATCACAGCGATATCGCCTCGCCATCTTCCGGCACCCGTACCCGATCCGTCATGCCCCTTACCGCCAGATAGTCGCGCAGCTCCTGGCGTGACAGCACGGCGTGGTTGACCGCCTCCATATGGCTGGCGATCAGCGTGGCTTGTGGTGCAGCCTGATATACGGCGGCGACATCTTCCTTGCCCATGATGATGGAACCGAGCCCTGGCACCTGTGCATCACCGCAGTTGAGGATGATGACCTCGGGTTGATGCTGTTGCAGGGCTTGCTCGACCCGGGGATGCCAGATGGTATCACCGGCCAGATAGAGGCTCTGTTCATCGGGGTGGGAGAAGACCACACCGCACACTTCTCCCATGCGCTCGCCCAGTACCGCCATCAACTGGTCGCTGCCGTGCTGGCCACCGGTCTGCTGCAGGCGAATGCCGGCAAACTCGGGCTGGTCGCTCAGCAGCCTCACATCCTCAAAGCCACTGGCACGAATGGCATCGGCATCTTTCTGATGTTGCACCAAGAGCGGCAGATGCTTGGGGAGCAGGGCTCTGGCGGCATCATCCCAGTGGTCGGGATGGTCGTGGGTGACGATCACGGCGTCCACATTGACCAGCTCATTGATCGGCAGCGGCAGCTCGACCAGCGGATTGCGCAGCTGGCTGTTGGCGGTGCCCTCAAAGCCGGGGAAGGCTCCCTTGGCCGAGAGCATGGGGTCGATCAGAAAGCGGGTGCCGGCATAGTCGAGCAGCAAGGTGGCGTTGCGAACCTGGGTAATCTTCATGGGATGGCTCCATGTTGGCTGGTGGATATGCAACCAATTATGGGGCGCTAAGCGAGTTGCCATCAGTGGCCCACGGGTCGATTATCATCACTATCGGGCCAACAGGTTGATGTTCTACAGGCCGGTGCGGCCATTTAAAAAATTTGAAAAAATCCCCTTGAAAGGAAAAAGTGAGCCCCTATATAGGTAACAAGGCCGGAATGCTCGATAGAGGTTTCGACCAGGCGCCCGTCCATAAGGAGGGCAAACAATCCGTTATCGCTCATAAGAGGGTAATACTATGCGTTCTATCGACTTTTCTCCGCTCTATCGTTCTGCCATCGGTTTCGATCGTCTGGCCAATCTCATCGAATCTGCGGCCAGCAATGGCAATGCTGGTTATCCCCCCTACAACATCGAGCAACTGGGTGACAACGACTACCGCATCAGCATGGCGGTGGCAGGCTTTACCCAGGAAGAGCTGGAGCTGAGCTTCCAGGAAAATCTGTTGACGGTGAAGGGCAACAAGCAGGCCGACACCGGGCGCAACTATCTCTATCAGGGGATCGCCGAACGTGGTTTCGAGCGCCGCTTCCAGCTGGCCGACTATGTGCGGGTGAAAGGGGCCGACCTGAAAAACGGCTTGCTGCACATCGAGCTGGTGCGTGAAGTGCCCGAGGCGATGAAGCCGCGCAAGATCGAGATCAACGGCTGATAGCCTGAATTCACTGAAATTTTAAAATTTCCCGGGTGCCGATAACGGGCCTGTGGAGAGTTGAACCTGTTGCTTATTAGAAGGATAGGATTATGCGTAACCTCGATTTCTCTCATCTCTATTCCAACGCCGTCGGCTTCGAGCGGATGGCCCGTGAGCTGGAAGGTCTGTTCGAGCAGAAGACCGCCGCTTACCCCCCGTACAACATTGAAAAGCGCGATCAGGATGGCTATCGCATCACGGTCGCCGTGGCTGGCTTCGAGCGCGAAGAGCTGGAGCTGGAGACCGAAAACGGCACCCTCAAGGTGAAGGGGCGCAAAGGGGCTGCGGCCGGTGAGCGTCAGTTCCTCCATCAGGGAATTGCCGAGCGTGACTTCGAGCTCGCCTTCAAGCTGAGCCAGCACGTGGAAGTGCAGGGCGCCAAGCTGGAGCATGGTCTGTTGACCATCGATCTGGCTCGCGAGTTGCCCGAGGCGCTCAAGCCCCGAGCCATCCCCATCGGTAAACCCGAGCAGCTGGCGTTGCCCGGCTAAGCAAACCGGATCGCGATAAACAACAAAGGCCTGCATCTGCAGGCCTTTCTGTTTTTGTATCGCTGGATTGGATTAACCAGCGTAGAGGGCGTTTATCTCGTCGGCCAGAATGGCGATGCCGCGGCGCACCAGCTCCTCGCTCTGGGAGTAGTTGAGGCGGATGCACTCCTGGCTGTGGCGCCACTCGGGGTCATCGATGCCGGGGAAGAAGTAGTGACCCGGCACGATCAGCAGGTTCTTCGCCTTCAGCCGCTCGTACAGCTCCTGACAGTGGATCGGCAAGCCTTCAAACCAGAGCCAGAGGAAGAGGGCCCCTTCCGGTTTATGAATGTGGAAGCGCGGGTCGGGAATCGCTTCGCGCAGCAGCTGCACCGCCAGCTCCGCCTTCTGCTGATAGAAGGGCTTCACCACCTGTTCGCTGAGGGCGATGATATCGCCGCTCTCGATCATCGGGATGGTGATGGCGGGCCCCAGACTGCCCGGCGCCAGATTGATGATGCCGCTCAGGTTGGTGATGGCCTGAATGATCTTCTCGTCGGCGATGACGATGCCGCAGCGGGTGCCTGGCAGGCCGAGCTTGGAGAGGCTCATGCAGAGGATGGTGTTGGCGTTCCAGAACGGCTTGGCTTCGCTGAAGATGATGCCCGGGAAGGGGACGCCGTAGGCGTTGTCGATCAGCAGCGGAATCCCCTTGTCGCGGGCGATCTGATCGAGGTGTTCGATCTCTTCATCGGTCAGCACGTTGCCAGTGGGGTTGGTTGGGCGGGAGACGCAGATCACCCCGATATCGTCGCTCACCTGCAGGCTTTCGAAATCCACGTGGTATTTGAACTGGCCATCGGGCAGCTTCTCAATGGTGGGTTTGTAGGCCACGAAGTAGTCGTCGGCCAGCGCCGAGTCGGCATAGCCGATGTATTCGGGGGCGAGCGGGAACAGCACCTTCTTCTTGCGGCCATCAGCAAATTCACCGGCCAGCAGGTTGAACAGGTAGAAGAAGGCATTCTGGCTGCCGTTGGTCAGGGCGATATTGCGGGCCGAGATATCCCAGCCCAGCTCTTTGCTGAGCAGGGCCGCCAGCGCCTTGGTGAACCTGTCTTTGCCTTGCGGGCCATCGTAGTTGGCCATCGCTTTGACCAGCTCGCCGTTGTCGAGCAGGCTCTTGGCTTCCGCCTGAAAGCGTTCCAGCATGGCGGGGATGGGGGCCGGATTGCCGCCACCCAGCATGATGGCGTCCGGATTGGTCAGCCCCTGATTGAGGTCATCCATGAGTTGGGTAATACCGGCGTGGCGAGTGAACTTCTCGCCGAACAAGGAAAATTCCATTCGGTGACAGATCCAGAGTCAGTTACGAAGATGTAGCACCATAGCTCAGTTTAAAAGCGGGTGTCGATCAAAAAGATGGGACGTTCCACGTGGAACATGGTGCAAAAATCAAGCGTGGCTAAAAGCACCAACTGTTGGTTTAAAAATGACCGAGCGGGATGCATTTTGCGACTCAATTTGGTATCGAAATATAGTTAATTTAAACAAAATCATCATGTTATGAATTGCGTGAGGATTGGCACAACTATTGGAATAGCTATCTGGTCATCTCAACCATACCGGAGCAAACCAGATGAAAAGCCTGATCGCCACCCTGATTGTGAGTGTCCTGAGCCTGAACGTGATGGCCAACGAAAACCCGCGGCCCGAGCTGGAGAGTGCCCAGCTGGAGCAGGATGTGCAGAGCGAGTTGCAACAGGCATCCCATGCCGTGGTGAAGGATGCGTTGCATAACCTCAAGCCGCTGGCGCTGGATACCTTGGTGGTGGAAGCGAGTCAGGCTGTGGCGACTCACCCCGAGAGTTGAGGTAGCGCAGGGGGGTCTGTCCTGTATGTTGTTTGAAGAAGCTGATGAAGGCGCTGTCGCTGGAGAACTCCAGCGCAGCGGCAATCCGGCTGATGGACTCGCTTTCGGCCAGCAGCTCCATGGCGCGCAACAGCCGCCACTGCTGACGCCACGCCTGATAGCTCATGCCGGTCTCCCGCACGAAGATGCGGCCAATGGTCTTGTCACTGGCACCCACCCGTTCGGCCAGCCGGTTGAGCCGATCGGGCAGGGCATTCCCCCGTTTCAACTGCTGTAGCCAGTCGCCCAGTCTGGGATCGGTCGGCAGCGGCAACTGCCACGACTCCCGTGGCGCCTGCCCCAACTCCTCCATAAACAGTGCCACCGTTCGTTGCTGCTGCTCTTGCGGTTTGTCCCACGGCCAGAGCGCCATCCGTTCGATCAGTTCGTGCAGCAGCGGATTGACCGCCAGCACTTCGACCGTGCCGGGCAACTCGGGGTGCGGCTGGAAGTAGAGGGATCGGTAGGCCACCACACCGCGCATCAGTACCCGGTGGGCGGTGCCCGCTGGCAGCCAGGCGGCGCGGGTGGGTGGCAGCAGGCAGACCCGACCTTCCAGCTCCATGGTCATGCAGCCGGATTGGGCGAACAGCAGCTGATGGCGTTGATGTTGATGCAGACCCGAGTCGTGCCAACCGAGGGCGGAGGCGATGCCGATCACGCTGCCCGTCAGCTGGTCGGGGTCAAAAGGGTGATCGGGAAGAATAAAGGCCATATGTCCGATTTTTGATATTTATAGTCCTGCTTATTGTAATCAGACAATCGGCATCTCTCTAGAATGGCGACCTCTTGTGAAGGAGGTTTGTCATGAACAACAAGTTGCCACCGCTCTGGCTGGTGGTGGGATTGATGATGTTTCCCCAAATTGTGGAGACCATCTACAGCCCGGTCCTGACCCATATCGCTAGCCAGTTTCGGGTGAGCGAAGGGCAGGCATCCCAGACCTTGTCGGTCTATTTTCTGGCGTTTGCGGTGGGCGTGGTCTGCTGGGGACGGCTCTGCGATCTGATTGGGCGGCGCCCCGCCATGCTGGCGGGTCTGCTCACCTATGGCGTCGGCACCTTGCTGGCGCTGCTGGCCAACCAGTTTGAAACCCTGCTGCTGGCCCGGGTCATCTCGGCCTTTGGCGCAGCCGTGGGATCCGTGGTGACCCAGACCATGCTGCGCGACAGCTATCAGGGCAGCGATCTGGCACGGGTCTTCTCGGTGATGGGCATAGCGCTTTCCTTGAGCCCGGTGCTGGGGCTGCTAAGTGGCGGCCAGCTGGCGAGCGGGTTCGGTTATCTCGGGGTGTTCAGCGGTCTGTTGGTACTGGCGGTAGGTTTGCTGCTGGTGACCTGCTGGCAACTGCCGGAAACCCGTCCGGTTACTACCCAGCGAGTCGCACTCTGGCCGCTGGCATGTCGGATGATGAAGGATGGCGGGCTTTGGCGCAGTGCCATGCTGGTCGCCCTGTTCAACACCATGCTGTTTGGTTACTACAGTCTGGCGCCGTTCCTGTTTGCCGGATTGGGATTGAGCACCGGCGAGTTTGGTTACTCGGGGATCTTGCTGGCGCTGGCGACTCTGCTCGGCAGCCTGCTCAACAAGCATCTGCTGGGGAGGGGGTGGCTGCCGTCATCTCTGGTCAGATTGGCTTGCGCTCTGGCGCTGGTTGTCGGGCTGCTGGTATGGGCGACTCAGTACAGCCTCTGGTTCCTGTTGCCCATGATGGGTGTGGTGGTGGCCTTCGGGCTGGCTATCCCCAATGTGCTGAGTCAGGCGCTGCTGGCCTATCGCGAAGTAGCGGGCAGTGCTGGTGCCCTGTTCGGGCTTGGCTACTACCTGCTGCTCAGTCTGGGGTTGGCGGTAGCGGCCGGATTGCAGGATCTCGGCCTGTTGCTGAGTGGCTGCGGTCTATTGGCGCTGATTTGCAGTGGGCGTCGTTCCACGTGAAACGTCAGTTGCCGATAAAGCGGTAGCCGATACCAGATTCGGTCTCGATAAGCGTCGGTTGCTGGGGGTTATCCCCCAGCTTTTTGCGCAGACTGGCGATGACGATGCGCAGGTAGTGGGTATCCTCCTTGTGGCTCGGCCCCCAGATGTCGTTGAGCAGCTGGGTCTGCATCACCAGCTTGCCGGGGTGGCACACCAGTGCTTGCAGCAGGGCGAACTCTTTGCGGGAGAGGGGGATCTCCTCCTCCTTCATGGTCACCTTGTGGCTGCTGATATCCAGCGTCAGGCCGCATTGGGGGAAGTGGCGCCGCTCGCCGCTGCTGACGCCAGCCCGCTGGCGCAAGAGCACACGGATGCGGGCCATCATCTCGCCGATGCCGAACGGCTTGCTCATGTAGTCGTTGGCGCCGGCATCGAGCAGCCGCACCTTCTCCTGCTCCGAATCGCGGGCCGACAGCACCAGCACAGGATTGGGGTGGTGTTCGCGAATGGCCTGCAGTACCTGAATGCCATCGCCGTCAGGCAGGCCGAGATCGAGGATCACCAGATCGGGGTTGAGGTGGCGATACTGCTCCAGCCCTTCATTGACCCCCACCGCCTCACTCACCTGATGCCCCTCGGCAATCAGGCTGATCCGCAGAAAGCGACGGATCGCCGCTTCATCATCTATGACCAGAATGTGCGCCATCAGACCTCCGGTGAATTGAGCGCGAGCGGCAGGGAGATGCGCATGCAGGTTCCGTTGCCATTGGGGCCGGAGAAGGCCCAAATCTTGCCGCCGTGGGCCTCTATCATAGCGCGGGAAATGGCGAGGCCAAGCCCAGTGCCACGGCTGCCGCAATCACCCACCGGCTGGGTGTAGAAGAGGTTGAAGATCTTCTCCCGATCCGATTCGGCGATACCGACCCCGATATCGATGATGTCGATGATGAGGTCGGGTTCGGCCACCATCACCTTGAACTCGATGGGGGTGCCTGCCGGCGAGTAGCGGGAGGCGTTGTCGAGGATGTTGACCAGCACCTGCTCGATCAGGGCGCCATGGACATAGAGCTGGGGCACATGCTGATCGAAATGGACCAGCAGCTTGTGCTGGCGCCAGGAGGAGTCGAGCCGCTTGCGGGCGCTCTCCACCAGATCCGCCAGATCGACCCAGTCCCGTTTCAGCTGGAAGTCGGGGGAGCCGATGCGGGTCATATCCAGCAGATTCTGCACATAGCTGTGCAGGCGGCGCGCCTCCTCCTGCACCGAGTGGAGCAGTTCGTCACGGTCTTCGGCGGGGATCCGGTCACCATATTCCAGCAGGGTGCTGCCAGCCCCCATGATGGTCGCCAAGGGGGTCTTCAAATCGTGGGAGACCGAGGAAAGCAAGGCTGCGCGCATCCGGTCGGTCTCCGCCTGCAGCTGGCTGTCGGCCAGCCGCTCGTTGAGGTCGATCCGCGCCAGCGCGGCGCGAATGTCGGTGAGCAGCGCCTGCAGCTGATGCTCGGCGGAGGAGGAGAGCGGATTGGCCAGCGTTATGCCGATCACCAGATCATCGCTGAGGTGGTGATACTGGGCCTCGGCGGCATTGAGGGTCGCAGTGTGGGCCCCGGCGCTCTGCTTCTGGGCCAGACACCAGTCGATGGCCGCCTTGTCGGTCTGGCCGGGCCTGTGCTTCTCGTTGCCGAGCCGATCGTTGAACTCCTTGTCGATCACCACGGTCGGCTGGCCCAGTGCCAGCGAGATCGCTTGTGCCCCTTGTCTGAGCACCTCCTCCGGGCTGCTGGCAGTGGCCAACCCCTGACTGAGGGAGAGCAGGGCATTGCCCAACTGCTGGGTCTCGCGCAGACCGATCAGCTGTTGCCGCTGGCGGGAGGCGAGCCGTCCCGCCGTCATACCGACGATAAGCAGCACAAACAGGGTGAGCAGGTCGCTGTGGTTGGCGACGCTCAGGGAGAAGTAGGGGGCGGTGAACAGCAGGTTGTGGGCGATAAAGCCCAGCACTGCCGCCAGTGTGGCGGGCACCAGACTGGTGGTGAGGGCAGTCGCCAGCACCCCCAGTACAAAGATGAGCGGTAACGCCGCGGGCGGCAGCCAGTAGGATAGCCCCCAGGCGGCGGCCGAGGTGATCCCCATGATGGTCACCGCCAGCAGGCTGTGGTGAATATCTTTCGGGGTCGGGACGCGCATCCCCACTTCGGGCTTCTGCTTCTCGGTATCGACCAGCGTGATTTCGAGCCCCTGCGCCTGTTTGAGCAGGTGTTGCACCAGCGAGCGGCGCCACGGCGCCTTGTGAGGTTTGCCGAGCAGCAGCTGGGAGACCTGCTGCTGTTCGGCGGTCTCCAGCAGGGTGTTGGCGACCGCCGGGCTGGATAGCGTCAGCACCTTGGCACCGAGGTGGGAGGCGAGCGCCAGCGCCTGCTCCACATCGGCAGAGCGGCGGCCATTGCTGTCGACATGCACCACCAGCCACGGGAGCTGACGGCGCTGGGCAAAGCGGTGGCCGTAGCGCACCAGTGCCGAGCCGTGCAGGTCACCGAGGCAAACCATCAGCTTGCCCCGCAGCGGCAAGGTGCTCTTGCCTGCTGCCTGCCACTGCAGTTGCAGATCGCCCTCCACATGGCTGGCGGCGGTCTGCATCGCCAGTTCCCGCAATGCGGTGAGGTTGTTGAGGGAGAAGAAGGATTGCAGCGCAGCCTTGGCCTGATGGGGCACATAGACCTTGCCCTCCTTGAGGCGGCCGAGCAGCTCCTTGGGGGGCAGGTCGATCAGCACCAGACTGTCGGCTTCCAGCAGCACCTGATCTGGCAGAGTCTCTTTCACCCTGACCCCGGTGAGCTGCCACACCAGATCGTTGAGGCTCTCCAGATGCTGGACGTTGAGGGTGCTGTAGACGTCGATACCTGCGTTGAGCAGCTCCTCCACATCCTGCCAGCGCTTCTCGTGGCGGCTGCCGGGGGCGTTGCTGTGGGCCAGCTCGTCCACCACGGCGATGGCCGGTTTGCGGGCGAGCAGGCCGTCGAGGTCCATCTCCTCCAGTCGCTGCTGGCGGTGCATGTGGATCTTGCGCGGCATGATGGCGAGCTTGTCGAGCAGAGCCAGGGTCTCCTGACGGCCGTGGGTTTCCACCACGCCGATCAGGATGTCGACCCCCTCTTTGGCCTGCTCCCGCACCGCCTGCAGCATGGCGTAGGTCTTGCCCACGCCGGGAGCGGCGCCGAGAAACACCTTCAGCTTGCCCTTGTGCTCCTGTTCCAGGCTCGCCAGCAGGGCGTCGGCCCTTACCTCATCACGCATCCCCATGCTCCTGCATCAGACTCGCCAGCAGGGCGTCGGCGCTTGCTACATCAGCCATTGTTATCCCTATCGAGCCAACCGCCCGTTTCGAAAATCGAGGTCATCACCAAACCGGAATGGGCGCCATCAGGCGCCCTTTTTATGATCCAGTTGCAGATTCAGCTGGAGAATGTTGACCACCTGCGGGCCAAGGATACCAGCTTGTGTAGCCGACTTGACCTGCTCCGTCAGTTGGGCGGGAGCCAGTCCACGTTCTTTGGCGACGCGGTCGACCTGAGCCAGCACCGCATCCAGCGGCAGGTGGGGATCGAGGCCGGAGGCGGAGCGGGTCAGCATGGCGGGGGAGCTGGTTCCCGGCTGTGCTTTGGCTGCCTGTTCGGCAAACTCTGCCCGCAGCGGTGAGCTCATCCCCAGATTGCTGGCGCTGCCGCCTATGGTGTTGAAATCGCTGGCGGAGGGACGGGGATGGAAATAGTCAGCCCGCTCGAATTTCTGCCCCAGCAGGGCGCTACCGATGAGTTGCTGTTTACTGTCGGTCAGCTGGCTGCCGTTGGCCTGCCAGGGGAACAGCAGCTGTGCCAGTCCGGTGACCGCCAGCGGGTAGGCGACCCCCAGCAGCAGGGTGAGGGTCAACAGGGTTCTGATTGCTATCATGATTCTCTTGCTCCAAATGGATGGCAGGGGATGCGGGTCTGCCCCGCATCCCGGTTATGTCGTTACACCAGACCCAGGCCGGTAATGACCAGATCGATCAGCTTGATGCCGATAAACGGCACCAGCAGGCCGCCGACACCGTAGATCAGCAGGTTGCGGCGCAGCAGGCTGGCGGCCGAGCCTTTCAGGTCGACACCACGCAGCGCCAGCGGCACCAGCGCCACAATGATCAGGGCGTTGAAGATGATGGCCGACAGGATGGCGCTCTGCGGGCTGCCCAGCTGCATCAGGTTCAGTGCCCCCAGTTGCGGGTAGGCGGCGATGAACAGGGCTGGCAGGATGGCGAAGTACTTGGCCACGTCGTTGGCGATGGAGAAGGTGGTCAGGGCGCCACGGGTCACCAGCAGCTGTTTGCCGACCAGCACCACATCCAGCAGCTTGGTGGGATTGGAGTCGAGATCCACCAGATTGCCCGCCTCCTTGGCGGCCTGGGTGCCCTCGTTCATGGCCAGACCCACGTCAGCCTGCGCCAGTGCGGGCGCATCGTTGGCGCCGTCACCGCACATGGCGACCAGACGGCCATCGGCCTGCTCCTGACGGATATAGGCGAGCTTTTTCTCCGGCGTCGCTTCGGCGATGAAGTCATCCACCCCGGCTTCGGCGGCGATAGCGGCGGCGGTTTTCGGGTTGTCGCCGGTGATCATCACGGTACGGATCCCCATGTGGCGCAGGATCTGGAAGCGAGCCTTGATACCGGGCTTGATGATGTCCTTGAGGTAGACCACCCCCAGCAGTTTCTCCTGAGCGCAGACCAGCAGCGGAGTACCACCCTGACGGGCGATGCTGTCGACTGACTTGAGCACCAGCTCAGGTACCGCCTTGCGGTCGAGGCTGAGGTAGTTCAACACGGCATCCACCGCACCCTTGCGATATTGATGACCGTTGCGATCCAGCCCGCTCAGCCGGGTTTCGGCGCTGAAGGGGATCACCTTGTCGCTCTCCAGCTGGCTCGGCTTGGCCATGCTCTTGCTGGCCAGAGTCAGGATGGATTTGCCCTCCGGGGTATTGTCACCCAGCGAGGCCAGCATGGCGGCTTGTGCCAGCAGGGCGGGGTCGACGCCCGGTGCCGGGATCAGCTCATCCGCCATCCGGTTGCCGAAGGTGATGGTGCCGGTCTTGTCCAGCAGCAGGGTGCGCACGTCACCGGCCGCTTCGACGGCACGGCCAGACTTGGCTATGACGTTCAGTTTCACCAATCGATCCATACCGGCAATACCGATGGCGGAGAGCAGGCCACCAATGGTGGTCGGGATCAGGGTGATAAAGAGGGCAATCAGGTAGAGGCGCGGGACCTGGGTGCCGTTGTAGTCGAGGAACCAGGGCAGGGTGGCGACCACCAACAGGAAGATCAGGGTCAGGCCCACCAGCAGGGCGTCGAGCGCCATCTCGTTGGGGGTCTTCTGGCGCTTGGCCCCTTCCACCAGTGCGATCATCCGATCCAGCGTGCTTTCGCCCGGATTGTTGCTGACGCGCACCCAGATCTCGTCTGAAACGACGGTGGTATTGCCGGTTACACCGCTGCGATCGGTACCCGACTCGCGAATGACGGGGGCGGATTCGCCTGTGATGGCGGCCTCGTTGACCGAGGCGATGCCGGCGATCACCTCGCCGTCGGCCGGGATCATCTCGCCGCTGCGTACCAGCACCAGATCCCCCTTCATCAGGCTGGTGGCGGGTACCCACTCGCCCTGACCATCTTTGGCATTCGCCACACGACGGGCCTTGAGCTGGCTCATGCCCGCTTTCAGGCTGTCGGCGCGAGCCTTGCCGCGCCCCTCGGCCAGGGTTTCCGCGAAGTTGGCAAACCAGAGAGTAAGCCAGAGCCAGGCGGTCAGCTGCCAGGCCAGCGAGGGGGCGACGCCGGAGAAAGGCTGCCCCAGCAGGGACTCCACGGTCGCCATGACTGCGGCCAGCCAGAGGGTAAACAGGATAGGGCTGCCAAACAGCGCCTTGGGATTGAAGCGATAGAGGGCCTCAACCATTGCCTGGATGATTTGTGATTTCTGTTTTTTGCCCTTCACCAACATGGTGTCGGTGCTCATTGCAGTGGACTTGCTCATTGGAAAGCTCCCAGCATCAGATAGTTGGCCATTGGCATCCGGATGGTGATCGACAGGGTCAGGTTCATCAGAATGCACCTCCGATCAGACTCAGATGTTCGGCCACTGGGCCCAGTGCCAGTACCGGCAGGAAGGATAGGCCACCTATCAGCAGGACGGTGATGATCAGCAGGGTAACGAACAGCGGGCCGCTGATGGGGAAGTCCCCTTCGCTCGTCTCCTGACGGGGCGCGCGGGCCAGCTGACCGGCAATGGCCAGTACCGGAATGATGTAGCCGAAGCGACCGAGCAGCATGGCCAGACCGATGGCGATGCACTGCCAGTTGTCACCGGCGGCAAAACCGGCGAAGGCGGAGCCGTTGTTGCCGGCAGCCGAGGCGTAGGCATAGATGAGGCGTGACAGACCGTGCGGGCCATCATGGCCGATGATGGTGCTGGCATCCGGCATCAGCAGGGTGATACCACCGATCACCAAAACACCGACCGGCATTACCAGCATGCTGGCGACCACCCACTTCATCTCGGTGATACCGAGCCGTTTGCCCAGATAGGTCGGGGTACGTCCCACCATCAGGCCGCACAGGAACACGGTCAGCAACACGAACAGCATCATGCCGTAAATACCGGAGCCGACGCCGCCGAAGATAACCTCGCCCAGCAGCATATTGATCATGCCCACCATGCCACCGAGCGGAGTAAAGCTGTCGTGCATGGCATTGACGGCACCGTTGGAGGCGGCAGTAGTCGCCACTTCCCAGATGCTGGAGAGCACAGGGCCGAAGCGGCTCTCCTTGCCTTCCCAGTTGCCAGTCATGTTGCTGGCGTCAGTGGTGAGCTGGGCGAGGGCGTGATCCGGTTTCAGCTCCTGGGAGAGGGAGACGAAGAGCCCCAGCACCAGCATGAGGGTCATGGCGCCGAGAATGGCGCGGCTGTGGGCCATGTCTTTCACATAGCGGCCTAGAGTAAAGACCATGGCGGCGGCGATGGTAAGCAGGGCGACCATCTCCAGCCAGTTGGAGAGGGCGGTCGGGTTCTCGAACGGATGTGCCGAGTTGATGCCGAAGAAGCCGCCGCCGTTGGAGCCCAGCTGCTTGATGGCGATCTGAGAGGCCGCCGGGCCGAGGGGCAGCAACTGCTCCTGACCTTCCACACCGTGGAACGGCAGATATGCGGAGAGGCTTTGCGGCACCCCTTGCCATACCAGCACCAGCGCCATGATCAGCGCGATGGGCAGCAGCACATAGAGGCAGAAGCGCACCAGATCCTGCCAGAAGTTGCCAAGGTTGATGGTCTGCTGACGGGCGATACCGCGGAACAGGGCAATGGCGACGGCTGCGCCCGTCCCTGCGGAGACGAAGTTCTGGGTGGTCAGGCCCACCATCTGGCTGAAGTAGGAGAGGCTGGCCTCACCGGAATAGGCTTGCCAGTTGGTGTTGGTCATAAAGCTGACTGCGGTGTTGAAGGCGAGTTGCCAGCTCAGACCCGGCAGTTGTTGCGGGTTGAGGGGCAGCAACCCCTGCGCCATCAGGATCAGGAACAGCAGACCGAAACCGGCGCCGTTGAAGGCCAGCAGGCTGAGGGCGTAGGACTTCCAGTCCTGCTCCCGTCCATCGGTGCCACAGCAAGCCAGCGTGGCGCGCTCGACCGGTGCCAGCCAGCGGATTTTGCCTTCAAATACCCGGTAGATGTAGTTGCCCAGCAGCGGTGCCGGCAGCAGAACCAGCAGCACGAAGGCCACCGGATAGATAATTTCTTGCTGCATATAGGTAGTCCCTCACTCGTGACTGCGCGTGAGTGCGCGCATCAGATAGGCCATCAAGGCGAGGACGAGCAGCAGATATAGCCAATTCATATCGACTCCATTGAGATAATTAGCTGCGAGAGCCGATGTAAGATCATATCGACTCTGTTGGTGTCATTGACGCTGAAAAGGGTATGTAAAACAGGCGTAAAGGCGCCATAAAGCGCCATGTGGCAGGCGTAAAATCGGCGTAAAGAACGACGGATTTGCGAGAGAAATGGCGAGGAGGGATCAAAAAACCCGGCCTGAGCCGGGTTTGGGTGAAGGGGTTACATGGCTGTAGACGCCGGCTGCTCGTGACAGGCCAACTTCATCTGCCCTTAGCGCATAGTGACGAACTCTTCCGCGCTGGTCGGATGGATAGCAACGCAGTTGTCGAAGTCCGCCTTGGTGGCCCCCATCTTCATGGCGACGCCAAAGCCTTGCAGGATCTCGTCCATGGCAAAGCCGATACCATGCAGACCGACCACCTTCTCTTCCGGGCCGACACAGACCAGCTTCATCCGGGTGGGCTGGCGATGCTGGGTCAGTGCCGAGTACATGGCGGTGAACTGGCTGCGGTAGACCTTCACCTGGTCCTCGCCGTATTCGGCGATAGCTTCAGGTTCGGTCATGCCGATGGTGCCGATGGGCGGGTGGCTGAACACCACGGTCGGTACCAGATCGTAGTTGAGGTGCTCGTTCGGCTTGTTGTTGAACAGCCGTTCGGAGAGGCGACGGCCCGCAGCGACGGCCACCGGGGTGAGCTGGATGCGACCCGTGTTGTCACCCACTGCATAGATGTTGGCGACGGCGGTGTTCTGGAACTTGTCGGTCGGGATAAAGCCCTTCTCGTCCAGCGTGATGCCAGCGGCAGCCAGATTGAGGTTGTCGGTAGCCGGTACCCGGCCGATGGCCCAGATCAGGCAGTCGACGGTGAGATGGCGGCCATCTTCCAGTTGCAGGGTCAGGCTGTTGTCAGCGTTCTTGAGCACGGCTTTGGGAATGGCGTGGGTGTGCAGCTTGGGCCCTTCCTGCGCCATGATTTCGACCAGTGTCTCGTGGATCATGGGGTCGAAGTTGCGCAGCGGTGCGTGCTTGCGCACCACCAGATGGGTCTCTGAGCCGAGTGCCTGCATCACCCCGGCGATCTCGACTGCGATGTAGCCAGCTCCAACCACGGCAACCCGCTTGGGCTGGCTTTGCAGGTCAAAGAAACCGTCGGAGTCGATACCCAGCTCGGCACCCGGGATGGCCGGAATTTCCGGGCGGCCACCGGTAGCGATCAGGATATGATCGGCCGTGTAGTGCTCGCCATTAACCTCGATGGTGTTGCTGCTGACGAAGCGGGCGAAGCCCTTGATGACGGTGATCTGGTTCTTGCCCAGCACGTTCTGATAGGACTGGTGAATGCGGCCTATGTAGGCCTGGCGGGACTCGACCAGCTTGGCCCAGTTGAAGTGGTTGAGGGTGGTGTCAAAGCCGTAGTCTGCGCCATATTTCAGGGCATCGGCGATCTGGCCTGCATACCACATAGCCTTCTTCGGTACGCAGCCTACGTTGACGCAGGTTCCACCCAACTCTTTGGCTTCAATCAGGGCAACTTTCTTACCGTACATGGCAGCCCGGTTGGCCGAGGCGATGCCGCCGCTGCCGCCGCCGATGGCGATATAGTCAAAATGCTGTGCCATTGCGAGGTTCTCCGCTCATTAAGAATGCAATCACAGCATGATGGGGATAAAGCGGCTGGCTCACAAGAGCCAGCGCTCAGTTATGTTGGATCGGCAGGCGAATATGGAACTGGGCGCCCTGGCCCGGTTCGCTGGCACAGCTGATACGGCCTTTCAGCAGTTGCACCACCAGATTGTAGATGATGTGAGTGCCCAGACCGCTGCCACCCTGACCCCGCTTGGAGGTGACGAAGGGATCGAAGATGCGCGGCAAGATTTCTGGCGGGATGCCGCGACCGTTGTCCGAATAGTCGATAAACAGCTCCTCTCCCTGCTGTTCCACCTTGATGGTGATCTTCTTCGGTTTGTCCCAGTTGTCGAACCCGTGGTTGATGGAGTTGAGGATCAGGTTCGAGTAGATCTGGGTAAAACTGCCCGGGAAGGAGAAGATAGACAGCTTGGGATCGCACTGGATATCCACTTCGCACTGGCTCTTCTTCAGTTTGTGGCCAAGCGAGACCACTACCTGATGGAGGTTGTCGGCGAGGCTGAAGTTGTAGCGTGCTTCCGATGACTGGTCGACAGCCACCTGTTTGAAGCTGGCGATCAGCTCGGAGGCGCGCCGCAGGTTGCTCTGCAGCAGCTGCATCGACTCGTCGAGGTTGACGGTAAACTCGTTGAGATAGGAGCGAGACAGCTGTTTTGACTCTATATGAGATTTGAAATCGGCGACCCGTTCCTGCAGGTAGGAAGAGGCGGTCACACTGATGCCGATGGGGGTATTGATCTCATGTGCCACCCCGGCCACCAGCGAGCCGAGGGAGGCCATCTTCTCCGACTCCACAAGGGTCTGCTGGGCTTGTTTCAGGTCGTCGTACGCCTTGCCCAGCTGGTTGTTAGCTTCGCTCAGGCTGCGGGTACGCTCCACCACCTTGCCTTCCAGCTGCTCGTTGAGCTGGATTATCTCCCGCTCGACCTTTTTCAGCTGGGTGATGTCGTAGCCGAAGCCGATCTGGTACTTGAGGTTCGGCCCTTCATAGAAGGGTACGAAGGTCCACTGCAGCACCAGCTCGTGGGCCTGCTGGTCATGCATGATGACCTCTTTGTCCGCCAGTGAACCTTCCGCCGCCAGAATATCGTTCAGCTCTTCCCGTTGCGCCGGGCTGACAAAGAGATCCAGCCAGTTGTGTTGCAACAGCTCCTGCTGGTGGTAGCCGGTCAGCAGTATGGCTGCCGGGTTGATGCTGGCGATGGTCAAGTCTGGTTCCATGCAGCAGATGACCATGTTGGCGGAGTTGATCAGGGTGGCGGAGAAATCCCGCTCCTGTTGCAGCTGTTCCACCGCCTGATGACGAGCGACCAGCTCGTCACGTAGCCGGGTGCGCATCTGGTTGAGGGTGGATACCAGGGTATCCAGTTCGTCGGGTTTCTTGCGCGGCTGCGGGCGGCCTTCCAGCTCCAGCGCCATGTCGAGCCGATCGAGGTTGAACTTCTGGGCGTAGTTGGCGATGCGGTTGATGTGCCTGACCACCAGATAGTAAATGATGATCAGGATACAAAATGAGACCACCAGGGTCTTGATGGTCTGGCTGACCATGATCAGCACTGACTTCTCAATCAGACGCTGGTAAATCTGCTCCAGCGACGCGGCGACAAACAGCTTGCCGACAATTTCCCCCTGATAGGTGAGATTGAACTCCTGGGAGATATCATAGCTTTCCCGTTCCACTCCCTGGGTCAACAGTGGCACTTCGGAGTTGCCGAGCATCTCCTTGACCATCACAAACTGCATGTTGGGCAGGTTCATGATCCCTTCGATCTGCACTTTGACCTGCTCCTCATCGAGGTTCCACAAGCTGGCGGCAATAGGTTGCAAAAAGGAGGCTTCGATCTGGCCGATGCTGTCTTCGATGACGGCAACATCCTTGCGGTAATCCCAGGCGAGTTGCAGCACCGTAATGATCATCGCCAATACGGTACTACACACCAGAATATAGGAGAGCAGGCGGTATGAGAGTCCGTTGCGGCCTACGGCCTCGGCGGTCTTGGAGATGAGTCCTGACATGGCGTCCTTGCGGTCTGGATGTTGTGTTTTTTAGTTTAACTGCTTCATGGACTTATGTCGTCTTTCCTGCGAACCATAAAAAAGGCCCCGTATCGGGGCCTTGGCAAGTGATTGATGATCAGTGTCCGCCGTTTGCCTTGGGCGGAATGGTTTCATCGAATACCGGCAAGGGTTTGTGCTCGGAAGCCAGATAGGTGTAGATCACCGGCAGTACGAACAGGGTGAACAGGGTACCGATGGCAAGGCCTGCCACGATGACGATACCGATGCTGAACCGTTGTGCTGCACCGGCGCCTGCGGCGTAGAGCAGCGGGATCAGACCGGCAATCATGGCGGCGGTGGTCATCAGGATCGGACGCAGACGCACCTTGGCGGCTTGCATCACGGCTTCCATCCGGTTCATGCCGCGCAGCAGCTGCTCTTCCTTCGCTACTTCACAGATCAGGATGCCGTGCTTGGTAATCAGACCCACCAGGGTGATGAGGCCCACCTGGGAGTAGATGTTCATGGTCGCCAGTCCCCAAGCCAAGGCAATCAAGGCCCCGCTGATGGCGAGCGGTACAGAGACCATGATGACCAGCGGGTCACGCACCGACTCGAACTGGATTGCCAGCACCAGGAAGATGATGGCAAGTGCCAGCGCGAAGGTGGCATAGAGCGCATTGCCTTCGGTGACGAACTGACGGGCTTCACCCATGAAGTCGTAACGATAGCCTTGCGGCAGCTTCTCGTCAGCGGTGGTCTGGAACCAGTTGATCGCATCACCCATGGCCACGCCCGGAGCCGGAACAGCGCCTATGGTGGCGGAGTTCAGCTGGTTGAAGTGGGGCAGGGCACGGGGCTCGCCAACCACTTCAATGGTGATCAGGCTGCCGAGCGGGATCGACTTGCCATCTGCGGCCCGCACGTAGTAGCCCTTGATGGACTCCGGATTGAGACGGTATTTGCGCTCGACCTGCGGGATCACCTCGTAGGAGCGGCCATCCAGGTCGATACGGTTGACGTAACCGTCCGCCATCATGGTGCCCATGGTGATACCGATATCCTGCATGGTGATGCCGTAGGCACCCGCCTTGTCCTTGTCGATGCGGATCTTCATGGTGGCGGAGTCGTAGTTCAGATCGAGATCCGAATAGACGAACTGACCGTTACTCTGCGCCGCTGCCAGAATTTCCCCGGCCACCAGGAACAGGCTTTCGAAGCTGTTCGGGGTGGTGATGACGAACTGGATCGGCAGACCACTCGATGCACCCGGCAGTTCCGGGAATTGGAAGGTGGTGATGGCCATACCCGGGATGTCTTTCACCAGATTGGCGACCCGATCCAGCACCTCTTTCTGGCTCGCTTCACGCTGGCTCCAGGGCACCATGGAGGCGATACCGAACGCCTGGTTGGCGTTGAACACCCCGGAGAAGACCTGGGAGAAGGCGATCTCGGGCTGGTCGTCCAGGATCTTGTTCACATCCGCCATGGTGTTTTCGATGTAGTCCAGGTTGGCGTTGGACGGTGCGGTACCCAGCACGGCCATGACCCCCTTGTCCTCTGACGGTGCCAGTTCGCTCGGGATGAACTTGAACAGCAGCGGCAGGCTGGCGAAGACGATGACGGCGAACACCACGATGACGGGGCGCTTTTTCATCACGGCGTGCAGCATGCTGTCGTAGCGATCGGTCATCCGCTCCAGCAGGTGGTGGACTGTGCTCTCGAACTTGCCCGGTTGCTCGTTGGCCTTGAGCATCTTGGAACACATCATCGGTGACAGAGTCAGGGCGATGATGCCCGAGACGAACACGGCACCGGCCAGCGTCAGGGCAAACTCTTTGAACAGAGAGCCGGTGATGCCCCCCATCAGGGCGATAGGCGCGTATACCGCCGCCAGGGTGACCGTCATGGCGATAACCGGCACCGCAATTTCACGGGTACCGATAATGGCAGCCCGGAACGGTTCTTCCCCCTCCTTGATATGACGGTCGACGTTCTCCAGCACCACGATGGCGTCATCCACCACCAGACCGATCGCCAGCACCATCGCCAGCAGGGTCATCAGGTTTATCGAGAAGCCGAACATATCCATCATCATCACTACGCCGATAAGACTGAGCGGAATGGTGATGATCGGGATGATGACCGCGCGGAACGAACCGAGGAACAGGGTGATGACCACCAGAACGATGGCGGCTGCCTCCAGGATGGTCTTGATAACCTCGTGGATGGATTCGTTGATCGCCACGGTGGAGTCATACATCACGTTGAGACGCATGGTGCTCGGCATGTTGCGCTCAAGGCTCGGCAGCAACGCCAGCACATCGTGGGCGATGTTGATGGGGTTGGCTGTCGGCGCGGCGTTGACCGCCATGACCACGGCTTCGCGTCCGTTGGCGCTGGCGCGATAGATATCGTGGCTCTTCTCGAGGGTCACCTTGGCAATGTCGGAAAGGCGGATCACCTTGCCGTCACGGGTAGCAACGACCAGACGCTTCAGTTCGTCGACATCCTTGACCTGGGTCTCGGCGTTGCCGTTGAACAGGGTAAAGTAACCGGTCGCCTGACCTGTCGCGGACTGATAGTTGTTGCTGTTGAGCACCGTCATCACGTCACTGGCAGTCAGGTTGAAGGCCGCCATCTTGGCCGGATCCAGCCATACCCGCAGGGCAAACTCGACACCGCCGTAGAGGTCAACCTTGGAGACCCCGCCCACGGTAAAGAGCTGCGGCTTGATAACCCGCTCCAGATAGTCGGTGATCTGGCTGGAGTTGAGCTCCGGGCTGGTAAAGCCGAGGTAGAGCACCGCCGTGGTTGAACCGGTGGAGGAGGTGACCGACGGGTCTTCCGCCTCTTTCGGCAACTGGGATCGCACCGAGTTCACCTTCGCCAGGATGTCGGACAGCGCGGCGTTGGGGTCGGTGTTGAGCTTCATGTACGCAGTGATGGTGGAGCTGCCCAGCTGGCTGGAGGAGGTCATGAAGTCGATGTTGTCGGCTTGCGCGACCGCCTGTTCCAGCGGCTGGGTGATGAACCCCTGGATCAGATCAGAACTGGCGCCATAGTAGCCAGTGCTGACGGTGATCACCGTGTTGGTCACCTCGGGGTATTCCCGTACCTGCATCTTGAAGATGGCCTGAAAGCCCAGCAAGGCGATCAGGAAGCTGAGCGAGATCGCCAGCACAGGCCGTTTTATAAATATGTCAGTAAATCGCATCGCAGATCTCCGCGCTTACAGCATCGGGGTTTGTGCCGGAACGGCCAGGGCGTCGTTCTCGACCACATGCACCTTGGTGTCGTTGCTCAGGCGAACCTGACCCGACAGTACGATCTGGTCACCGGCCTGGATGCCGGAGAGCACATGCACATCGTTGCCACGGCGCTCACCGGCCTTGACCACAACCTGCTTGGCTCGCAGCACTTTCACCTTGTTACCCTCTTTGTCGGTCTCTTCGCCCTCTTTGAGCACGTAGACGTTCTGACCGTAAAGGGTGAAGGAGATAGCGGTTTGCGGGATCACGATCTGATCTTTCACCGTCGGCAGAATGATGCTGGCGCGGGCGAACATACCGGAACGGAGCTGACCGTCGTTGTTCGGAATGTCTGCCTGTACCTGGATCAGGCCGCTCTGGAAGTTGACCGCAGGTTCGATGGCGGTGATGTGACCATCAAACTGGGTTTGCGGATAGGCATCCACATTGATCTTGATGGTCTGGCCCAGCTTGATTTTGGAGATATCGGTCTGGGGCACGGTGAAGCGCAGGCGCATCACGCTGGTATCTTCCAGGCGCACGATATCTGTGCCCGGCTGCAGATACTGACCGAGGAACACATTGCGCAGGCCGACCACGCCGCTAAAGGGCGCACGGACTTCACGACGGGCAATGGTCGCCTTCAGACTCTCGATATCTGCTTCCAGCGAGCGATAGGCCGCTTCGGCTTCATCCAGCTGCTCTTTGGAGATGGAGCTGGTCTTGTAGAGGTTCTGGAAACGATCGAACTTGGCTTTTGCCGCCGGCAGCTTGGCCTGGGAGGCGCGCAGATTGGCCCGCTCCACGGTGGAGTCCAGGCTCAGCAGCAGCTGGTCAGCCTTGACCGGTTTGCCCGACTCGAAGGTGATGGCATCAATAGTGCCTGCCAGTTCGGTGGAGAGGGTCACCCCCTGATTCGGCTCGATGAAGCCGATCGCTTCGATGGTCGGTACCCAATCCTGTGCCTTGGTCACCATGGCGGTGACGGGGAACTCGGGTTCCGGCCGGTTGGCCATGTACTGGGCAATCATCTTCTGTTTGAACAAATTGAAGCCGATGACGCTGCCAAACAAGGCGATCGCTATCAGCAACATAATGGCCATCCACTTTTTCATGAACAGGCTCCTGAGGTGGAAAGATTGGGGGATAAAATGGCATTCCAGCTGGCCCGGATCGCGGTTTCCAACTGCGATTCGGTCAGCGTGATGTTGTGCACCCTGCACTGCAGGGCCAGATGCATGACACTGTCCAGACTCAACACCTGGAGTGCCCGTATCGGTAAATCAATAAACAATCCTTGTTCAACGCCCTGTTCAAAAAATCGGTCCAGAGGCTCCCAGGCTGCCAGAATGACAGGATTGGTCTCCAATTCTGCCCCTAGCGGAGAGCTCTCGTACTGCAATTTGCACCGGATAGCGTTGGGTTCGTTAACAAAAATGGCATGAATATTGAGCCATAATTGGCGAAATTGTTGAAATGAAACTTTATCGATTGCTACATCGGCCATGACCATGGGCACACACTGCAAGATAGTGTGCTGGTGCAGTTGCCGGATCAGATCATCCTTGTCGCCGAAGTAGCGATAAATGGTGCCGGTGGCAACATTGGCCTTCTTGGCGACTTCCGCAATCGACAGACCATGAAAACCCCGTTCACCCAGCACCTCATGGGCCGCGTTGAAGATGCTCTCTTTTTTATCCAGAATCATCAGTGTGACTTTCGATTGAATGAACGTTCATTCATTCTAGATGGGCATCAAATCAAGTCAAGGCAGCAAGGCGATTTGCGACTGCGATCTGCCCCTTTTCGGCTGGCTGCAGGGGAATAGTGGAAGAAAAGTGCGCAATGTGCTTGAAAAAACAACGAACAGTGTTTCGGTGACAGAAAAGTGTAGACAAACCAGCAACCATCATTAATAATGCGCCCCGTTCGACAGCGTAGCGCCCGTAGCTCAGCTGGATAGAGCGCTGCCCTCCGGAGGCAGAGGTCACAGGTTCGAATCCTGTCGGGCGCACCATCAAAAGTGCGTCGGTTAAACGGGCGTTGTTGTGGAACGAAAACAGCTGTGGTGGCTGTAGCTCAGTTGGTAGAGTCCCGGATTGTGATTCCGGTTGTCGTGGGTTCGAGCCCCATCAGCCACCCCATTTTACAGCTTGTCAGGTACGCGAAGGTGGCGGAATTGGTAGACGCGCTAGCTTCAGGTGTTAGTGCCCCCCGGGTGTGAGGGTTCGAGTCCCTCTCTTCGCACCATACTTGCTGTATGACGAGGATGACCATCAGGTCGTCTTTCTTTTTTTGAAGTAAACTATTTTGAAAGAAATAGCCTCGGTGATTAGCGCAGTCCGGTAGCGCATCTGGTTTGGGACCAGAGGGTCAAAGGTTCGAATCCTTTATCACCGACCACATTTAGAAAAACCTCGCTTAGGCGGGGTTTTTTGCTTTCTGGCCTCCGCTGGGCCAGTACTCTCTCCCTGTTACGTCTGTTTACACTCTATTTGGGCAGCGCGCCCTGCCTTTCGGTTATGCTTCAGCCTCGAGTCACTGACAACCGGATGTCATCGGCCCATTTCAGGCATTTTTCCATGAATAACAAAATTTCCTTTGCTTACTCCCCCGCCATGCTGGCTGCCTTGCTGCTAGGGGGCTGTACCATCAAGCCGCCATCCACCGATGTGATGATGGGCTCCATTGCATCACAACCGCAGGAGGAGCGTTCTCTCTCCCCCTTGCTGACCAGCGGTGATTTTTGCGTTGCGGTGTCCCAGCAGAAGGTGTTGGCACAACCTTGCAGCGGAAAAGACGATCAACTGTTCGAATGGGATCTGGGTGAGTTGCGCCTGCAGGATCTCTGTTTGCAAGCCAAAAACGACAGCGAAGTGATGCTGGCACCCTGTGACGGTCAGGCGCAGTGGGAGTGGCAGAAAGACAGGCTGTTCAATAGCAAGGTCTCCCGCTGCCTCGATGTGGCCGGGCGACGTCATACCCCCGGCACGCCGCTGCGGCTGGCTGAATGCTACGGCGGGGCGAACCAGAGCTTCAGCTGGCAGCGGCCCAATCCCTGGCTGGAAACACTGAAAAAACAAAGCCTCACATGGTGAGGCTTTGTTGAATCGAATGTCGGGATGAAGAGGATCAGGCTGCGCTGACGCTCTCCAGCTCGAACAGCTTCTCCAGATAGACGGCGACGCCATCTTCGTCAGAGGTGAGGGTCTGCTCATACTCCGGCAGCGCCATTTTCAGGCGGTCATGGGCGTTGCCCATCACGATGCCGCGTCCCACCATGGTCAACATCTCGAAGTCGTTCATGCCATCGCCGAAGGCGATCGCCTCCGACATATCGAACCCGTTCTGCTCCAGCACGGCACGCACCGCATTGCCCTTATGCACCCCGGCGTGCATCACTTCGAGGCAGTCCGGCAATGAGAAGGTGACGTTGAGCTGGTCGCCATAGCGCTGGTTGAGGTGTGCCTCGATCTTCAGCAGCTTCTCGTGGTCGCCGATGTAGAACACCTTGTTGATCTGCTCTTTCGGTTCCTGTTTCAGGTCATCGACCAGACGGTAGGTGAACCCTGACTCGTCGTGGAACTGCAGCAGCCAGGGCAGCTCCTCTTCCACCACCCAGTCATCACCCTGATAGACATTGAGGTGGATAGAGGAGTCGCGCTCCAGCGCAATCAGTTCGGCGGCGATCTCGGTCGGCAGCGGCTGGTTGAAAATCAGCTGGTCCTGTTTGTCATGGACCACGGCGCCATTGGAAGTAATGAGGTAGATGTCCATCCCCAGCGCATCGCGGAAGCTGCGTACGTCAACGTGATGACGGCCGGTGGCGACCACGAATTTCACACCTTGTTCTACCAGGCGGTGCAGGGTATCCCGGGTACGGGGAGAGATCTGGTGCTGCTTGTTGAGCAGAGTGCCATCGAGATCGGATACAACTACCTTGAACATCATTACCTCGGCATCGATTGAAAACAGGGGCAGTTTACCTTAGCCCACACTGTCACCCCATTTATTTAGGGTTACAAAAAATAGCCAGCTCAGAAGCGGGCGAAAAAGTCGACCATCGCGGTCAGGGCGGGCTGGCGCTTGTCATCGGATTCGATAAACAGCTCGTGCCAGGCACCCTCGATGCGCAGTGGTTTGCCCCCTTCGCACTTGGCAATGGTGCAGAAGCGATCCTGTGCGGCATTGTCCACCACGCTGTCGTTGCCAGCCTGCAGCACCAGCAGCGGGGTTTTGATGGCGCCCGCATCGGCGATGGCGGCATCGGCACCGGTGATCCCCTGATAAATCCAGTGGGCGGTCGCGCCACCCAGCTTGATCTGCGGGTGCTGTTCGTAGATTTGGCGGAAGGCTTGATAGCGGGGCTGGCTGTGAGTCAGTTCGTTATCGGTAAAACCGTGATCCTGATAGGCTCCCTGACCGGGGCCGTAGGGAGGCTCACCAATCCAACCGCCGACCGTGCCTATGGTGCTCGCCAATCCCTTGGCCAGCCACTTGGGCAGACCGCCGAGATTGATGCCCAGCATGGGGGAGGAGAGCACGGCCGCCTTGATATCATCGGGCCAGCGCTCCAGATAGCGGGCCGAGATGGCACCGCCCATGGAGTGGGCCAGCAGGAACAGCTTGGCAGGTTGGTCCGCCATGATTATCTGGTCGTGAAACTGCTTGAGATCGAGCACATAATCGTCGAATTGGTCGACATATCCCTTCTGCGGGTCATTCAGCATCCGGCCAGACATTCCCTGACCGCGATGGTCGATGAGATAGAGGCTGTAGCCCTGACGCCAGAGATCCCACGTCAGCTCCTGATACTTGAGGTAGCTTTCGACCCGGCCATTGACGATGAGGATGGCGCGATCAACCTTCTCCTGCCGCAGCGCGGCATAGCGGATGGTCACCCCGTCCTTGCCCTTGAACTCCCCTTCAACCGCATGTTGGCGCCAGAAGTCGGGTAGGATTTGCTGGTAGAGGCTGGGTACATCGGCTTCGCTGGTGAGCTGATAGGTATTGGTCACGGCAAGGGCTCCGGCAGAAAACAGGGTCAGGGCCAACAGGGAAAGAGAGAGGGGTTTCATCAGGCACACTCCTGTTGCCAATGGTGATAAAGGGCAGCGATATCCTCCGAGCAGAGCAGCGCCATGCAGGCTTGCAAGCGAGGCAGGGGCCAGTCCCACCACTGCATCTCTTGCAGCATGAGGATCTGCTCATCGCTGAAACGACGGCGGATCGGCTGAGCCGGGTTGCCGCCGACTATGGTGTAAGGGGCCACATCCCTGGTTACCACGGCGCGGGTGGCGATGACGGCGCCATCACCTATGGTGATGCCGGGCATGATCATCGCTTCCGAGCCGATCCAGACATCGTTGCCAATCCGGGTGTCTCCCTTGCGCAGAAAGCCGCTGCGGGCCCCTTCGCCAAAGGTGTCGGGATTGAACGGGAAGGTGGAAACCCAATCCAGCCGGTGGCCCTGATTGCCCGCCAGCACGAAGGTGGCGCCCGAGCCGATGGAGCAGAACTTGCCGATGATCAGCCGATCCACCTCGCCCCAGAGGCCGCTCTCCCAGGTGTCGCGGGTCGAGCCATCGCCGAGCAGGTAACGGACGCAGTGATCCTCGAACGGCTTGCCGTGGTAGTAGCCGGAGTAGTAGCTGTAGTCGCCGGCCTCTATGTTCGGGTTGGTCAGGTGATCCCGGATGATTTGCGATTCCAGCCAGCTGCCAAAAGGGTTCTCCATCACTCCTCCTGCGGATCGTCCTGCTCGCTCTGCTGCGCCCACCCTTTGCGGGTCAGCTGCATCCGTTGCCACCACTCTTCGTCCGCCAGAATTTCACCGGCCGGGCCGAGCTGGGGGTAGGGCATCTCTTTCTCTTTGCAGAGCTGGGCATAGATGGGATATCCACCCTCGAACAGGATGCTGTTCTGCTCCTCCGGAGTGAGCGGGCAGCCGCGCTGATAGCAACCGGCCAGCTCGCGCTGACGCTGCGCTTCGTAGAGGATGGCGGCAGCAGCCACCGAGACGTTGAGGGACTGCACCATGCCCACCATGGGGATGACGATATGGTGATCGGCCAGTGCCAGCGCCTCCTCACCGATGCCATGCTTCTCCTGACCCACCAGAATGGCGGTCGGTTTGGTGTAGTCGATAGCGCGAAAATCGACGGAGCTGTCGGAGAGGTGGGTTGCCAGGATCTGCATGCCTGAAGCTTTCAGCTCGGCAACGGCTGTGCCGATATCCGGGTGCAGTTTTACATCCACCCAGTTCTGGCTGCCGCGGGCGGTGCCCTTGCGCTTGTGGATCCAGGTTTTGGGCCAGACGGCGTGTACCCGGTGGATGCCGATGGCATCGGCGGTACGCACGATGGCGGCCAGATTGTGAGGTTTGTGTACCTCTTCCATACAGACGGTCAAATCGAGCTGACGCTGGGCCAGCATGTCGGTGATGCGCTTGAAGCGTTCGGGGGTCATGGCTTGTCTCAATAAAAGCAGCAGGCGGCTTGCGCCGCCTGTGTTCAGTTCTTCTGTCGGCTCACCTTGAGCACGTTGGGCATGACGCGGATCTTGCGCATGATGTTGGCCAGGTGGATGCGGCTCTTGGTGGTGATGAGCAGGCTGACCTGATAGACCCGGCCATCCTTCTCTTCGGTGCTGATGGCGTGAATATTGGCGCCGGTGGCGGCAATCACGTTGGCCAGCTCGGCCAGCGCACCCTGATGGTTGACGATCTCGATGCTGATACCGGTGCGGAACTCCTGTTCCTGCTCCTTGTCCACTTCCCACTGCACCGGCAGGTACTTGTCCGGCTCCTTGCTGTAGCCCTTGATGTTGCGGCAGGCTTCCTGGTGGATCACCAGACCCTTGCCCGGGCTGATGTGGGCGATGATGGCATCCCCCGGGATCGGACGGCAGCAGTTGGCGAAGGTGACCAGCATGCCGTCGGCACCCTTGATCGGCATCTTCTTGCTGCTGGTTTTGGGCTGTTCTTCCGGCGGCAGTTCATCCCCCAGCATACGGCGCGCCACCATGACGCTCATGGCGTTGCCGAGGCCCACATCGGCCAGCAGCCCCTGCAGGTTCTCATGCTTGGTATCGGCCAGCACCTGTTTGATGCGCGGCTCGGGGATGTCTTCGATATTCTTGGCGCCCAGCGCATGGTTGAGCAGGCGGCGACCCAGCACCACCGACTCTTCGGTGCGCAGGTTTTTGAGGAACTGACGGATCTTGGAGCGCGCCTTGGTGGTCACCACGAAGTTGAGCCAGGCCGCGTTGGGGCGGGCGCCCGGCGCAGTGATGATCTCCACCGTCTGGCCCGAGTGCAGCGGACTGCTGAGCGGGTAGGGGTGGCGGTCGACCCGAGAACCGACGCAGGCGTGGCCGATATCGGTGTGCACCGTGTAGGCAAAGTCCACCGGCGTTGCGCCAGCGGGCAGCTCCATGATGCGCCCTTCGGGGGTAAAGACGTAGATTTCGTCGGGGAAGAGGTCGGTTTTGACCCCTTCGATAAATTCAAACGAGCTGCCGGCGCTCTGTTGCAATTCCAGCAGGCTCTGCATCCAGCGCTGGGCGCGGATCTGGGCAGTGGTGCCCGAACTGTCGCCATCCTGCTTGTAGGCCCAGTGGGCGGCAACCCCTTTGTCGGCCATCTGATCCATGAACTCGGTGCGAATTTGCACCTCCACCGGTACCCCGTGCGGCCCCACCAGAGAGGTGTGCAGCGACTGGTAGCCGTTGGTCTTGGGGATGGCGATGTAATCCTTAAAGCGGCCGGGGCGCGGTTTGTAGAGGCTGTGCATCTGCCCCAGTACCCGGTAACAGGTATCTATGTCCTTCACCTTGACCCGAAAGGCGTAGATATCCATTACCTCATGAAATTGCAGCTCTTTTTTCTCCATCTTGTTGTAGATGGAGAAGAGGTTCTTCTCGCGGCCACTGACCTGATGCTCGATCCCCGCCTCTTTCAGGCGACCGCTGATTTCGCTCTGGATGGAGTCGATGATCTCGCGACGATTGCCACGGGCGCGGCGCACCGATTCGCGCAACACGCGGGATCGCATCGGATAGAGCGCCTCGAAGCCCAGCTCTTCCAGCTCGTTCTTCATGGTGTGAATACCGAGGCGGTTGGCGATGGGGGCGAAGATTTCGAGGGTTTCCCGTGCGATGCGGCGGCGCTTGTCAGGGCGCAGCGAGCCCAGGGTGCGCATATTGTGGGTGCGGTCGGCCAGCTTGATCAGAATGACCCGGATATCCTGGGTCATCGCCATCACCATCTTGCGGAAGTTCTCGGCCTGCGCCTCTTTGCGATCGCGAAACTTCAGCTTGTCGAGCTTGGAGACCCCGGCCACCAGTTCTGCAACCGCATTGCCAAACTGTTCGGCCAGATCGGCCTTGGTGACCGAGGTATCTTCGATGACGTCGTGCAGCACGGCGGCCATCAGGGTTTCATGATCGAGGCGCATGTCACCCAGGATCCGGGCAACGGCAACAGGGTGGGTTATGTAGGGTTCGCCACTGGAACGCATCTGACCCTGGTGGGCATCACGGGCCACCACATAGGCTTGCTTGAGCTTCTCAACCTGCTCTGGCGGCAGGTAGGAACTGGCTATTTCTTTAAGGTTTTCAAATAAATACAAGACAGTCCCCGCAGCGGTGAAACGGCAATTCGTGGAATTGAGGGTATAGCCCTGAGTTTGCGAGGTTTTCGAGCGGTTGTAAATGGGGATGAACAGTCGGCACCCGGGCGGGTGCCAACCGGAAGAATAACTTAACCGCGGCCTTCGGCGATGGCAGCAACGGCAGCCAGCTCGGCGGCTTCCTGCTCTTGCTGTTCGTAGCGGTCCTGGGTGTCCATCACTTGATTGTTCACCAGACCCAGCTCGATCTCACGCAGGGCGATCACAGTCGGCTTGTCGTTCTCTTCGTCGACCAGGGGATCTTTGCCTTGTACCGCGATTTGACGAGCGCGGCGCGCGGCGACCAGCACCAGGTCAAAACGGTTACCTACCTGTTTTACAGCATCTTCTACAGTAACGCGTGCCATGCAGGACTCCAGTGTTTGGGCTTTCTGTATTTAGAAAAGCAGTGTTTAAAAATGACGCAAAAGTTTACTTGTTTTTGGCTTACTCTGCCAGTAGCTGTTGCAGCAAGTTTTTTTGAGCCTGTTGCTGGTGACGCATCTCCAGCCGTTGGCACTCAATAATGGACCTGAGCTGGAACAGCGCCTGCTCGAAGTCTTCATTGATAATGACATAGTCATACTCGTCGTAGTGCACCATTTCGGCAATGGCTTTCGCCATCCGGCCGGCAATCACTTCGGCGCTGTCCTGACCGCGCCCAATCAGGCGGCGTTCCAGCTCTTCGCGGCTGGGGGGCAGGATGAAAATGGATTTGGTCGGCATCTGCTCGCGGATCTGGCGGGCACCCTGCCAGTCGATGTCGAGGAATACGTCGATCCCCTTGGCCAGACAGGCTTCGATGGCGGCGCGTGAGGTGCCGTAGTAGTTGCCGAACACTTCGGCCCACTCCAGAAAATCACCGCGTTCGATCAGCGCCTTGAACTCTTCCACCTGAACGAAGTGGTAGTGCACGCCGTGCTCTTCGCCCGGGCGGGTGGCGCGAGTGGTGTGGGAAACCGATAGCTGCATCTTGCCAGCTTGATTATGGTTGGTCAGCAAGGCATTGAGCAGACTGGATTTACCAGCGCCGCTCGGAGAAGAGATGATATAGAGAGTGCCTTGTTGCGCCATATTATTACCTTTAATCGAAACCGCTGTTTTGGTTGTAGCAGAGACCGCCGTCTTGTGCCCGAAAGGGAGACAGCCAAACGCAAAACGCGGAAAATTCTTGAGTCAGGAGGATGTAAAGGCGGCGAATTTTACCAGAGTGCGGCGAATAAAAAAACGGCCGGAATCATATTCCAGCCGATCAAAGTATTCGTAGCTTGCTGCGGGAGCGTAACCCACATCAGCCTGCATTGTGCCTTTGGCTGAGGGCAGAGGCTATCAGGTTATCCCTGCCTGATGGCTCGGAATTCCCGAGGTGCTCTGTCACTACGGCAGCTGACGATCTGCACAGAGGCGGTCGAAGGCGGCGATCACCTGCTCGCTGGTGATTTTTCGCATGGCCTCCGGGTCTTTGAGACGGGTGCGCCAGCTCAATTCGGCCAGCGGCTTGCCGGTCTCCTGCTCGACCAGCTCCTGATAGACGCTGACCACGTAGTCGCGGCAGAGATATGGGCCGGTGCGGGCCGGATTGTGGTGGGCATAGAGACCGATCACCGGCGTGCCCACTATGGTGGCCATATGGGTGGGGCCGGTATCGGGGGCCAGTACCAGACTCGCCTCGCTAATCAGCGCCAGCAGCTGCTTGAGGTTGGTCTGCCCCACCAGATCGACCGGCTTGCTCTGGCTTAAGCGCTGGATGTCGGCAGCCAGATCCCGCTCCAGTTTGGCAGGCCCGCCACAGAGATAGACCTGAAAGCCCTTGTTGGCGGCGTGATCCGCCAGCGCGGCATAGCCTGCGGCCGTCCAGTTTTTGAAGGCCTTGCTGGCTGCGGCGCAGATCAGCAGGGTCGGTTTGCCGCCAATCTTCTCCCTTGCCCACGCCTGATGTTCGGCGCTGATGGGCAGTTGCCAGTCCGGGGTCAGATCCTTGATGCCGAGCTCTTTGGCGAAAGCGAGGAAACCGTCCAGCACATGGGGGGAGGCAGGCGAAGGCACCTTGTGGTTGGTGAACAGCCACTGGCCGTCGTTGGCCCGTTCCCGATCAAACCCGAGTTTGACCTTGGCGCTGATGCCGAGGGTGGCGATGCTGGCCCGCATCGCCGCCTGCAGGTGGAGCAGGGCATCGAATTTGCGCCCCTTGAGGGTCTGCCAGAGATCGCGATAGCCGCGCCACCCCTTGCTCTTGTCGAAGGGGATCACCTCGACGCCGGGAAGATCGGCAAACAGGGTTGCCTCGATTTTGCCGGTGATCCAGGTGATGCGGGTCTGTGGCCACTCCCGCTGGATGACGCGCACCAGCGCCAGTGCGTGGCAGCAATCCCCGATGGCGGAGAGCCGCAGGATGCAGATGGAGGAGGGGGGCGTTTGAAATAGCGGCATGTTGTGGCGCACGGCTGGCAAAAAGGGTGGATGGCATTATGCAAACTCCCCTCTGGATTGTAAAATTGCGCACAATCGTCAGCCGGGATAGGCCGGGCCCTGCGCCATGACCTGTTTCTGCACGTCGTTGATTAAAGGCCACTATTGCGGGCATGCCAGAGCGGCAGCCTCATCGCCAATTGAAAAATTGCGATCCATGACCCACCGAGCGGGATCTCCACGATGCGAGTACAGACCGAACACAACCAGATCTGCTGGTATGCCGAAGGGGCCTTTCGCGACCCCTCTCCCCAGTTATTCGATCCTGCCTGGTGGCAGAACAACCGTCAGGTGGTGGGGACCTCCATCGGACGGGGAGTGACCTGGTTCGTCAAGGATGAGTCCCGCCATCTGGTGCTGCGCCACTACTATCGCGGCGGTATGGTGGGCAAGGTGGTGCGGGATCGCTTCTGGTTCGAAGGGGTCGAGTCGAGCCGTGCCATGGCCGAATACACCCTGCTGGCCAAGCTGTGTGAGCTGGGGTTGCCGGTGCCGCGTCCGTTTGGTGCCCGCATGGTCAAACAGGGCCCATTCTATCGTGCCGATATCCTGATTGAGCGAATTCGCGGTGCCAAGGATATGGTGGCGCTGCTCAAGCAGGGGCCGGTGGCGACCGAGGTGTGGCACAAGATAGGCCAGACGGTGCGCCAGCTGCACGATGCCGGGGTCTATCACGCCGATCTCAACAGCCACAACCTGCTGCTCGATAAAGAGGGCAAGGTGTGGGTGATCGATTTTGACAAGGGTGCGATCCGCTCCCCCGGCGAATGGCAGAAGGCCAATCTGGAACGCTTGCTCCGTTCATTCAATAAAGAGTCTCAACTGCATACCAGTTTCCACTTCGTACCGGAGAACTGGCAGACCTTGATGAACGGGTATCAGGGAAAAGCACTCTGACCCTGTTGCTCGGCGTGAACGCCAATGTTACTTATTGAGCAGGTATTCAGATCCTGTTTCGAGGCGCCCCATGGAAATGCTCAAGACACCTTTGGTCGATGTGACTGCCCGGCTTGATCCGGGTCTGCTGTCTGATGCCATGGCGCTGCTGGAGGCGGGGATCTGGAGCTGGTCAGCCCAACATGGACTGCAGCGTGATCCCTCCTGCCTGCGCCTGTTGGGATTGGGAGAGTGTTGGCCGGATGATCTCGGCTGGCTGGATCGGGTTCATCCCGACGATGTTGCCCGGCTGGAAGATGCCCTGCTCGCCTGCCAGAGCGGCCGCAGCAGCGGTCTGCGCCTCGAATACCGCATTCTGCATCATCACGGTCACTACATCCGGCTGGAAGAGCGGATGCGTCGCGATGAGCGGGGCTATCTGCTGGGGGTTGTCCGTCACCTCGATCCCGCTGCCGTGCTGGTGGAGGAGCGACATGGCACCGATCCGCTGACCGGTTTGGAGAGCCGTGGCCGCTTCGAGCAACTGCTGGAGGAGCGGCTGGCGACCGAGAGTGGCACTTTCAGTCTGCTGCAGTTTTCGGTCGATCACATGGCCAAAATCCAGCAACTGTTTGGCGAAGCGGCTTGCGACGCCATGCTGGCCAAGCTGGCGCGTATCGTACGCCACGAACTGCGGCGGGAAGATCCCTTCGCCCGCTGGGATGAGGACGGTTTTATCCTGATGCTCTCCCAGACCGAGCGGATGAGTGCGCTGGAGATCGCCGAGCGGCTGCGCCTCGAGATTGCCGATGCCAGCCTGCTGTCACAGCGGCCGGTCACCGTCAGCATCGGGTTGGTGCAGAGTCAGGCTGGCGAGCAGCTCGATCATCTGCTGGCCCGGCTGGCCAGCTGTCACAGTCAGGCCAGACGGGAGCACAACACCGTCGTCGGCTGAGTGCGGTCAGGGTTGGCCGCGTTTATCACGCTGGCAGACCCAGAGCGAGGCCAGCATCAGCAGGCCGCCGATGGTCAGTCGGGTCAGGTCGGTATCCTTGCCCCAGAGCAGCAGATTGACCAGCAAGCCGGCCGGAATGAGAGCATTGTTCATGATGGCCAGCACCCCACTGGTGACCAGCGTTGCCCCCTTGTTCCAGAGGAAGTAGCCGAGGCCGGAGGCACCCACCCCCAGCCAGAGCAGAATGCCCCACTGCAACCCTGACGTCGGATATTGCGGCTTGCCCAGCAGCCACCAGGCGGGCAATGCGATCACCAGCGCTCCCAGATAGAAGCAGCCGAAGACCGCCAGTTGTGGCGGTTGCTCCGCCTCCCGCGCCAGCAGTACCTTGTAGCCCACCTGACCCAGGGCGAAACAGAGGTTGGCCCCCTGCACCACCAGAAATCCCAGCACATAGCTTTCGGTCAGGCCATCGAAACGGATGACGGCAGCCCCGATCACTGCCAGCAGGGCGCCCCACAGATAGGTGGGCTTGAAGCGCCCTTCCAGCAGGTCGTGCAGCAGGGTGACGTAGATGGGAGTGAAGATGGTAAAGACCAGCACTTCCGGCACCGTCAGCAGCAGAAAGGAGTGGTAGTAGAAGAGATACATGATGCCGAGCTGGATGGCGCCCAGCGCCATCAGCTTGGCCGCCAGATCGGGGCGCAGCCAGCGGCGGCGCAGGAAGGGGAGAAACACCAGACTGGCGAGGGCGATGCGGGTCAGCACCGAGAAGTAGGCATCCACCTGGCCAGCGAGGTAGACCCCGATCAGGCTGAAGGAGAATGACCAGAGCAGGGTGACCCCTATCAAGTAGTTCATGTGTTTGATTTATCGTCAGTTGTCAATTTTAAGGGGGCTATGATGGCCGAGATGGAAGCTGCAATCCAGCGTTTATGGGCACGATTGCCACAGGTCGGAGCATTTGGCTTCACCGCCAGCAATGGCGAGGGGTCGGCGACCGACTGGAATGGTCGCGGCGAGGGGGTTGTGGCTGTGACCGATCATCAGGGGGGCTGGCTATTTAACGAGCAGGGCTGTTACATCACGCCTCATGGCAGGGAACTCGCCATGCATAACCGCTTCTGGTGGCAGCGCAGTGAACGGGGGATCCGTCTCTCCCATCTGCGTTATGAGGCGCCGGTCGAACTGTTCGAGCTGCTGCCGCAGGGGGATGGCCGCTGGCTGACCGCCGAACCCCATCTATGCGGGGCGGATCACTACAGCGCCGAGTTGACCGAGAGCGACGGCGGTTTTCTGCTGAGCTGGCAGATCACCGGGCCGCGCAAGAACGAGCGACTCAGCTATCGCTATCTGATCTGACGCCGGCTGGCAGGCATAAAAAAACCGGCGCAGAGCGCCGGTAGCGGGGGACAAATCGGAGGTTTTTTAAAACAGTCCCAAAAACAGGAGAGATAGACTCTCGTCACACATTCAGAGATGGACTTCAGGCATTCAGGGCATAGCTCAGCATGGCTTGCAGCTTGCTATCGAAGAACCAGGGCAGCAGTACCATCAGCAGGCCCAAGATCCCGGCCAGCCGCTGGCGATACTGCCAGCCGGCAATCAGTACCAGACCACCGCACAGTGTGGTCAGGATGCCTGACATAGGGAGACCTCGCGCTGCATGCGACGCTGCTGCGCCCACTGGTTCATGGCGACCGAGCCGAGGATCAGGGCCAGAGCAACTCCTGTGGTGGGATGGATCTGCTCGCCGAGGAACAGGGCACCCAGCATCACGCCGAACAGCGGCACCAGATAGTTGCTGAAGGAGGCGAACGTCGGGCCGGCCTTCTGGATCAGCGCCATGTAGAGGAAGTAGACCAGACCGGTACAGAGGGTACCCAGCACGGTGATCGCGCTCAGGGCCTGGGTGCTCGGCAGGGTCAGGCTGCCGAGATCAACCATGAAGGGGGCGACCAGCAGCAACTGGATTGCCGAGGAGATCAGGATATTGCGGGCGACCACGACCGGATGGTCCTTGGCGAAGCGCTTGATCATCAGCAGGCCGATGGCGAAGCAGCTGGCACCCAGCAGGATGGCCATGGCACCGAGCAGACCGGCGTTCATGCCCTGGGAGAGTTTCGGCCAGAACAGGGTGAGCACACCGGCAAAGCCGATGATCACGGAAAGCAGACCGGTTTTGGTGATTCTTTCACCAGAAATAAACAGCGGTGCAGCCAGAATAGTCACAAACGGGATACAACCCATGACCACGGCGGCGATGGCGCTATCCACATACTGTTGGCCCCAGGCGACCATGATGAAGGGGATGGTGGCATCCAGCAGGGCGATCAGCATATAGGTGCGCCACGGGGTGTGCTCACTCTTGAGTCGCATGAACAGGCAGAGCAGACCCAGGGTCAGGCTGCCGCACAGGGCACGACCGGCAGCCACCAGAATGGGGGGCAACTCGGCAACGGCCTGGTGCATGAAAATGAATTGGGAACCCCACAGCAGGCCAATGGCCAGCAATAACAGATAGCTACGCATTTGAATCTCCGATGTATTAAGCCAGCGCATTCTAGGCAATCTGTTACTATGGTAAAAATGAATTGTTGGCATTTAACTATGGCAAATATCGATGGATAGCTCGCTCGCCCGTCTCGACCTCAACCTGCTCGCCGTATTCGACATGCTGATGCAGGAGCGCAACGTCACCCGTGCCGCCGAACGGCTGCATCTCTCCCAATCCACCGTCAGTCACGCCTTGGGGCGGCTGCGGGTGGCGCTGGATGACCCGCTGTTCGTGATGAGTCGGCGCGAGATGATGCCGACCGAGCGAGCCAAGGCACTGGCCGGTCCGGTGCGCCAGGCGCTGGCGATGCTGGAGCAGGGATTGCGGCAGGCCAAGGGGTTTGATCCCGCCACTGCGCGGCGGATTTTCCGTATCGCCACTCCGGGCTCGGTAGAGCACGGGCTGGTGCCGGTGCTGGTGGACAGGCTCCATCGGCAGGCCCCTCACTGTCGGCTTGAGGTGTGCGAGCTGGCGGACAGCGACTACGAGCGGGAGTTGGAAAAGGGTGAGCTGGATCTGGTGATCGGTTTCGCCGGGGCGAATCACCTCTCACCCCGCTTGTGGCGGGAGGAGTGGTTCAACAACCCGCTGGTCTGCCTGTCGCCGCTCGGCAGCGAATTGCCCGATGTGCTGACTCCGGTCGAGCTGGTGAGCCGTCCCCACATCCACACCTCCAGCTGGGGTCACAGTCAGGCGATGGTAGAGCTCTGGCTGGCCCGCTTCGGGGTGGAGCGGGAGTTGGGCGTGCGGTTGCCGAGCTTTATGGCGGTGCCGCCGTTGATGGCGACCGGTCGCTATCTGGTGGTGGTGCCCGAGATGATCGGGCGCCACTTCTGCCGCTACTACCCGCTGCGGATGCACCAGCTCGACCCCGCCATCCCCATCGTCTACCTGATGGCGGGGCACCCGCTCACCGCCCACGACGAGGCGATCGGCTGGTTCAAGAGCCTGCTGCACCAGCTGGTGTTCGACCTCTACGGCGACGATGCACTCGGGACTCCCGCTCAGCGGATGCTGGCGAAGTAGTCGAGCCCCATGGCGCTTTTCACCTCCGCCAATACCTCATCGGTGATGATGCGAGCCTGCTCGGTGCCCTGATAGAGCAGTTCCAGCAGCATCTTCTTGTCGGCGATGGCCGCGGCCCGGCGCTCCCGCATCGGAGCGAGCAGGGTCTGCAGGCAGTCATTGAGCACCTGCTTGCAGCGCATGTCCCCCAGTCCGCCGCGCCGGTAGTGGGCCTTCATCTCGGCGACCAGCTCCTTGTCGGGGTGGAAGGCATCGAGATAGGCGAACACCGTATTTCCCTCCACCTGACCCGGATCGCTCACCTTGAGGTGGTTGGGGTCGGTATACATGGCGAACACCGCCTGTTTGACCTCTTCCGCCGACATGCCCAGTTCTATGGTGTTGCCGAGGGATTTGGACATCTTGGCCTTGCCGTCGATGCCGGGCAGGCGGCCGGTGTCGCTCAGGATCGGTTGGCATTCGGTCAGCACCTCTTTGCCTACCAGCGAGTTGAAGCGGCGGACGATCTCGTTGGTCTGCTCCAGCATCGGCAGCTGATCTTCCCCGACCGGCACATGGCTGGCGCGAAAGGCGGTGATGTCGGCGGCCTGACTCACCGGATAGACCAGAAAACCGGCTGGCAGCGTGCGTTCGAACCCTTTCTGCTGGATCTCCGCCTTGACGGTGGGATTGCGCTCCAGCCGGGCGACGCTGACCAGATTGAGGTAGTAGCAGGTGAGCTCGGCGAGAGCGGGCAGGGCGCTCTGCAGGCAGAAGGTGGTCTTGGCCGGGTCGAGGCCGACCGCCAGATAGTCAGCCATCACCTCCAGTACGTTGTCGGTCACCTTGGCCGGATTGTGGCCGTTGTCGGTCAACGCCTGCAGGTCGGCGATCATCACGAATTGACGGTAGTGGTGCTGGGCTTCGACGCGCTGGCGCAGGGAGCCGACATAGTGGCCGATGTGCAGTTTGCCGGTGGGACGATCGCCAGTCAGGATTACGGGGTTGTGCATGTCACTCTCTCCAGTTGGGTGAGCCGGGAGGCGACAAAGGGATAAAAACAGCTGACCGCCTCTCGGCGGTCACGGTGTTTTCTTTGGGAAATTTACAATAGAAACGCGGTGCCGCCTGTTTAGGAGCAGCACCACCAGTAGTTGTGATTGAATGAGGTCATGTTCATAGCAAATCAAACTACGCCGGTTTCATTACTTCTGCAAGGGGACGACCAGCAGATCGCAGGGCACTGTATTCATCAGCTGACGGGCGCTGGAGGTGAGCAGGCTCCAGAAGCTCTGGCGATGGCCGCACACCAGCAGGTCGATCTCGTACTCCTTGACTGCCTGATTGACCCGCTCGCTCAGATCGCCGCAGATCACCAGCTTCTTCTCGATGGGATAGTCCACCGAGGCCAGAAATGCCTCCAGCTTCTCTTTCGCTTCGGCGATCACCTGATCCTGCACGTTGTCGATGTCGATATCGATCATCTCGGTGTAGAGATCCTTGAGGTCCACATCGACATGGATAACCGACAGCTTGGCGCCGTTGGAGCGGGCTCTGTCCACCGCCTTGTCGATCACCTTGCGGTTGTCTTCAGAGAGGTCGATCGCGGCCAGAATATGCTTGTAATAGGTTGTTCCACTCATGGGGGTTCTCCTTACCGATCCTTCAGCCCACTATACCAATCTCTGCTGAAACTAAAATGGTGCCTCAGGCACAGTTTTGGGATTTAAATGAGTTTAATGACGTGTGACACAGGGTCAGCCACTCAGTTATTAACCACTATTTGCCTATAAATTAAACAAGAGTTTGACGCCGGTCACACCCCTCGGCTTGCCGATCTGGGGGGAGAGGCATAGGATGGGCCCGTGCTTCGCAATGAACACAAAACAACAAAAAGCATCTGAATACCGCTTTGGGGAGTCACGTGCTCCCTTTTGTTTATCCGCCTCATTTCCCTCTGCTTTTCTGACTGATAGCGATCCGGCATCAAGTTAATCTCCTTCGATTTGGTTATGCTGTAGCCAGTTTCTTTGGAGGCCTTCCCATGATCATTCATCCCCAGATTCAAGGTTGTGTTGCCCGCAACTGTCACCCTATCGGCTGTCGCGCCGCCGTGCAGCAGCAGATCGAACGGATCAAGGCTGCTGGCCCGTTCAACGGCCCCAAGCGGGTGCTGGTGCTGGGGGCCTCCTCCGGGTTTGGACTGGCGTCGCGCATTGCGCTCGCCTTTGGTGCCGGTGCCGACACCATCGGCATCTCGTTTGAGCGGGGCCCTTCCGACAAAGGATTGGGCAGCGCCGGTTGGTACAACAACATCTGGTTTCGCAAGGAGGCGGAGCAGGAGGGGCGTATCGCCATCAACCTGATCGGTGATGCCTTCTCCGACGGCATGCGCCAGCAGGCCATCGACACCATCCGCCAGCAGCTTGGGCAGGTGGATCTGGTGATCTATTCGCTCGCGAGCGGCATCCGGGTGCTGCCCGACGGCACGCAAGTGCGCTCGGTGCTCAAGACCACCGGCCAGCCATTCAGTGGTTGGGGGCTGGATCTGGAGCGCGATACCCTGGTGCAGCAGTCGCTGGCGCCTGCCACGCCGGAGGAGATCCGCGATACCGTCACCGTGATGGGGGGCGAGGATTGGCAGCTCTGGATGCAGGCGTTGCAGCAGGCCGATTGTCTCGCGCCCGGCGCGCAGACCGTCGCCTACTCCTACATCGGCCCGGAATCCACCTATCCCCTCTATCGAGATGGCACCATCGGTTATGCCAAGGAGCATCTGCACGCCACCGCCGAGACCATCAACCTGCAACTGGCCGAGATTGGTGGCCACGCCTGGGTGTCAGTCTGCAAGGCGCTGGTGACCAAGGCGAGCGCCTATATTCCGGTGCTGCCGGTTTATCTCGGCTTGCTGATGGGGGTGATGAAGGAGCGCGGTGTCCATGAGGGCTGCATCGAGCAGATGCAGCGACTGTTTGCCGCCAAGATGTATGGGGCCAATGGGGTGGTGGCCGATGGCAACCGGCTGATCCGGATGGATGACCACGAGCTCGACCCGGCTATTCAGGCCGCCGTTTCGGCGCTCTGGCCCAAGGTGACGCCGGAGAATTTCCACGCGCTGGGGGACTTTGCAGGGCTGCGGCAGGATTTCATGCAGCTCAACGGCTTCGAGCTGCCGGGCGTCGATTATGCTGCGCCAGTGGATGTCGCCTCCCTTGGGGAGCTGACCCCCTGAGCTGAAAGAAACGGGATCTCCCTCTCGTTGGCGGGTTGATTCGCGGCGGGAGTGTGGCGACAATCGATACCAAATCACTGAGGAGAAACAAGATGCTGGCCCAAGCCATGATCGAGAAGTTGAACGAGCAGATTAACCTGGAGTTCTACTCCTCCAATCTCTATCTGCAGATGAGCGCCTGGTGCGAAGACAAGGGCTTTGAAGGGGCGGCGACCTTCCTGCGCCAGCACGCGGTCGAGGAGCGCCAGCACATGGAGCGTCTGTTCACCTATGTGAGCGAGACCGGCGCCATGCCCAAGCTGGGTGCCATTGATGCCCCTCCCCACGAGTTCAAGTCGCTGGGCGATGTGTTCCGTACCACTCTGGAGCACGAGTATCACATCACCAAGTGCATCAATGGTTTGGCCCACGTAGCCTTCACCACCCAGGACTACTCCACCTTCAATTTCCTGCAGTGGTATGTGGCCGAGCAGCATGAAGAGGAGAAGCTGTTCAAGAGCATCGTCGACCGTCTGGGTCTGGTGGGTGAAGATGGCAAAGGCCTCTACTTCATCGACAAGGAGCTGGCCGAACTGGCCAAAGGCGCCCCTGCCAGCATCATGGACAGCAACGCCTGATAGTCGTGGACACTTAGTGTTCAGCCAGTACAATAACGGCCCTTTTAAGGGCCGTTGTTTATTCTGGTGGGCAGCCACTATGGTTCTGTTCCGCCAGAGGCAATCTCGGTTCTGGCCAGGTGCCGTTTCTATTTTGATAAGTGAGTGATGATGAAGCAGGTCGATGTGGTGGTGATCGGGGCCGGTGCGGCCGGATTGATGTGTGCGGCGCAGGCGGGCTACCGTGGCCGCTCCGTGCTGGTGCTCGACAATGCCAAGAAACCGGGCCGCAAGATCCTCATCAGTGGCGGCGGTCGCTGCAACTTCACCAACCATCAGGCTGGCGCTCACGCCTACCTGTCGGAGAATCCCCACTTCAGCAAGTCGGCGCTGGCCCGCTACACCCAGCAGGATTTCATCGATCTGGTGGATCGCCACGGGGTCAACTATCACGAGCGCACTTTGGGTCAGCTGTTCTGTCTCGAGAGTGCCAAGGATATCGTCGATGTGCTGCTCACCGAGTGCGACTGGGCCGGGGTGACCCTGCAGTTCCAGACCGAAATTCTCACCGTCAGCAAACAGGACGAAGGGTTTGTGTTGACGACCAGCAAGGGTGAGATCGGCTGTCATTCGCTGGTGGTGGCGACCGGCGGTCTCTCCATGCCCAAGCTGGGGGCGACCCCTTATGGCTTCAAGCTGGCGGAGCAGTTCGGCCTCAACGTGCTGCCGACCCGCGCCGGTCTGGTGCCCTTTACCCTCCATCAGGCGGAGAAAGAGGCGTTCGCCGATCTGGCGGGCATCAGCCTGCCGGTGGCGGTGACCGCCGAGGATGGCACCCGCTTCAAGGAGGCGATGCTGTTCACCCACCGCGGCCTCTCCGGCCCCGTCATCCTGCAGATCTCCTCCTACTGGCATGCCGGCGAGAAGATCCACATCAACCTGCTGCCGGAGCTGGATATTCCGGCTGCCCTGCGTGAATGGGCGCAGGCGCACCCGGCGCAGGAGCTGAAAACCGTGCTGGGGCGCGAGCTGCCAAAGCGCTTCGTCGACAAGCTGGTGGAGCTGGGTCAGCTGGTCAGCAAGCCGATGCGTCAGTACAACGAGCGGGAACTTGAGGCGATCGCCAACCTGCTGGGTGACTGGCAGATCCTGCCCAACGGCACCGAGGGATATCGCACCGCCGAAGTGACCCTGGGGGGCGTCGATACCAACGAGCTCTCCTCCAAGACCATGGAAGCGCGCAAGGTACCGGGCCTCTACTTCATCGGCGAAGTGGTGGATGTGACCGGCTGGCTCGGCGGTTACAACTTCCAGTGGGCCTGGTCCTCCGGTTGGGTGGCCGGTCAGTACTGTTGATGTCACAGGGGCTGGTTTATCCGGCCCCGATTTATTGGTCAGGGTTAGGGTGATCGGTCGGGTTGCCGCAAGGGGGCGCAGATGCTTGAGAATCAGATGATGTTGTTGGCGGTGTTCGAGCGGGCAGCGCTGATGCTGATGACCCTCTTCTTCCTGACCCGCACCCGGCCGTTCCAGCGGCTGTTCCAGAAGCGGGATCACACCCCGGCCGAGCTGGTGCTGGTAGCCTCCATCTTCGGCCTGTTTGCGGTGTTCAGCACCTACACCGGCATTCCGGTGGAGGGGGCGCTGATCAACGTGCGGATCATCGCCATCATCTCCGGCGGCATCCTGTTCGGCCCCTGGGTCGGCATTCCGGCCGGGGTTATCTCAGGCCTGCACCGCTACCTCATCGACATGGATGGCCACACCTCCATCCCTTGCCTGATTGCCAGCATCATCGCCGGTCTGCTCGCCACCTGGCTGCACCTGCGCTGCCGCAAGTCGCGGCTCTGGCTCTACGGTATTCTGGCGGGGATGCTGTGCGAAGGGCTGACCATGCTGCTCATCTGGCTGCTGACTGAGCCCCACGAAGTCGGGGTGGAGATCGTCAACCATATCGCCTATCCGATGATCGCCGGGGCGCTCTGCATCGGCCTTATCATCAAGTTGGTGCAGGATCTGGATGACGAGAAGGAGCTGATTGCTGCCAAGCAGGCCAAGCTGGCGCTCGATATTGCCAACAAGACGCTGCCTTTCTTCCAGAACATCGATCGCCACTCCCTCAGTCAGGTGTGCGATGTGATCCGGCGCGACATCAGCGCCGATGCGGTGGCCATCACAGATACCCATGACGTGCTGGCTTATGTCGGGGTGGGCAAGGACTATTACGAGCTGGACGAGCACCACGCCATCAGCGGCATGACCCAGCAGGCGGTGCTGCTCGACCAGATCATCATCAACAACGATCTGCGCCAGTATCACCTCTCCGATTTCCACTCGGTCATCATTATTCCGCTGCGGGAGAACGGCTCGGTGAGCGGCACCCTCAAGATCTACTACCGCCGCACCCACAGCATCACCAGTTCGCTGCGGGAGATGGCGGTCGGCCTCTCCCAGCTCATCTCCACCCAGATGGAGGTGTCGCGCATCGAGCAGTTGAAAGAGATGACCCGCAAGGCGGAGTTCACCGCGCTGCAGAGCAAGATCAACCCGCACTTCCTGTTCAATGCCCTCAACGCCATCTCGTCGCTGATCCGCATCCGGCCCCAGCAGGCGCGCCAGCTCATTGCCAATCTGGCGGATTATCTGCGCTACAACCTCAACAAGGGGGATGAGCTCATCGACATTCAGGAGGAGCTGCAGCAGGTGCGCGACTACGTGGCCATCGAGCAGGCCCGCTTCGGCGACAAGCTGGAGGTGGTGTTCGAGGTGGACGACGTGCACATTCAGGTGCCGAGCCTGCTGTTGCAGCCGCTGGTGGAAAACGCCATCCTGCACGGCATCCAGCCCCGCAGCGCGCCGGGTCGGGTCACCATCGAGGTGAAACAGCTGGCGGGTGGCATCCGGGTATCGGTGCGGGACACAGGTTACGGCATCAGTCAGGCGGTGATCGACGGGGTGGCCGCCGGTCGGGTGGAGAGTCGCAGCATCGGCCTGATGAACGTGCATCAGCGGGTCAAGTTGCTCTATGGCGACGGCCTGCATCTCAAGCGGCTGGAACCGGGTACCGAGGTGAGTTTCTATCTGCCGGATCAGGAGTCGATGCCATGCTGAGTGCCATCATGGTTGAGGATAAGTGTGTGCCGCGAGAGGTGTTGTCATGCTGAAAGCCATTATTGTCGAAGATGAGTATCTGGCCCGCGAGGAGTTGATCTATCTGGTGAGTCAGCACAGCCAGATCGAGATAGTGGCGAGCTTCGAGGACGGGCTGGAGGCGTTCAAATACCTGCAGGATCACGAGGTTGATGTGGTGTTTCTGGATATCCAGATCCCCTCCATCGATGGCCTGCTGCTGGCCAAGAACCTGCACAAGTCGAGCCATCCGCCCCACATTGTCTTCGTTACCGCCTACAAGGAGTTTGCGGTGGAGGCGTTCGAGCTGGAGGCGTTCGACTACATCCTCAAGCCTTACAACGAGCCCCGCATCATCAATCTGCTGCAAAAGCTCGAGCATGCGGGCAAGTCGCAGCCAGCCTCCACGGGGGAGGCGAGCGGCGAGGGGAGCAGCCCGCACAATCGCACCGTCAATCTGGTGAAGGGGGAGCGCATCATCGTCACCCCCTGCGAGCAGATCTACTACGCGGAAGCCGACGAGAAGCTCACCTATGTCTACACCCGCGACGATCGCTACGTGATGACCATGACCATCAGCGAGTTTGTCAGCCGCCTGCCTGCCGAGGGGTTCTTTCGCTGCCACCGCTCCTACTGCGTCAACATCAACAAGATCCGCGAAATCGTCCCCTGGTTTAACAGTACCTATCTCATCCGGCTCCATGACCTGCCGTTCGAGGTGCCGGTCAGTCGCAGCAACATCAAGGCGTTCCGTCAGCTGATGCGGCTCTGATTGTCATTCATTCCCGCCGATCTGCATTTCATGCCTTAATCGATCGGCGCGAACTGCGTCTTGCCTATAGTGGCCTCAATTTCCTTAAGGCCATCGACCGAGACGCATCATGACCATCGATCTGAACCGCACCCGGTACCTGACACTGATCGGTACCATCATCACCCAGTTTGCACTGGGTTCTGTCTATACCTGGAGCCTGTTCAACGCTCAGCTCTCCGACAAGCTGGACGAGCCGGTGAGTCAGGTCGCTTTCGCCTTCGGTCTGCTCAGCCTGTCGCTGGCAGTCGCCTCCTCCATGGCGGGCAAACTGCAGGAGCGGTTCGGGGTGCGCAACGTGACCCTGGGCGCTGGTGTGCTGCTCGGCATCGGTTTCTTCCTCACCGCCCATGCCAGCAATCTGGCGATGCTCTACCTCTGCGCGGGCATTCTGGTCGGTTTTGCCGACGGTACCGGCTACCTGATGACCCTCTCCAACTGCGTGAAGTGGTTCCCGGAGCGCAAGGGTCTGATCTCCGCCTGCTCCATCGGTGCCTACGGCCTCGGCAGTCTCGGTTTCAAATACATCAACCTGCTGCTGCTCTCCAGCTCCGGCCTTGAGACCACCTTCCAGCTGTGGGGGCTGATCGCCATGTCCATGGTGCTGGTGGGCGGCATGCTGATGAAGGATGCGCCCAAGCAGGCCGCTTCCGTTCAGCAGAGCGAGAGCCGTGACTTCACCCTGGCCGAGGCGATGCGCAAGCCGCAGTACTGGATGCTGGCGCTGATGTTCCTCACCGCCTGCATGAGCGGCCTCTACGTCATCGGCGTGGCCAAGGATATCGGCGAGAAGATGGTGGGTCTGCCTGCCGTGGTTGCCGCCAATGCCGTCGCCATCATCGCCATGGCCAACCTGGGCGGCCGGCTAGTGCTGGGTATCCTCTCCGACAAGATGTCCCGCATCCGGGTCATCACCATTGCCCAGCTGATTACCCTGGCGGGCATGGCGCTGCTGCTGTTTGTACCGCTCAACGCCAACCTCTTCTTCGTGGCGGTGGCCTGTGTGGCATTCAGCTTCGGCGGCACCATCACTGTTTACCCCTCGCTGGTGAGCGACTTCTTCGGTCTCAACAACCTGACCAAGAACTACGGCGTCATCTATCTGGGCTTTGGTCTGGGCAGCATCATCGGCTCCATCGTGGCTTCCCTGTTTGGTGGCTTTATGGCGACCTTCCACCTGATCCTGGTGTTGCTGGTGGTGGCGCTGGTGCTCTCCCTCACCATCCGCCTGCCGGCACCGGTCGCGGTGGAGCGGGCCTGACAAGCCTCCCTGCCACAGCAAGCAAAAACAGAGACCCGGGCCATGCCCGGGTCTTTGCATTTCCGATGGTCGATCAGCGCGGCGCTAGCCCCAGCAGCTGGCGGGCCTGACGGCAGCTCTCTTCCACCGTTGACCACTCATCACCGGTTACCGTGATGTGGCCCATCTTGCGGCCGGGGCGGGGTTCGCCCTTGCCGTAGAGGTGCAGATGCAGGCCGGGCAGCGCCAGCAGAGCGGCCCAGTCGGGCGTGCCGTTTTGCCAGAGATCCCCCAGCAGGTTGATTAACAGGGCTGGGCGCACGGCAATCTGCTCCGGCAGCGGCAGATCGCATAGGGCGCGCACCTGCAACTCGAACTGGCTGCATGCAGCGTTGTCGAGGCTGGGGTGACCCGAGTTGTGGGGACGGGGCGCCAGCTCGTTGACCAATAGCCTCCCCTCCACCAGGAAGAACTCCACCGTCAGCACCCCGACGTAATCGAGGGTCGCGATCAGCCGCTCGGCTATTGCTTTGGCTTCGCGCTCCAGCGCCGGCACCTTGGCCGGGGAGCGAGTCTGATCGAGGATGCCGCCGCTGTGCCAGTTCTGTACCAGCGGCAGGGCGCTGATGGCGCCGCTCGGACTGCGGGCCAGGGTCAGGGCAAACTCCCCCTCCAGCGCCAGCCGTTTTTCCAGCACGCAGGGCACGCCACTGGCTGCCAGCGCGCTCGCCAGCTCATCCAGGTCGCTCACTTGCCACTGCCCCTTGCCGTCGTACCCTTCGCGGGCCGTCTTGAGAATGGCGGGTAAGAGTTCGCTGGCCTGTGCGGGGATAGGCTCTTCCGGCAGTAGCGCCAGATAGGGGGCGACCGGGATGTCAGCTCCGCACAGAAAGGCTTTCTCCTCGCGGCGATCCTGACATATGCGCACCGCGCTGGCGGCTGGGCGCACCGGCTTTTGATTTTCGAGCAGCGCGAGGGTGGCGGCGGGCACGTTCTCGAACTCGCAGCTGATGGCCTCGCAGCGGCTGGCCAGCTCGTGCAGGGCGGTCGGGTCGTCATAGGGGGCGACAATATGGTGATCGGCGGCGGCACCGGCGATGCTGGCCGGGTCGGGATCCAGCACCACCACCTTGTAGCCGAGGCGGTGGGCGGCCATCACGAAGTAGCGGCCAAGCTGGCCGCCCCCCAGCATGCCGAGGGTGGCGGGTGGCAGGATCATGTCGGCTCCTCCAGCGTTAGTGCCAGCACCCGGTCACGCTCGCGGGTGCGGAAGTCGTCGAGCTGCTGCCGGTAGCGGGGGGCGTTGCCGTCTTGTGCAACGGAGAGCAGAGAGACCGCAAACAGGGCGGCGTTGGCGGCCCCCGCCTCGCCGATGGCGAAGGTGGCGACGGGTACTCCCTTGGGCATCTGCACGATGGAGAGCAGGGAGTCCATCCCCTTGAGATGGCGCGAGGGGATGGGCACTCCCAGCACCGGCAATGTGGTCTTGGCGGCGACCATGCCCGGCAGGTGGGCGGCGCCACCGGCTCCGGCGATGATGGCACGCAGGCCGCGCGCGCGGGCAGTGGCGGCATACTCGAACAGCAGATCCGGGGTGCGATGGGCCGAGACCACCTGCGCCTCGTAGGGCACGCTGTGCTCCTTGAGGATGCGGGCGGCAGCCTGCAGCACGGGCCAGTCGGAGTCGGAGCCCATTACCAGGCCGATCATGGGAGGAGTGTTCATTTTCTCTGAATCCTTGCTGTTAAACGTTTGCTTTTGGTGAACAAAAAGAGCCGGCAAGCCGGCTCAGAATTTCTCGGGTCGCACGATTTCGACCGGTTGCAGAAAGGCGATCATGGCGTAATCGGGGTAGTAACGACTCTGCAGATGGGCCAGCAGCCGCTCCGCCTGCTCCCGGTTGCAGATCGCCTCCAGCCGGATATTGCCGCTCTCGCTCCAGCTGGCGTTGCGCTCGCCATGATCCCCCCTGCCGCGGGCATCTGTGATGGTGTAGCCGCGCAGCCCCTCGCGGGTTAGGGTGCGCAGCAGGGTCGGCTCCAGATTGGCTTCCGTAATGACGGTCAGCAGGGTGCGGGTCTCGGTCTGCATGTGGCTACTCCGTGAAGTGGCGGGCCCAGCTGTGGTAGAGCGGGATCCCCAGCATGATGTTGAACGGGAAGGTGACCCCCAGAACGGCGCTGAGGGACAGCCCCGGGTTGGCCTGAGGCACGGCGATGCGCATGGTGGCCGGCACGGCAATATAGGAGGCGCTCGCTGCCAGGGTGGCCAGCAGGGTCAGGCCGCCGAGGGAGAGGTCCATCAGCTGGCCAGCCGCCAGCCCCAGTCCCGCTGAAGCGAGCGGCATCAACAGGGCGAAGCCGAGCAGGAACAGGCCGTGGCGGCGCAGATCCTGACACTGACGGGCGACGATGAGGCCCATCTCCAGCAGGAACAGCGCCAGCGCTCCCTTGAACAGGTCGACAAACAGCGGTTTGAGCGGGGCAATCCCATCCGGTCCGGCCAGATAGCCGATAGCCATGCCGCCGAGCAGCAGAGTTACCCCTTTGCCGAGGAAGGTCTCGTGGGCCAGCATGCGCCAGCGGGTCTCGCGGCTGATGCCGCGGGCCAGCACTATGCCCGCCAGAATGGCGGGGATCTCCATCACCGCGAGGAAGATGGAGAGCTGGGATTCAAAGCTGATGCCCCGTTCGGTGAGCCAGTTCACTCCGACCGCGAAGGTAGCGACGCTGACCGAGCCGTAGTGGGCGGCGGTGGCGGCGGCATCCACCCGGTTCATCTTGAGTCGCAGCACGGCAAAGCCGAGCAGGGTCTGCACCACGCCGAGCAGGATCACCAGCGCCAGTTGTGGCAGCAGAGGTTGCAGGGATTGTTGGGCCAGACCCACACCGCCCTTGAGGCCGATGGCCAGCAGCAGAAAGAGAGAGAGGGTGTCGTAGAGGGCAGGAGGCAGTTTGAGCTCGGAGCGCACCAGACCGGCCAGCAGACCAAACAGAAAGAAGAGTACAACAACGTCCAGCATGATGGTTCGCAGGGCAGTTCAGATAATGGTTGCATGCTAGAGCGCGCAATGTTTCGATAAAATCAGATTCTCGCTGATGGTTGTTCGGTAAAAACTGATAGGGAACGGCATGCTCAACTACAAACAGCTCTACTACTTCTGGCATGTGGCGCGCTGCGGCAGCGTGACGCAGGCCGCCGAACAGCTGCACTTAACGCCGCAGACCATCAGCGGTCAGGTCGCCGAGCTGGAGCTGTCACTCGGGGTGGCGCTGTTCAACCGGGTTGGACGGCGTTTGGTTCTGACCGCAGCCGGACGGCAGGCGCAGGAGCAGGCGGGGGCGATTTTCTCGCTCGGCGCCGAGCTGGAGCACACCCTGCGCCACGCCAGTCAGGAGCTGACCATGCAGGTGGGGATCGCCGATTCGGTACCCCGAACCCTGGCGTTCGATCTGCTGGCCCCCGCCATGGCGCTGGCGACCCCGCTGCGGCTGGTGTGTCACGAGGAGCGGGCCGAGCAGCTGTTCAGCGAGCTGGCCCGCCACAAACTGGATATGGTGCTGATCGATCGCCCGCTCCCTCCCGACAGCGGCGTGCGCGGCTACAACCACGAGCTGGGGCGCAGCCCGCTGGCGTTGTTTGCCAGCCCCGAGCTGGCGGCGCGGGCGCGGGATGGCTTTCCCGCCTCGTTGGAGGGGTTGCCGTTGCTGATCCCCGGAGAGAAATCGGCCACCCACGATCGGTTGCTGGAGTGGTATCGCCAGCAGGGCATTCATCCCCATCTGGTGGGGCAGTTTGATGACTCCACTCTAATGAAGTCGTTTGGCAAGGCGGGGATGGGCATTTTCCCGGCACCGCTGGCGATGGCTGACGAGATTGGCCGTCTCTACGGGGTGGAACGGATTGCAACCCTCACTGACGTCACACTCTCTTACTATCTGGTCTCGGCAGGGCGCCATCTCTCCCATCCCGGGGTGCAGGCGGTAATGGAGGGGGCCCAGCAGCGGCTGGCAGCGCTGGCTGGCAATAAATAGAAATCTGGATGGCTATACATCCAGCTTGGCTCTGCCTATAATCCTCCCGCTTTGGCGCATCATGCTTAATAGGGAATCCGGTGAGAATCCGGAGCTGGCGCGCAGCGGTAAGGGGGAACGAAGCGACATCAGGGCACTGCCGTCAGGCGGGAAGCCGTCGCCATAGGCTATCAGCCCCCGAGCCCGAAGACCTGCCAGAGTTCGTATTTCGGGCCGAGAGAAACCGGCCACGAAGTAGATACTTACGCGAACTTAAGGATCTCTCATGTCGAAGAAATTTCTGGCGGCTGCCCTGTTGCCGACGGCGGCGTTTGCCCAAACCACCATCCCCATCAATCCAACTCTGGTCATTACGGCCAACCGCGTGGAACAACCGGTCAGCTCGGTGCTGGCGCCCGTTGTGGTGATCGATCGTGCCGAGATCGAATCTCGTCAGGTTCAGAGTTTGCCCGATCTGCTGAAAACCCTGCCCGGCGTGCAGATGGCGACACTGGGAGGCCGGGGTCACATCAGCAGCCTGTTTATCCGTGGAACCAACTCCAACCACTCGCTTGTTTTGATGAATGGTCGTCCGATTGCCGCCATGGTGGCGGGTACGCCTGATCTCAGCCAAATCCCGCTCGGCAATATCGAGCGCATCGAGTATATCCGTGGCCCACGCGCGGCGGTGTATGGTTCCGATGCCATTGGCGGCGTTATCAACCTCATCACTAAAACATCCGCCAAGAATGGCAGTGAGACACACCTGAAGGGCGGTGCTGGCAGCAATGGTTATGGCCAAGGCGAGCTCAGAACGGTTCAGTCATTGGGTCAAAAAACCGATATGAACATGCTGATCGGCTACGAGCGTACCGATGGTTTTGATGTCGTAGCCAATGCCCAGCAGCCTGACCGGGATGGTTTCTCCGGCCGCAATGGTCAAATCGGTTTGAACCACGCTTTTAATGATGCATGGAGCGCGGATTTCAATGCTCAGGGTTATGACAATCTGACAGAAACGGACGACCCCTATCTGTCAGCGGATCAGAGCCGGGTACAGGCTTTCCAATATGATGGTGGTCTCAAATTCCAAAGCGAGACGTTGACCAGCCGATTAGAGGCCAGTTATGGCGAGAACAAGCTGAAGACTTGGCTGGAGACTCAAGGGGAGGGTAGTGGTAAGCCTATTCATACTGGTTTAACCCGCATCTCCTGGATTAACAACTGGAGTGGTATTAAGGGGCTTAACCTGACCGGTGGAGCTGACTGGCAGCGTGAACAGATGAAGTCTGACTCTCGTGGAGAAGATTGGAGTACCGGTGTTCCTGTACCAACCGGTTTTAAGGCTCCAGATCGTGACAATACCGGTCTGTTTGCCGTGGGGAGCTACCGTTGGCAGGCGCTGCTCTGGGAGCTGTCAGGTCGTACCGATGACAACCAGCAATATGGTCGTCACAACACATGGTCTGCCGCCAGCGGGCTGGATATCGATGAGAACCATCATGTCCGGCTGAGTTACGGTACTGGCTTCAAAGCGCCAACCTTTATGGATCTTTACTCTCCGGGTTATGAGAATCCGGCGCTGAAACCAGAAGAGAGCAAGAATCTGGAGCTGGATTTCTCCGGTCGTTATACCGGTTGGGACTGGTCAGCAAACTTCTATCGTAACCAAATCCAAAATCTGATTAAGTGCCAAAAAGGTTATATCACCTGCACCAAAGATAATACTGATGCCGATATCGAAGGTATCGAGTTGGCACTTGGTTTGGATACTTGGCTTGTACATCATGACTTCAGCTATGACTACACTCGCGCCAAGGACAAAAATGAGAATGATCAGCAACTTTTGCGTCGAGCGAAACACAAAGGTGCCTGGCTGACCAGTTTTACGACAGGTCAAATGACTTGGAGTACAGAGGTGCTATATGTTGGTGAAAGACTTGATGTTGGCAATGTTGAATTGAGCCCGTATACCCTTGTGAACTTGGGTACGACCTACGCAGCTACTAATCAGCTGACATTGGGCGGTCGCATCGATAATTTGTTTGATCGCAATTACGAAGTCGCCAAAGGCTATGCATCACCGGGTACCGAGTTCAAAGTAACAGCCGACTACCGTTTCTGATGCTTTATTCAGTTCATCTTTGAAAAACCCGGGCCCTGCCATTGGCAGGGCCTTTTCTATTGGCGGCAGGCGGGAGTATGATCGCCGCCTTGCACCAAAGGGGAGATCAAGTGGCCAATATTCTCGTGTTTGATTCCGGTATGGGTGGCCTGACCATCTACCGGGAGATCCGCCGCGTTCTGCCGGCACACAACTATTTCTACTGCTTCGACAACGCCAACTTCCCCTATGGTGAATTGAGCGAGCCCGCCCTGATTGCTGCCTGCACCCGCTTGGTGACCACCATGGTGGCCCGTCATCATATCGATCTGGTGGTGATTGCCTGCAACACGGCCAGCACCATAGCGCTGCCGGCCCTGCGCGAGGCACTGGATATTCCCGTGGTGGGGGTGGTGCCAGCCATCAAGCCCGCCGCTGCACAGACTCGCAACGGTTGTATCGGTCTGCTGGCCACTCCAGGCACCGTCAGCCGCGACTATACCCACGAACTGATCGCCCAGTTTGCTCCCGGCAAGCGTGTGCTGCTCAAGGGCACCACCGAGCTGGTCATAGAAGCCGAACACAAGCTGGCGGGCCTGCCGGTCAATATGGCGCTGCTGCACGAGGTATTGGCCGACTGGCTGGAAGGGGAAGAGAAGCCGGATACGCTGGTGCTTGGTTGCACCCACTTCCCGCTACTCAATGAAGAGATTGGGCAACTGATGCCGCAATGTCAGCTTATTGACTCGGGCAGTGCCGTTGCCAAACGGGTGGCCTGGTTGCTGAACAATGGCAGGCATGCCATCGTGCAGCCTGTACATATAGAAGAGGTAATTGCCAGGGCTTACTGTACCCGGCTGGATGGGGAGGCTCAAAAACTGACAGCCCCCTTGCAAGCATGGGGGCTGTCATCACTGGAAGAGGTGAAGTACTGACGAGCGGTTAGGCGTCAGTTTCGCTACCTTCTCTTTCCTCTTTATCACGTTTGTCATTCGCTTCACGCACCTTGAGGGTGCGCTGCTGGTACTCTTTATCATTCAAAGCGGCAATCGCTTTGGCGGCATCGGCGGCGGGCATCTCCACGAAACCGAAACCTCTGCGCTTGCCGGTTGCCTTGTCTTTCATCAACCGTACGGAAATGACCTGGCCCTGTTCGGCAAACAATTCGCGCACTGCGATCTCATTGGCGCGATATGGCAGGTTGCCTACATATAAGGTGCAAGTCTCCTGATTGGCGATCGACTCGGCGACATTAGCCGGGGTTCGCTTCAGGAACAGCGGTACCACGAAACCGCCGATGGCCAGACCTGCTGCAAAAATCACTTCCGCTTTCAAAGAGAACTGCAGGGCCTGGGCAACCAGGTAGCCAACCACTGCCAATACCAGAGCAAGGATTGCGGCCTGCATATATACGGGAAACTTGGATAAATTCATCTTAAAAGACCTTTTGTAAATGAAAGCAAAAAAGGTGCAACACTATATTCACCTCCATGGTAACCAGCTTTCCTGATTGGCGCTACCATGGACCACTCGGGAGAGGTTATCGGCTCCAGTATGGCATTCCCAAGGTCACTAAAGGCGACATAAATGACGCTAAAATGGGAGTGAAATAACAGGATTGTGGATAACATTGTATATATACACTGAATAAGCTGTTTCTAATTGAATAATTTGAAATTTTCGTGATTTTCTTCAAAAAAAG